>JAFASY010000321.1 GCA_019244235.1 Chroococcidiopsidaceae cyanobacterium CP_BM_ER_R8_30
TCAGTTGACCGCTCAAGCGGATAGCTATCGGGATATTGTAAGAAGCACGATTAGGCTCTAACTGCTCGAAAAACCACAACCGTTGCTGGGCAAAGGATAGTGGTATCTCCTTATCCCGTGTAACGGGTAACAGAGACGGAGCTGATATATCTTGCCCAAGTCTGAGTGCTGTCTCAATGCGCTCAGCCAGTCCGGCAACAGTAGGTTGTTCAAACAGGCTACGTAATGGTAATTCCACTGCCCAGGTTGCCCGTACTCGTGAGATAAGTTGGGTTGCGAGTAGGGAATTTCCACCCAGTTCAAAGAAGTTATTGTGAACGCCTACCTGGGGAACGCCTAACAAGTCCTGCCATATAGTAGTAAGCTGGCGTTCCAACTTGTTCCTTGGTGCCACTGGCTCAGTATCTGCTTTATGAGCCTGACGATTCCTAAAAACTAGATGCTCTCGATCAATTTCACCCGTTGCCGTTAGTGGCATCTCCTGAATCTGGACAAAATCGCAAATGCTGCGCGTTTGGAAGCGATCGCTCACGTCCAGTTCTTGGAACTTGGCAAAAGAAACTGGAGCGGTTGGGGCGGTGAAATAAGCGCATAGTTTCTGAAGCTGATAAGATTGACTTGACCTGTAAAGTCGGATAGGATGTTTGCTGCCATCTAACCCTATCAGCAGTTGTGGTTGGTCGTGGTGCAGTCCTGCTAGCAATGACTGTAGGCCCTGCTGGGCAGGAATAATGTGGTAGCCACGAGCGCGGAGAAAATCCTGTATCTGGATGTTACGGCTCATGCCCACCTCATCCCACATACTCCAGCTAAAGCAATAGCTCCGACACAAACATTTAGCTCGTTGATAGTCGGAAAAGCACTCTAGAAAACTGTTAGCAGCCGCATAGGCACCTGCCGCTGTACCCCCAAAGAAACCATTGATGGAAGAAAAGGATATAAAAATGCTGTCGGGTCGATCTTTGACCAGTTGAGACAGCACCCATGTGCCTAAAACTTTGGGATAGAGTGTCGCGGCTAAACTGGCCTTGGTTTCTCCAACCAACAAATGTTCCTCGATAACTCCTGCCAAGTGGATCACCCCATCCAGTCCACACTGCCAACGTGAAGAAGCCTGCTGTACTACCTGCTGCAACTGGACTTGATCGCATATATCGGCAGCCTCATAAACAATCTCTCCTCCAAGCTGCTCTAGTAACAGATAAGCCTTGATTCGTTGCGAGACAGCATCTTCTACCTGCTCGTCATAAGTCAACCACGTGCTTCGCTCTGGTAGAGGAGTCCTACCAATCAACAGCAGCCGAGCCTTGTAGTGTTGGAGCAGATACTTGGCTATCTCGATGCCAATGCCCCCCAGCCCTCCAGTGAGCAGATACATTCCACCATGCTTGAAGGGAAGTTCCTGCTTCTCCTCCTGACGAAAGTCAACTTTCTCTAAACAGGGGACCAAACGCTGACTATTACGATAAGCTACCTCTCGGTCTTTATCCATTGTCCAAAGTTCTTGGAGAATATGAGCCTTATTTACCTCGACTTGGTCGGTAGTTATATCAATATGACGACAGTTCAACCAAGGCATTTCCTGAGGAATCGTTTTAATCAGACCCAGAATTGGGGTTCTCTCACAGGCAATCTCGTCACTTGGTAAAATCTGCTGGGCGTGGCTAGCAATGACATACAATTGGACTGCATGTTCAGAATCTCTACACTGGGCAAGAGCTTGACTCAGGAACAACAGACTATAAACCCCTAGCTCTTGTGACTGCTCCAGCATCTCTAAACTAGAAATTTCTCCAGCACAATTGTCATAGGTCCACAAGTGCAAAACCTGAGTAATTGGTAAATTATTTGCTGAGAGCAACTTTAATAGTTGCCGATAGTGATCGGGGTTTTTGGGATCGATGCAATAGCGATTGTTATCAAGTTTGGCAAAATCAGAACCCGCCTCGATGCTAATGCACGGGGTTTTGATCTTGCTCAATTCCTCCCTCAGGAGCGCACCTAATCCCAACCTATCGAGGAATACCAGGGATTGCCCTATTGTGGGTTGAATAACTGGAGACATTGCCTTCTTCGGACGCCACTTCTTCCGATAGAACCAGTCTGGAAGTGTATTTGCATTACCTCTCAAAATGTCAATCCGCTTGAGAATGACCTCGAATTCACCGGCCTCAAAGCGTTGGCTGAGCTGGGTACGTTGGATTTTCCCAATCGCGGTTTTAGGAATAGTGTCCTTCTCAACTGGAATCAGATAAGCTGGGTTCACTCCAACTTTGTGAACAAGTGCTGTTCGAATCTCCTTGAGCAACTCCAGCAGGTTCTCGTTGGAAAGAGGACTATTAAAGAAAATGGCTAAGTTATCGGTGTGACTGTCAGGGGTTCTAACAGCACAGGCACAGGTGTAAGAGACCTCTACACCCTCAACCTCTTCCACCACCGCTTCAATCTCGTGACTATAATAATTAATACCGTTTATAATAATGGTGTCTTTCTGACGACCAGTAACTGTCAAGCAACCTTTGCATAAAAATCCCAGGTCCCCAGTATCAAACCAGCCATCATCTATAAAAACATTCTGGTTCAGATCTGGATTCTGATAATACCCTGATGTAACCATAGAGCCCTTGACCTGCAGACGCCCAATATTATTCTCATCAACCACTTGATTCTGGGTATCTACAATCCGCAGAGATACTCCAGAGAGAGGGGCTCCCACTTCCACAAACAAATCGTTATCCGTGGTTGAGTCCAACGAAAAGTTGTGTGAGAAGGTAACGGCAGAAGAGGTCTCAGACATCCCCCAAGCAGGATGCATAGCAGTGGACGGTAGTCCATGGGGGCAAAGCAGCTCCAGAAACCGCCTTGCCGTTTTGGCAACAATTGCCTCGCCTGCGTTCAAGATAAATCGCATCGAGGATAAATCCCAATCTCGTCGAGTTGTCTCTTCAGCACGATCATTGATTAGCCCATAAGCGAAGTTAGGAGCCCAAGTGATCGTAGCCCGATAAAGATCGATCCAATCCAGCCATTTCAGCGGATCTTGCAAAACAATTTCCGTAGGAGCCTGGATTTGCTGGCAACCTAAATACACGTCGCGAATATGGAACATGACGATGCCACCTACATGGTCCAAAGGAAACCAATTCAGCGAGACATCGTCTCGGGAAAACTCATTTATCTGTATCGTACTGGCTGACCGACTTAATAAACTGCGATGGCTTTGCATGACCCCTTTGGGCATTCCCGTGCTACCAGAAGTTAGCAGCAGTAGAGCTAAATCATGCGGTTGGCTAACATGCCAGTTCTGGTCAGGGTCGCATATGCGCAGCTGATCAACCGTTTCAACCTGAAAGTCCTCAAGACCCAAAAGAGTAGACAGCGAACTGACTGCTTGGACGAGTGTTTGACTTGTCAGAACAATTGGTCGCTCTAACATCCGCCAGGCATGGTGCAGCTTGTTGATGGTACCGTTAGATTCCCGATAACTGGGAGCAATTGATATCGGGACAGGGACAAAACCTCCCAGAATACAACCCCAGAAAGCCGTAATGAAGTCCTGATTACGCTCCAATTGGAAAATCACCTTGTCCTGAGGCTGTAGCCCCAGCTGTCTCAAACCCCTCAAAACTCTCTCAGCTTCGCACAGCAGTGCACTATAAGATTGAAAAATCTCGGAGCCGTCAGACTGGATGTAAACAATGCCTTTGTCCAGTCCTTGCAGGGCTGCTCGTTTTAGGGCTGCTAGCAGAATGGTAGGAGCATTTTCTTCTAGAGTGAGTGGACCACCATTGCTAAGGGCGATTGCTTTCGGGGCAGAATCTTGCAGAGCGGCAGCAGAGTGAACTAAGGAAGCTTCTGACGCCTCAACTGCATTGACAAGATTGGCTTTCCAGCCAGGCAGCAGGTCTGATAGATGCAGTGAGGGCAGGCGCTCAATCTGTTCTTGAACCACCACTGCCACTTGCTCAATTTCTGGCACCAAATGCAAGTGATCTTCCCATCTTTGCACCAAGTCAGAGTCAATGACTTCTAGATGGGTCAGAGCCTGTTCGTCCACCTCTCCACTAGCAGTAAGCGGCAGGGTGGACACTGGCACGTAAACTTCTGGCACCCAAGCAGCAGGGACTCGATCTTGTAAATGGGATTTTAACCGCTCCGTCGAGAGCAGCTTTGACGAAACCACATAGGCAACTAACTCTCGTTCGGAGGTTGCAGTTTCCCGAGCTAGCACAGCACACTCATCAACTAATGCATCTTCCAGCAAAGCTGCCGCCACCATCGGCTGAGGTGTCAAGTCAAGAGCAGATGGTCTCAGATGTTCGGCTAGCTGCCGTAAGTTGTGGATTAATACACTGTTGTTTTCTTGTAATGCTAGATGCCTTGCCCAATGGATATTCGTCATATTTGTCTATACCGTTTGAATTTAGACTTTGAACAAATAAGGATTGGCCCAGCTCTATGAGGAGCTGAGCCAATGGGTGGAAAGCTCTCTCAAAACCGTTTATTAGGCAGTAATCGGCTTCAAGTGAGGCTTAAGCCGTCGTTGTTGACGAGGAGGTACTAAGAGGACTTGTAGTACCACTAAAGTTTTCCAAGCCTCCCGTTGTTGAGCTAAGCTTGGCAGCAAAAGCATCTGTAGACCCAGCATTGACAGCTCCGAGAGAGCCAAAGGTAATTCCTGTAACGAAAAGGTTACCACTGTTGTCTCCGCTAATACCGTAGGCCTCAGTGGCTTGCTGGGAGTTGCCAAACTCTTGAATCCACTGCTGGTTACCATTGGTGTCATACTTAGCTACGAAGGCATTAAAATCGGTCGGAGTCGCCCCGGCAGTGGCAGTGGGTGTCAGTGCAGCGTTGGTATATCCCGTAACGTAGATATTGTTTTGAGAGTCTACGTATGTATGAAAAGCTTCAGTATCACCAGTTTCAGAGCCGCTAGATAGATTAGAACCGCCAAACTGTTTAATCCACTGCTGGTTACCATTGGTGTCGTACTTAGTTAAAAAGGCATCATATTCGCCTGTATGCTGCTGTCCCGGAAAGGTACCTAGAGTCCATCCTGTAGAGTAAACATTGTCCTGACTGTCGGTGGCAGCACTCCACGACCAGTCAAAATCTGGAGTTCCAAACTGTCTTGACCATAGTAACTGGCCTGTGTTGTTGTCAAGCTTGCTTATCCAGGCATCATAAAGCCCAGCATTCTGTCCCCCCACATCACCTAGAGTCCATCCTGTAGCGTAAACGTCATTAAGCTTGCCGAGAGTATCGCCATAAGCTTCGGTAAAAGTGCCGGGATTGTTAGGTCCAATCTCCGTGAACCATAGCTGATTCCCATCGGGGTCATACTTAGTCACCCAGGAACGATCCTGCGTAGCAACTGAACCTGAAGATGTGGAGAAGGCGTCGACTCCACTTGCGTAGGAATTGCCAGTGGAATCAACAGAGATGCTATTGCCACTATAAAGAATACTCCCCTCCCCCCCAAGCTGTTGGGTCCATAGCGGGTTACCACTGCTATCAAACTTAGCTATCACGGCATCACCACCTGGTAGTATGGGTCCTGTGATAGGGGTTTGGGTCAATCCTGCCGTGTAAGTGTTACCACTTGCATCAACGCCGATGCTGCCAAGACCATAGATAGTGTTAAAACCCGCATAGTCACCCTGTTTAAGATAAGATTGGTTGCCATTACTGTCATACTTAGCTATGAAGGACTGGCGAGCATCCTCGCTATTAGGAGATGCTAAAGAGCCAGTGGTTCCTCCCGCTATATTGACATTGCCAGAGGGATCTGTAGCCACAGCAAAACCGAGATCAAAACCCGAGCTTCCGATTTGCTTAATCAGTGGTTGTGTTGGCCCTGTTGGTGGGGAGTTACCAGCGTACTGGAAATATGACGAGGATAAATTCAAATTAGACTGCCCCAATACAACAGCGATCAGGTCAGGTCCACTTGTCTTACTCGCATCGAAGATCGCTTCTCCAACTCCAGGAACATTTTGCAATTCATAGTTAGATGGGCTGCCATGAAGCTGAATATGATCCAAGGCCGGGTTGAAGTCAGTAATAATGGCATAGTCATTTGTACCGGAGATTGATGGGTCACCATTGTCATAGTTAGACTGCCTCCAATCACCAAGAACGAATGTATTGCTGAAGGTATGCCCATCAGGATTTGTTGCAAAACCGCCGAGATAGTAATCAATATCTGAATTACCAAGACTAGCTTGAAGAGGTTGATAACCAATGACGGTATTGTTTCCTTCGCGACCCCAGATGACTTGATTTTGTTGATAGCCTTCGGCTATATCGCTACCAGGTGTGTAAACTGCAGATGTCAAGGGCGGGTCACTTGAGTTAGCTACTCCTGAATTAGCATTGTTATTGGGGGAAACTCCTGGAGCATTAAGCTGTGTTACCGCAGCGCTTGGGTTTTGGGCACTCTGGCTCTGTGCATCTTGTGCAGAGTTTTGCTCGCTCATATTACTTGTTCTCCTGAATTACAACTTGAGTCAACATTTACTAACTTTGCGCTTGGTAAATGTTCATTGACATTCTCCCCAGCAATTTATTGCGGGGATTCTCGCAGCCTGACCCCAAGGGAGGCGGAGCTGTGATCTACAGTTAATGTTTGACATTCATGCTTGCTAAAGCTACGGTAATTTTCTAAGAGTTTCAGCCGTATCTCTTAGATTTCCGACTGTCAGCAACTGTATAATCGGTCAAGTTAAACAAGCTCAACTGATTATTCATTTGCTCTTAGGCTTGGTTACTGGACTCAACCCACTCTGGGACAACTTTTCGCGAGTCTCCCGATGGAGTATTAAATGACCTTGATCGACTACTAGCGAATGGATTTCAAGCTCTCCGTTTTTTTAGCAAACAAATCCGTGAGGATACTCGCGATTGTGCGCTGGCGCACTTTGATATTGGCATTTATTGACATCCCTGACTGTAGCGGCACCTCCCGACCATTGATTGATAGTGATTGTCGATCGAGACGAATTTTAGCAGGGAATCTATAGAAGGAATGGGCTTTGTCTGGTGGCAGGGCATCAGCTCCTATCCAGACTAACTGACCTTTAATATCTCCAAATTCGCTAAAGGGAAAGGAGTCAATCTGGACATCTACCTTCATTCCCTCCTTGACGAAACCAATATCTTTATTGGTAATAAAGACCTTAGCAATTAGATGATCGTCAGGGACAATTTTAAGGATGGTTTGACCAGCTTTTGTAACAAACCCTTTAGTATGAGCTTGTAAATCAAAGATAGTTCCAGAAACAGGAGCATTCACTTCCTGATACTGCAAATTCATTTTGGCTTGACTTAACTTGCTGTCTGTTTCAGCAATACGTTCATTGTTCTCTACTACAACCTTGGTTAACTGACTATCAATTTCAGCAATTTGCTTTTCGTTATCAGCTATCTTGGTCAGTAGGTCTTTACGAGACAGAGCAACAGTGTTCTGTAGTTTTGACTCTGCTTCATTAATTGCCAGTTTTAGACGTATTTTTTCCTGCTTTAGCTGGTCAGCTTCAGATTTTGTATCCTGCACAAGCTCTTTTTGTTGGATGTATTGAACTAAAGATATTCCCCCTTGTTTATTTAAATATTTGAACTTATCAAGAATCACCTGACTCAGAGCAAGCTTCTCTTCGATATTAACCAGCTTAATCATAGTTTGATTTAATTGTTTAATTGATTGTTCAACCTCCAGTTCGGCTGTAGCAACACGAACCTTTAATTCTTCTTGATCAGATAGGAAGCGCTCTTGTTGCTCAGGATTAAGGGAAGTTCCTTGAACACCACTTAGCTCTGCTCGATAAAGTCGATCTTCTGCCGTCAGGGCTGCTCTACTTTTGGTTAGGGAGATTAAATCTGGCGGTAGCTTGA
>JAFASY010000010.1 GCA_019244235.1 Chroococcidiopsidaceae cyanobacterium CP_BM_ER_R8_30
AAGACCCTAATTCGGCTTCGAGGTATCATACCAGTACCTCTAGTGCTTATCAAATTAGGTGAAACTATAAGCAGGCTGTAGCAACTTCTAACAAGAGATCTTTTGTGCGGTTATTAATATACTGCAGTTATGGCAATTCTCGAATCACAGAACCCAACGTTTCAAACATCTGGTCGATGTGTTCTTTCTGGAGAATAAGAGGTGGAGATAGCGCGATAATGTCTCCGGTTTGGCGAATTAGTAAGCCTTGTTCGTAGCAGCGCAAGAAACAGTCAAACGCCCTAGCTCCTGGCTTCCCAGGGATAGATTCTAGCTCAATCCCAGCAACTAAGCCGAGATTACGAATATCAATGATATGGGGCAGTCCCTTAAGCGAATGAGCTGCATTTTCCCAGTAGTCTGTTAAGGCTTGGGCATGCTCAAACAATCCCTCTCGCTGGTAAATCTCCTGAGTTGCCAGGGCAGCAGCACAGGCAACCGGATGACCAGAGTAAGTATAGCCATGAAACAGTTCAATGGCATTGTCAGGACCATGCATAAAGGCGTCGTAGATTCCCTGACGCACAAACACTGCTCCCATTGGTACTGTTCCGTTGGTAATCCCTTTAGCAACTGTGACAATATCAGGCAGTATGCCAAAATACTCTGTCGCAAAGCTGCTGCCTAAGCGACCAAAACCTGTAATCACCTCATCAAAAATCAGCAGAATGCCATAGCGGTCACAAATCGCTCGGAGTCTTTCTAGGTAACCGAGTGGGGGGATGAGAACTCCTGTAGAACCAGCGACAGGTTCAACAATCACAGCAGCAATGTTGGAGGCATCGTGCAATGCCACTAGTGGTTCTAGGTCATCTGCTAGATGAGCCCCCCATTGCGGTTGTCCCCGACTGAAGGCATTGTGTTCCAAACTGTGAGTGTGGGGCAGGTGATCGACTCCTGTCAATAAACTGCCGAAGAACTTGCGGTTCGCAGCAATGCCGCCAACAGAAATACCACCAAAATTGACGCCATGATAGCCGCGTTCTCGACCAATTAACCGTTGGCGAGTACCCTCTCCCCGAACTCGATGGTAGGCGATCGCAATCTTCAACGCTGACTCCACCGCTTCTGAGCCGGAATTGGTGAAGAAAGCATGGTTTAGGTCGCCTGGTAACATTGCTGTCAGTTGATTGGCAAGCTCAAACACACCTGGGTGACCCATTTGAAAAGCTGGGGCATAGTCAAGTGTCAAGATTTGTGCTTGCACTGCCTTTGCAATTTCCTGACGGCCATGTCCAGCATTAACACACCATAATCCTGCTGTCCCATCCAAAACTTCCCGCCCATCCGCTGTCTTGTAATGCATACCTTTTGCTGAGACAAATAGGCGCGGATTTGCCTTAAATTGCCGATTGGCTGTAAATGGCATCCAATAGGCTTGTAGATCAGCTGGTGTAGGTTGAGTTGGGGTGAGGTTCTGCATGGGAGTGCTTGAATTGGGAGTAATGGAATGGGTAGTGGAATACCTTAATCTGGCTCGCCAAAAACTGTGAAGTGCCAGGGTTTACGTTTTGCTCCAGTATTATCGAGCATAACGTGTTTGGGGATTGTGTACTCCTCTAGGGCGTAGTGGGAAAGAGTTGTTACAATGTACGCGATTATCTGGATGGGAAGACAACAAGCGAATGACTGCCCTAGCGATGCAAGGTTTCCAGAGATCTACTGCGGCTGCCGATCGCGTATTGTTGATGCGCTGGGCAATCTCTGAAATGTCAGGCTGATTGAGGGTGCAAATAATCTCATTATTGGGAGGAAGTCGCTTGCGAGTAATGCCACTTGCTACCATTTGCGAGTCGCACAAAATGGGCGTACCTGCTGTTAGAGCGCATCTCGTCCTACTTTTACCGCATTGGGTGAAGCGGCGAGTCCTGCACAATATCAGTCATGCCACAGGCATGGATCAGCCGCACTGCCACATGTGCTAAATCATCGGGTAAGTGTTCTAAATTAGCTTCTGCACGAATGATGGCAAAAGATTTGCGATAGATATCATCACCGTTGCGAATATAATCAACCATGCAATTCCTAATGTCATCAAGTTCTAAAGTTTTGATGAAGTCATCGATTGTTTAAGATTTGGAACTGAAAATCGATTTGTGAATTCTCCAAAGGATTCATCCGGTGTTTCTCGATGTTGTTTGTATAAAGCCAGTAATTTCTCTATTCGTGATGGTAATTCAGGTAAGATCACGTCCTAAAGATGATGTTGAATGGCTTCTTGTTTTGAATCACCACAAGGAGTGCAGGTTAGATTTAGATTTTTAGAACACGCTTGAGGCTGGCACTCTGACTTAATCGATTCTGAATGTTAGATTTTGGATTGAACATTTTACGTTCCAATCTAAAATCTCCAATCTAAAATCGCATTACAGTTGCGGCACAGTACCGGAATCTCACCGGATTTTCTCAGCATCAAACCAGCGTAGCCTATCACATTGGCAGCACAAAACTTAAATTCTCAAATCTTTCTTATTCTTAAAGCGAGGAAAGGGCAATGCGAAAGTGGCTGTCGGTTGTGGGAATTGGAGAGGATGGGTTGGAGGGGGTCAGTCCAGTAGGGCGATCGCTCCTCGCTCAAGCAACCGTGATCGTTGGCGGAGAACGTCATCTTGCTATGTTGTCCACAGACGATACAAGAGAACAACTCCTCTGGACTTCCCCGATCTCAGACTCAGTAGAGCAAATCATTCAGCGTCGCGGGCAGACAGTTTGTGTACTGGCAAGCGGCGATCCAATGTGTTACGGCATTGGTGTGACTCTGATTCGACACATTCCTGTTGCAGAAATGACGATCGTTCCCGCTCCCTCTGCCTTTAGTCTTGCCTGTGCCCGTCTGGGCTGGTCGCTGACCGAAATCGAAACCCTCAGCTTGTGTGGTCGCGATCTGGCTCTCTTAAGTGCAGTGCTTTACCCTGGTGCCAGAATCCTGATACTCAGTGCAGACAAAACGACTCCAGTAACAGTGGCTCAACTCCTGACACAACAAGGTTACGGTGAGAGTCAAATCGCTGTTCTAGAACGCATGGGCGGCACTCACGAACGCATCATCGAAGGCATTGCCTCCACCTGGACGATGACTAACGAACTTGCCGATCTCAACACGATTGCTGTTACCTGTAGGTTTGGAGAATGGGGAATAGGTAATAGGGCATGGACCAGTTCCCCCACGCCCTACGCCCCTCACACCCCTGGACTCCCCGACACTGCCTACCACCACGATGGACAGTTGACGAAGCGAGAAGTTCGCGCAGTTACCCTATCTGCTCTTGCCCCCTTACCAGGACAACTGCTGTGGGATGTGGGTGCAGGCTGTGGCTCAGTCGCCATTGAGTGGATGCGGAGCGATCGTCGCTGCCAAGCGATCGCCATTGAGCAACATCCCACTCGCCTGCAATACATTGCCAACAACGCGACTGCTTTAGGCGTTCCCCATCTCAAAATTGTGGCTGGAGAAGCCCCAGGTGCCCTTGAAGGATTACCAGAACCCGATACCATCTTCATTGGCGGTGGATTAACCGCACCTAATTTATTGGAAGTCTGCTGGCGATTGCTGCGTCCCGGGGGTCGCCTGATTGCGAATGCGGTCACGGTTGAAGGGGAACACCTACTATTTCAGTGCCAAGGTAAGCTGGGAGGAAACCTGACCCGCCTTGCTATCCAGCGGGCAGAACCCGTCGGAAAATTCCTGGGCTGGAAAGCAATGGCTCCAGTGACACAGTGGACTATTGTGAAAGGGATAGAAGAGCCGTGAAATGAAATCTTAGGCTAGCTATTTTCATGAATTTGGGAGAAATATTGATCGTGGTGAGAATCAGCTTTTTATAAAACGCTGACGATCCATGCTATAGCATCCTCCAAGGTTTCGACCCTTTCACTGCATGGAATGCGAGGGCGTTGTACCATTACTACTGGGATCTTTATTTCTCGTGCTGCGACAATTTTGGCATAAGTGGCATGACCGCCACTGTTTTTGCTGACGATCGCCTCAATTTCATACTGTTGCAACAGTGATCGCTCTTCATCAAGTGAAAACGGTCCACGTTCTAGGAGGAGCTTTCCGGGTGGTACTACCGCATCCGATAGGGGTGGATCAATCATTCGCATCAGGAACCAGAGATCTTGTAGATGAGCAAAGGCAGCGAGTTCTTGCCGACCGATCGTCAGAAAGATTCGCTGGGCAATTCCTGGCAATACTGTTGCCGCTGCTTCATGACTGTCTACTTCAATCCAACGATCGCCCGCTGTTCGCTATGAGTCCTGCTACTCCACCAAATCCGCCGAGCCGGGTGTTTTCAGATGGCACTACAGGCTGGCGAGTTTGACCTGCTAAAGAAGTCATGACTTCCACTCCTGGGATTTCGGCAATTCTAGCAGCTAACTCTATGGCATCCCCTGTTCCACCTAGGAGCAGCACTTGCTTCAGGTCAGTCATGCCGCACCGCAATATCTCATTTGCTTTACCTCTGATGAAGTCATTCGGTTTTAGCCCGATTATTCAATCAACAGTTTGCTGTAAACTATGTGAATCAGTGAATAAGCTTACATTCTCGATCAATTAGCTCATAACGCTCGTTGTCTCCGTAGTTTTTGATGAACTCATCAACTGTTAGTATTTTGGGTGCTCATTGAATCATCTTTAGGTAATCCAAAGTGCAATTTGTGAGTCAGTTATCGTTGAATTAGCATAGTTTACAAGCACGAACGCACAGAAATCCAGGCTCTCGCATTAGCCTGTTGTAGTCTTCTGGATTTGCCTCTTCAAACTGCGGGATCGGTTTTGGTTCAAGGATTTCATCCAAAATAAACCCTACCTTGAATAAAGGATTTAACGTTGCCTGGAGTGGACGACGGTAGGAGGTGATAACTGGGTAAGGTTCGCCAAATCCAGACCACTCGGTCACAAACTTTTCGACATTAAAGTAATTGCCGGGGGTTAATTGTTTGCGCTGGGTGTAGAGATAGTCTCCAGTTGGATGTCCACAAGAAAAGATTAACGTTCCGCCCGATCGTAATACCCGAAAAAACTCCTTAAATACAGGCTGCCAGTCATTGATATAGTCTAATACTAAAGAACACAGCACTATGTCAAAGGCAGCATCAACGGCGAACGTAAGCGATTGAGTGATATCTGCCTGATGAATCTCTGCAAGATTGCCGACTCGCCGTCTGGTAATCTCAACCATCTGGGGTGTTACGTCACAAGCCACAACCTGTGCTCCACGCTTGAGCAGCCATTCGGTATAAATTCCAGGACCGCATCCCGCATCTAACACTTGTAATCCCTCCACTTCAGGCAGCAGCGATAAGGTAGCGGGTCGCTCATAATAAGCGTTATGAGCTTTCGTTTCAACCGCAGCTGCATAGCGCTCTGCAAACTGCTCGTAGTTTTGCTCTCCTAATGACTTTTGTGTATGCGTCACACGGCAATCTTCCTATCTGCTCTAATAAACCTATCCAAGCATAGCTATAGCTATGCTTGGCTATCCACCTTCCTGCTTCTAAAGGCAGTTGGTTGCTACTTGTGAGATTGTAACAAAAAAGGCTGTTTTTCCAGAATCTGCAGTCTGGTGTACACTCAGAGGCACTTAACTGAACTCATTTCTGACTTAGATCTTATTTCTGAGCAGGTGGATTGCCAAGTTGCTCGTCAAGCTGTAGCAGTTGTCTGTTTAGCTCAATCTGCCGATCGATCAAATTTTGAAAGTCTTCTCGCGTTGCCAAGTCTGCCTTATTGCTCGGTAGGAGTTGGTTCACAGAGTTTAGGCAAGCATTTAACCCTGCCGCAAATTCATTCCGGGTAACGGGGCGATCACCTCGATATGTACCGTCAGGATAACCAGACAGACAACCTGATGAGGGGGATGTGCTGCTTCTGGGGGCACTGGGTGTCTGAGCTAATGATTTCAATGGGTATAAGATATTCGCTGTCAGTGCCAAGGCAGTTACAAAGACAGCAGGATGCAGTGGGCTGGTAATTGAGGAATTCTTGTCCATTGGTTGAAGTGCGCTCTACCCTTCACCTCAATAGTCTAGCAAGATAAGAGTAGTTATGACGGCATGACGAGAGCAATGAACGCTGTATTTTTTGATGAAAAAATAACAAAAGTCAGACATTTAAAATCCTTCTAAAGATGATTGTCACATCAATTAAAAAAATCTATCAAGCTTGCGTGGGACTCAGCTGGAGGTAGCTCCAGTGGCTTGTGTTCTTACGCTATGATCAAAAAGTGGGAAGTTAGTGGCTAGTTCTATGAAACATGCTCTAAAAAGTCGCTCTTCTGCTTTCCTCACGAGTTTTTCCGTTTATAAACCTATTTTGAAAAGAATTTTGTTTAGCAATGCTTCTCAGAAAAATGCTCTAAACAATGGCAGTAGCGATCAAATCAATCTCAACTTAACTCTGTAATTAATGGAGGTTCGGCAACAAAGCAAATCCCCGAAATGGGACAACAAGTATTGAAAGTAGTGATTCGGATAGTCAATAGTGAATATGGATCGTAAAAACAACCCGCGTTTCTGGACACTTGAGAAGCGATTGAACTGGCAACAGCAGGGATTATATCAGCCATTCCCTCACCTTTCAGACAGACAATTTGTGGAATTATTAGAGGGTGAAGATGAGCTTTGGGAAAAGTGGCGTTCGTTGTCTCCTGAGTTGCGAATGCAAATGTTGACCCAAGAGCAGCGAGAGTGTTTAATGTATTCCTACCTCAATCTTGATCTGGAACAAGTGTCAGAGAATAGGAAAAATACCCATCGAGATCAGGAAGCTACCCTTGATGGAACTTCACCTATTAGCGACTGGTTTTTATTCCATAACCAATCTGTTACTCCAGATGAACGTCAGACTGCTTTGCAAAGGTTGGCCGAACAGAAAGGTATGGATCGCGCTATCTATGAAGCAGTAAGGAACATACCAACTAGTAGCAATCGTTGGGCATTCGAGCGAGCACAGATGATTTTAAACTCTTAATCTTTAAAGATGGGGGAGTATGTCTTTAGCTTTCTTGAAGACTTGTACTAATCGAATTGTCTCTAATTAAAACTCCCCATGTACTTGCTAACGCTTGAGTTTGATCCGAACAGTTTTAGTGCTAGAAGAGCTTGTCGCCTGAGAATTTCTTTCAGGGTCGCTCGTTTCCTTATGCTTATCACCTCGATTCAAGCGATCTCGAATGTTGGTAATTACAATGTATAAGACTGGTACCACAAATAGACTCAAAAAAGTGGAGACAAACATCCCGCCAACGACAGCGGTACCTAGAGACTGACGACTGGCTGCCCCTGCCCCTGATGCTATTACTAGTGGAAAAATTCCTAAGATAAAAGCGATCGCAGTCATCAGGATTGGTCGCAAGCGCTCTTGCGAAGCTTCTATCACCGCCTTGGTCGTGGACAAACCCTTTTCTCGAAGTTGATTGGCAAATTCCACGATCAAAATGGCATTTTTACTAGCTAACCCAATCAGCATCACTAGCCCAATCTGAGAATAGACATCATTAGAAAAACCGCGCAACCATTCTGCCAGCATGGCACCCAAAATTGCTAAGGGAACTGCTAAGAGAATAATTAAAGGGTCAAAGTAGTTTTCATACTGAGCAGCAAGCACCAGGAAAACGAAGACAATTCCCAGGGCGAAAATCAGGGGTGCTTGACCGCCTGACTTGATCTCCTGAGCAGAGATACCTGACCACTCGTAGCCAAACCCAGATGGTAAAACTTGCTTGGCTATCCGTTGCATTGCCTTGATTGCCTGTCCTGAGCTAGAACCAGGGGCTGCCGAGCCATTGATTTCAATTGATCGAAATAGGTTGTAGTGATTAATTGTTTCTGCTCCCGTAGTTCGCGTTACCTTAACCAAACTGCCTAGGGGAATCATTTGACCCTGATTTGAGCGAACATAAAGTTGCTTAATATCTTGAGGATTAGAACGAAACTGCTTTTCCGCCTCGACATACACTCGATAAGTCCGATGCTGCAAATTGAAGTCGTTCACATATTGCGAACCTAAAAAAGTTTGCATCGTGTTGAAAATATCCTGTACAGAGACTTGTAGCGCCTCAGCTTTATTGCGATCGACTTCAACTAAAAGCTGAGGTGTGTTTGCTGCAAAAGTGCTAAATACAGATGTCAGGTTAGGTGTCTTATTAGCGCGGCTGACGATCTCCTGCATGTTTTTAACAAGGGTATCTATGCTAGCATTACCTCTTTGGTCTTCTAGTTCAAATTGGAAACCGCCAAAACTGCCTAAACCTGGGATAGCAGGCGGATTATTTGGCAAAATTTTTGCCCCTGGAATCGCATTAAAGGTTCCTTGCAGCTTTTTGATAATTGCCTGAGCTGACTGATTAGCCTTTTGCCGCTCTGACCAAGGTTTGAGATGAGTAAAAACAATACCGTTGTTAGCAGTACTGCCACTAAAACCAAAACCGCCCACTGCGAAAGTAGAGTCAACTTCAGGTAGTGAGAGGAGTTCTTTTTCCACCTGAGCCATGACATCGCTCGTGTACTGAAGGGAAACACCCTGTTGGGCTTGGATAATTGTGAGGAAATAGCCCTGGTCTTCTTCGGGAATAAATGCCTGTGGAACATGTAGATAGAGCCAGACTGTCAGTACCAACAACCCGATAAAAATTAGAATCACAATGCCCTTAATGCGTGTCAGGCGCTGTAGTGACCAATGGTATCCACTTCGAGTTTTGTCAATGCACCAGTTAATCGGTCTAAAAATTCTAGACATCCAGCCTCGCGATGCCTCGCCACGACCAAGCAACAGGGCTGAGAGGGCAGGCGTGAGGGTTAAGGCATTAAAGGCAGAAATCCCGATTGAGAAAGCAATTGTTAATGCAAATTGTTTATAGAGTTCTCCTGTTGTCCCAGGAAAAAACGCAACTGGGATAAACACTGCCATTAGCACTAGGGAACTGGCAATAACTGCACCTGTAACCTCGTGCATCCCTTCAGAAGCAGCCCGACGTGGACTTACGTTTTCAGCCTCAAGTACGCGGGTGATATTTTCGATGACAACAATTGCGTCATCAACCACTAGCCCTGTCGCTAAAGTAATGCCAAATAAGGACAGGAGGTTGATGGAAAACCCAAACACCTTCATAAAGGCAAATGTTCCAATCAAGGAAACGGGAATTGTGATCGCTGGAATCAAGGTAGTTTTCCAGTTCTGTAAAAAAATAAAAATCACCAAGACGACTAACGCGATCGCCTCAAACAGAGTTGTGAGAACTTCCTTGATGGACTCTTGGACAAACTGCGTCCTGTCAATCGCCACTTCATATTTCATTCCTGGTGGAAAATGTTGAGCCAGGTTTTTCATTTCGGCTTTGACTGCCTTGGCAACATCCAAAGCATTGCTGCCTGGAAGTTGGTATATTCCCAAGCCCACAGCATCTTTACCATCAAATCTCAAGAACGAGCTATAGGTTTCTGCCCCAAGTTCAACTCGACCGAGATCTTTAATTTTGATCAGCGTGCCATCAGTATTGGTTTTGACAATGATATTCTCAAATTGGGTCGGCTTTGTCAGTCTGCTCTGAGCAGTGATCGGGATTTGATACATTTGCCCTGTAGGTGCTGGTGGCTGACCGATGGTTCCAGCACCTACCTGTATATTCTGTTGGTTAATTGCATTAACAACGTCCTGAGCCGTGATCCCGCGACTAGCTAGCCGAGCGGGGTCTAGCCAGATACGCATGGCGTATTTACGTTCCCCAAAAATTGTCACCTGACCAACGCCATTAACTCTTTTTAGAGCATTCGTCAGGTAGAGATCCGCATAGTTGCTTAAGAATATTGTGCTGTACTCGTTGTTATCTGTATATAGACCAATCCCTAATAAAATACTGCTTTGCTGCTTAGTGACCTTAACTCCAGTTTGTCTCACCGAGGCAGGCAGTTGCGGTTCAGCAATAGACACTCGATTTTGCACATCAACAGCCCCAATATCTTGGTTATACTGTGGTTCAAACGTGACTGTAATCGTACTGGTGCCATCATTACTGCTGCTCGAAGAGATGTACTGCATGCCCTGGACACCGTTAATCTGCTGCTCTAATACGGTTGTCACAGCATTTTCTACGTCTTGAGCATTCGCTCCAATATATGTAGAAGACACTTGGACTTGAGGAGGACTAATCTCTGGGTACTGAGCAATTGGTAATGCGGGAATACTAACTCCTCCCGCTAACAAGATGACCAGCGAACAGACACTGGCAAACACAGGTCGTTTAATGAAAAAATCAACAAACATATGTATTGGTATTTAGAATACGTAATAATGCCAATTGGCAGCTCACGATTTTATAGGGATAATAGGAGTGCCATTAGACAGTTTGATGATGCCAGATACAACTATTTGCTCTCCTGGCTGCAATCCTTGAAGAACTTGGTAATCATTACCCTGAATTGCACCTAACTTCACAGGCTTTTGCTCGGCCACTAATTGGGATTTGCCTTGTTTTGATTGTTCTTGCATCTCCTGTGCTACATAGACAAAATCCTGCCCACCGATGGGAGTCACGGCTGTAGTTGGAATTAGAATTCCAGGACGCTTGTCCCAAATTACTTTAGCTCGTATGTATTGATTAGCCTTCAGTTGATTTTTAGAATTGTCAAATAAAGACTTGACTAGTATAGATTGGGTATTGTTATTGGTCTTAGGAGAGATAAAAAAGACGTGACTGGTGCCTATTGTCTTGCCTTGAGGGTTGATCAAATTTACTGATGTTCCCAAGTGCAACTTCGGTGCATCCTCAATCGGAATAGATATGTTCACCTCTAATGGTTGATTCTGGGTAATGCTAGTTAAGGAAGTAGAAGGAGTGACATAATCACCTAGCTTTACTGGAATGTTGCCTACTCTACCAGCGAAGGGAGCCGAAATTTTATAGTAATGGAGCTGAACTTGTTGTTGATTAGTATTCGACTGAGCTTGTTGTAGTGATTTTTCCGCCTGAGCCACAGTGGCTTTCTGGGCTTGAATCTGTTCATCGATTGCTTTAAGGCTGGAGCGGGCTGCATTGAGACTGTTAAGATACTGGTCTCTTTGCTGCTGAGATACAGCCCCTTCAGCATAGAGGGTCGCATACCTTTCATACTGCTTCTGGTTGTATTGAAAATTGGCCACGTTAGATATTCGCTGAGCTTGAAGGGAGCTGAGTGTAGCTTTCGTCTGCTGTAGATGAGCTTGAGCAGCTTGGGCAGCAGCTTTATAACTATTGACTGCTGCTTGTTGTTCAGCTGGGTAGATTTGGATAAGCGGTGCCCCTGCTGGGACTTGTTCGCCATATCTAACAAATATCTTGCTAACTCGACCAGAGATTTGCGGTTGCAGAGTCACGGAGCGGCGTGACTCTAGGCTAGCAACAAATTCTGAACTTTCTACAAGAGTGGATAAATCTACCCTTGATAGCTGCACTCTTACTGCTGGAGGTTTGATAGCGTTGGCAGACGGTTCAACTTTGCTACAGGCTCCTAGCAATGATGCAGCCAGGATGAATAAGATCAATGGGCTCTGCTTATTAGCACTCATCTTGCTTTAATCTATCTTTTTTTGCATGTTTTGTTTGGCAACTTCATGCTTGTTGGTATCTACCTTTCACAAAAAAATGCTACAACATGACCCATATCCATCTTAGACTAACTTCTGAAGCAGGTATCTTCCTTGAGGCTAAATTCGCGCTCTGCATTCCTTCCCAATATCTATAAGTATTGTTTTACTAGGGTTCAGATTAAAATACTGACAAACGCAATTAAAAATGAAACCAGCATGAAAAATAATCATGCCTTTAAGAACAAACCGCCTTACTTCGCTAGGAGGAAGCTTTAATGTTTTTTGCCTTACTAAAGTGAGCTTGAGTGAGAGAAATCACCGAATCAAAATCTATTGCATAGCTATTTGTTGATAGGAATCATCTAGGTGCTATCCAGCTATTTGGCATTTTACTAGGTAGCTATTCATTGATAAAACATTAAAGCTAGATTCTTTTTGAGAAAATTGGACGATGGGGAAACGCCAAATTAAAAAGATAATTCATTGGGCAATTCTAGCACTCCTACTTGTTTCGCTATCTGGGCTACCTAGTCTAGCGAGAAAGGTACCACCGTCTCTTCATCAGCAGCCATCTACTCAAATAGCACAGGCTATGTCCTCGCCTGGGCAAGGACCGACTGATCCGCAGGAAATGGAAGCGTTTTTTGATAAATTCTTGGCAGAGCAGATGCCAAAAGCACATGCCCCAGGTGCCGCTGTCAGTGTGGTGAAGGATGGCAATATCTTTTTTAGCAAAGGCTACGGCTATGCCAACTTAGAAAAAAAGATTCCAGTTGTTCCAGATAGGACCCTGTTTCGTGTTGCTTCCCTCTCCAAGCTATTCACAGAAACAGCAGTCATGCAATTGTATGAGCGAGGACTGCTCAAACTTGACGAAAATGTCAACCATTATCTCAAGAGCTTTCAAGTCCAGAACCCATTCCCCCAGCCACAGACAGTCGCCGATCTGCTGACCCAAACCAGTGGTCTGAATCTGCGTTATATCGGGATAGCATCCCCAACGGCAGCTCAAGTGCCACCGCTAGGAAAGTACCTCTCTGAACAACTTTACCCTCTGATCCTGCCGCCAGGAAAGTTTTATCTTTACACTGACGATGACGTTGCTCTTTTAGGCTATCTGGTACAGGAGCTATCGGGTGTCCCTTTCCCCAAATATATAGAGCAAAATCTCCTGCAACCGCTGGATATGCACCGCAGCAGTTTTCTTCAACCAGTGCCGCCTGCTCTGGCATCCGAGCTGGCACAGGGTTACAGGTATAAAAATGGCAGCTATCAGCAGGCACCGTTTATAGATGTCAACTTCCCGCCAGCAGCTTCATTGAGTACGACCGCTACAGACATGGCTCACTTCATGATTGCTCATCTACAGCTCGGTCGCTACCACTCCTCGCGCATCCTACAAGAGGATACAGCGCGGCTCATGCATCAACAGCACTTCCTCAACACTAAATATCCCCAATTACCTGGCTCTGCCTACAGTTTTCATGAGTGGAGGCAAAACAACATCCGGGCAATCGGGCATTCTGGTAACTTGATCGGGTATACCAGCATTTTGTTCATCATTCCTGAGCAGAACTTAGGCTTCTTTTTTGTATACAACAGCTTCGGGTTTACCAAGAATATACAGGACCAACTGTTTAAAGCATTTATCGACCATTATTATCCCGCTCAACCGAACCCTGCTCCCCAGCCACCTGCCAATTTCCAGCAGCAAGTTAACCGTTTCACTGGCACTTACCAGAATCTTGGGTATCCTCATCCCACCCCTGCTAAGGTGTCGGCACTAACTCAGCAAGTCACTGTGTCGGCAAATAAAGATGGCACTTTAACTGTTGCCCATAGCCCTAAATTGTTTGGCTCTGAAACAACAAGGTTAGTGCAAGTAGATCAGCTTTTATTCAGACGAGTTGACCAGAATGAATACTCTGCTTTTGAGCAGGATAACAGTGGTCAGATAGCTTACTTGTACCATCCATTTGGTCAAAGAATCACAGCTGGTTATGAGAAGGTGTCCTGGTTTGGCACTTTCTATGTGCAGGTGGCTCTATTGGCATTTTTCTTTCTACTGTTTTTATCAGCATGCATCATTTGGCCTTTGGTCTATCTAGTTCGTCGTTTCAGAACTCGCCAGTCTCGACCTCCTGTCAACCTGAAGCAGGCTCGATTGGCGGCGCTGATAGCCGTTGTGCTGTGCATCCTAAATCTGGCTTTCATAATTGGTTTAGCTCTGACAGTCTGGCTAGAACCGATTCAGTTCTTATATGGTTTGCCTCCAGCAGCAGTTGCCTTCCTTTGCCTCCCCATCGTAACTACTGGCATGACGCTGGGATTGCTATTTTTGACCGGAATCGCTTGGAGAAATCATTATTGGTCAGTTTGGGGGCGGATGTACTACACTTTAGTGACGCTAGGTGCTGTGGCCTTTATTCCCTTCCTGCTCTCCTGGAATCTATTAGGGTTTCTCTATTAGAAGATGTCATCTGCACGAGGACTTTTAAACTGGCTATGGCAGCAGTTGCAACTCAAACCAGGTAAGCCAGCTATCCTCTCCACTCTGCGTATCATGTTGGCGCTCAGTGGTCCGCTGGGAGTGGGGTTCCTGATTGGTCATCCCACTGCCAGTGCGATCGCAGTCATGGCAGCCTTGTTTGTTGGGATGGTAGACGTTGGTGGAGCTTATCGCCAGAAGGCAACTGCAATGATAGCGGCAGCGATTGGGGTGACTGTAGCGTTGCTAGTTGCGAATCTGGTTAGCGACACTCTATGGTTATCCCTCCCAGTCACCTTTATTGTCATATTTATTGCTGGCTTTGTCGGTCTGTATGGTAGACCTACAGCAACCGTTAGCCTGATCGTCTCGATCATGTTTGTTGTCGCGCTAGCTCGATTTGCTGCGTTTCCCAATTTGTCTACTGTGCTTGAGCAATGTGCGCTGTGTTTAGCAGGTGGTATTTGGGCAATGGTGGTGTCTCTAGGACTGTGGGTTGTGCGCCCCTATGCTCCTGCTATAGGTTCAGTAGCCAAGTGTTATTCCACTTTGAGTCAACTTATTGCATCCGTAAGCAAGAAACCATCAAATCCAGAAGCTTGTCAGGAGTGGGCAAAGCAATTCTTGCAAACGCAGGATACCGTAACTCAGGATTTGACTGCTGCTCGTAACGTTTGGCTATCTGTGTGGAAAAGGTATGATGCAGCTAACCCACGGGGAAATCAGTTACTCATATTGATTGAGGATGCCAACCAAATTCTCAATTCGGTTGTCGCGCTGGTCGAATTATTAGCAATTTCTGCCGAGCATCCAGTGTTCCAGCAGTTGCAGAGCGAAATGCAGCAACTGCTGGAACAATTGGCAACGACTCTGAAAACGTTGTCAGAGACAAGCGACACAGAAAAAATCTCAGCTGGCTTGAGAGATGTGGAGCGATCGCTGGAGGCACTGGAACACCAACGACAAATCGTGCGTTCTCAAGTGATCGATCAGACAATCGTTATTCAAACAGATGACTTTTCGGATCTGGTCAATCTTGGCAACATCGCCGCCAGTCTGAAAGCGCTGGCACAACAGGTTGAGACTGACGCAGATATCTTTGTAAAAATGCGACGGGGAGAACGATACAGCATTGCTCAACGAGACACTTCCCGTCTTAGTTTGCTAGAGGAGCCTTCAATATTTGATAAGTTGCGGGAAAACCTCACATTTCATTCCGTACACTTTCGTCATGCATTACGACTGGCACTGGTGGCAACGATTGCTGAGTTACTAGCTAGGGTGTTGCAAGTTCCCAGAGGCTACTGGATAACCCTAACTGCTGTGGTTGCCCTGAAGCCCGACTTTGGTGGCACATCCCAAACAACGGCGCAACGGGTTATTGGTACCATCATCGGTGGAATTATCGGTATTGCACTGGTTCTACTCATTCACAATTGGGCAGTGATTCTCATCTGTTTACTGCTGCTGATAATCACTGCCATGCTGGTCAGACCACTGAGCTACAGTCTATTCATCACGCTGCTCACTCCCGTCGTTATATTGCTACTCAATGTTATTGGTACGGGTGGTTGGAAGCTTGGGGTATTGCGTGTGCTTGATAGCTTAGGAGGAGGTGGATTGGCACTGCTCGGTAGCTACTTGCTATTCCCCAGTTGGGAGCGACAACAACTTCCGACACAACTAGCTACGACAATTCGAGCCAATCTTGATTACTTTCAACAAGTCACTGCCAGCTATCTCAACACCCGACAGACTCCGTCTTATGACGCCATTAGTAAATCGCGTCGGCAAGCAGCACTGGAAAATGCTAATGCGGCAGCGGCAGCTCAACGATTGTTTAATGAGCCGCATCATGTTCGGGGAGAAGTCGAACCCGTAACAACGCTAATCATCTACATTCGTAGTTTGTTTAGCTCGGTTACAACACTGGCAGAACACCAGAGGAAGTTTAGCGGAGAGTACCAGTTTGCAGAACTCAGGCGATTCACCGATGCCATTGTCCAAGTTCTGGAAAACTTAGCAGATATTCTCCAGCTAGGAGGAACACCTTATCCTTTACCAGCGTTGGATACCTATCTCAACACTATTTGCCACCAGACAGAACAGCTTCACACTGCTCGAATGTCTGAGCTTAATGTAGATCTAGGCGCTATGACTGGAACATCGCAAGCTATACAAGAACAAACTCCCGTTTCTACGGAATTGGAGCGGATTGCTCATGCAGTCAAAGCTATGCATAGTGCTGTCACCCGCTTGTAACTAACAGGATAAACTCTTAGTTCTTTGAAGATGGGGGGAGTATGTCTTTAGCTTTCTTAAGAACTTGTACCAATCGAGCTGTATCTAGTGATTGCACAATACTGAGGGGCAAAGGAGGTTGACTGAGCGCTTGAATGGAGGAAGCACTTAGATAAGGTAGGTATTTTCTTGCTCCTGCTACATAAGTTTGGCAAAAGGCTACGCTCAATGCTTTCATGTACCGACGAGCCAGAGCAGGATCGGGACCAATAAACTGAGCAGGGATTGACAACGGATACTGTTGTTCATTGTCTTCGCTAGTGATGGAGAAGTGCGTTCCTCCTTTAAGGACTACCAGATATTTTTCCTTTGCCTTCAACCAAGAAAAAGGAATAATCTGTTCCAATAAAGCAGGAGCAACAAAATCAGCGCTACCACTGACAAACATGATGGGAATTTGAATTTTGCTGAGACTATCTCGTCCGAAGATGCTGCTATCAACGGGATTAATCACGATTGCGGCTTTAATCCGTGGGTCTCGAAAATTGTATGGAATCTGGGGCAGTTTTAGAGCTTGGCACTGGAGCAGAAGCGACAAATTCAAGGTGTCATTCAAAGTAGTGCAGCTTTTTCGTAGTTGCTGGAAGTTGAAGGGTGCGCCAGCTAAAGCTAATGCTGTGTAACCACCAAAAGATTGACCGATTATACTAGCTTGTTGAGTGTCAATTGGCAATGAGGGGTCAGACTGAGAGCGGCGCTGGAGTTCGTCTAGTAAAAACTGCACGTCTAAAGCTCGGTTAACAAATGCGCTTGCTGGCGATACCTTACTAGCCAAACCGTTCAGCAAGTCTTGCAATTGTTGAGCATTGCTACTCGGATTTTCAGGTATGGCAACGGCAAATCCGTAGGAAGCTAATTGCTCGGCTAAGTAAGCAAAGGTACTGCGGTCTTCGCCTAAACCATAAGAAATGACAATAATTGGAACTTTAGTTTTGACTTGGGGGAGATAAATATCGGCAAGAAATTGACGAGAGTTGCGAGGATCGTCAAACATTAGTGTTTGCTTATTCCAAGAGAACTTTCCCCTTTGTTCTAGATTTAATACTTGAGAAAAATTTACAGTTTCTTCCCGAGTAGTAGCAGCAAATTGTTGGGATATCAGTGTGACTGCTTGATGAGTGAGATCTTGTAATTTATTCAAATTATCTTTCGTCTGAAGGACAAGTGGTATATCGATACGAATAGCATTACTAGGAAACTTCTGTAGTATGTTCAGCAATGTCAAACCTTGGCGATCGGCTGCTGACAAAATTAGTGCTGCTCGGAGGGCATAGTAACCCGATAAACCCGATTGAGTCTGAATCAATTCGCCTATTCGTGCCAATAGAGTTTCACCGATAGGGGAGTAAAAGAACTGTGAAATTGCCACTGGACTCAGATCAATTCGCCTGACAAGTGTTTGTCTTAGTTGTGCTAGTTGCTGGGGTTTAAGACGTTTAACGTAGGGGGCTAAGCTAGCGTTAACCTTGCCAGTTTTTGCGTATGCTTGTAAAGCATTGATAGGAATAGATCTCTCAAATGCCCCGGCAACAATCTTAATTCGCTCCGCTCCCAAGGCAGGATGTATACTCCCGGCAATTGGAAGCAACCAGAGCGAGATTGTGATCGCTATCCGTTGGCAAGGAATTTTGATGGCGTGTGTACACCGAGAAGCCCAAGTCCGGCTAGGAGCAGGGGATAAAGTAGAATGAGGGAAACTCATGAAATTAATTCAAAGAAAAAGCAATCCATTGAGATACTGAACTATAACTCAATTTGCCTTGATCAAGAACTATAATTAGACGTATAAACAAAGAGATAGAGTTTTGAGGCTGGAGGAGTATAAATTAAAGAGAGATAAGCGCTAGACTGAAGCCAGTAAAGCATAATATATCTTCTCCACTAGTTTTCCACTTTGTTAATGTAAACTAGATATGATAACCAACTTACAAATAGGATTAGCTAAAGCTAAATATTATTCTTTCTATCTAGCTTTATGCTTAGTAATTATTAAATCTTCCAATACTTAATTTATAACTTAAGAGCAAGAGACATCAGCCTTAAAAATCAATTAAGACGAGATGAAAAGCAACTATCTTCCCTGCTGTAAACACTGTAACTATTATCATGGAGATAACAGCATTGTGTGTGACATACATCCCTATGGTCCATGCAGGAGTACTTGTAGTGATTTTAGCCCTAAAAACAAATACAACACTTATCAAAAAAACTTTTAATGGCTATTCGTTTATCCACTCACAGCACTAGCCTCATCGTTTCGGGGTTACTCAGATTCCCATCTGGTAGATTACACAGCACAGGAGTTGCACGAGCGCTTCGAGGCGATCAAGGCACTCAAAGCTGTGTGGGAAGAATTTCCTTGGCTGCGTCGCTTATAAAAGTGGGTAGTGATATGGAAGTAATGGTGAGATAATACAAGTATTCACTTAAAAGAGCTAGCTGCAGTATATAAAGGTTGTTCAAATGGATCTTATCAGAATTTTATGTGCCATTTTGCTGCCGCCATTGGGAGTGTTCTTACAAGTTGGTATTGGTAAGGACTTTTGGATAAATATCGTTTTAACACTCCTAGGTTATATTCCTGGGATCGTTCATGCAATCTGGGTGATTGCTAGAACCTGAACTCTCCTCTGGTTGCTAAGGTCACCGATTGTCTCTACTACGCTCACGCTGTGTCAGCTCACTCCGACGGCGTGGCATACCTTTAATTTGTCGAAAAGTCTACTGATGAAACCGTAGTGTCATAAAGATGAATCGAGCGACAAAAATAGCTGCAATTACCCAGGTTCCTAAGGACACCTCATGAGCTTTCCCCTGGAATGATTTGATTAGAGGATAAGAGATGAAGCCGATAGATAAGCCTTCAGCAATTGAGTAAGTCAATGGAATCATGAAGATTGTCAAAAACGCTGGAATCGCCTCTGCTAAGTCACCCCAACGAATTTCAGCAACTTCGCCCAACATCATGGTGCCGACAATTATTAAGGTCGGTGTCGTGGCAAATGCTGGAATCGCTGCAAAGACGGGAATGAAGAATAAAGCAACGACAAACAAAATTCCAACTACTAAAGCCGTGAATCCAGTGCGACCTCCTTCAGCAACACCTGCAACTGACTCCACATATGCTGTCACACTAGAAGTTCCGAATAGTGGCCCAACTGTTGTGCCAATTGCATCCGCCATCAATGCTTGATTGGCGCGGGGCAGTTCACCATCTGGACCAATGTAGCCCGCTCGCATTCCTACACCCGTAAGAGTGCCAACGGTGTCAAAAACGTCTACGAACAAGAATACGAACAGGACTGCTAGCCAATCAATGAAGTTACTCGCGTTTAGGTGAGTCAGTCCAGTGAATGCCTGCCCCAATATATCTTTTGGGATCTGCGGCGGTGCGAAAACTCCTTGGGGCCAAGGAGCAACACCGAGAATCCAGGCTAGTAGTGCTGTGGCAAAAATCCCCCAAAGTAAAGCACCTTTGATGCGCCGCACGACAAACGCGGATGTGATTAAAAGACCTGCGAGTGCTACAAGGGTATTTGGCTGACTCAAACTACCAAAGGCAGTTTTGGTCACTTCATTCGCTACGATGATTCCAGCACCACCTTTGTGTACGTCACCAGATAAACCAATGTAGGCAATGAACAAACCAATACCAGCTGCCGTAGCGTGTTTGAGCGTAGTTGGGATAACTTTAATTAAGAGGCGGCGCACATCTGTGAAGGTCAGGGCAATAAAGACCAACCCCTGGACAAATACACAAGACAGAGCTAGTCGCCAGTCGATTTTTAGTCCTAGTACCACAGAAAAGGCAAAAAATGCATTCGTTCCCATACCGGGTGCTAGACCGAAGGGATAGTTGGCAAATAACGCCATGCAAAACGTGCCTACTGCTGCCGCCATCACCGTCGCTACAGCCAATTGAGAGAATAGATCGTTGGGTTTGTGGAGAAAGATTGCATTTGACAAGATAATTGGGTTCACTACCAGAATGTATCCCATCGTCATAAAGGTGGTGATACCCGCTAGAATTTCAGTTTTAAAGTTGGTTTTGTAATCGGCAAACTTAAAGTAGTTAGCCAGTGTTGCTTGCCAACCTGTATACGGTGCTGCTGGCGGACTCGAACCTAGAAGTTCTTTCTCATCAGTCTGGCTACTTTCAATCCTTTCACTCATTTTGATATCTCCAAAAACGCTTAAAAATGTTGTTAGCGTTGATGCAAAGTCTCATAGCTATCAAGATAGTGGAGAGCGTATACTAGCGACACGCTTAACAATATTTGCCCCAAACTTGTTGTGTTTGAAATACAGCATTATCAAATTCCTGGAGTTCCTTTGATACCAAGAGTCTCTCACTTCTTGCGCTTCCGTTCGGATGCTAATTTTGAGATTGTTTTCTCGATCGACTAAGAAGCGATCTTCGGCGAAACGCTGGTTGCAGAAGCCTTAGATCTACGCTGCCCCTGTCTTAGGCTGATGGCATGGTGAATCACGAATCAATAAAAATGCTTGTCTTAGCAGAGTTATTTTTCGTACTTCGGACCTTAGCTAAAGATACATTTCCGTCTACACAGTTTTTGTTACTTGTGATACATTCATTTGTTGTGCATCAAAAAAGAATTTGAGATGATTCGTTCAGGTGATTTGGAGATGGCAACATAGGGCAATACTCATTTTGTCTGCTTTACAGCAGGTGACGCTTGCAGGTTCGTTGCACTTTCTTCTTCTGAAGTTACTACATCAAAAATTTTAGTTATCATTCTATGTATACTGTATACAACAAAATCCACTTAAATTGTATCATAAGATACACTATAATGCTTTCCATCTGGTATCTCTAAAAGCACGTCTTTGCCCTCTAACTATTGAGCAAAGCGTCAAATTGCCATGTAGCAGAAGGCGGCAAATGTGTTTAAAGCCAACTCAACTAAATTAATGCTGCTATCAACTGAGCTGGCGGTAGATTTTTTCTAACCAATCTCGTTCTTCTTCCACGGCAGGCAGGTAAGCGTAAATTTTTGCCTGCCACCCATAACTATGCCACCAGTCGTCATTGCTTTGCTGAGTATGAGACTCAGATTTATCAGTCATAAAGGCGATCGCTTTTTGCCAACCTGCCTGAAGCAACCCCCTTACTTTTGTTAGGTTGCTTGTCTTAGTTCTAGGTTGCTGCCGACTAATTAGTTCAAGCTTTCTGTAGAAAGAGCACTGTTTCTTGCTTTGCATATCACTTTTTGAGTTAAAATCTGTAACATCTGTTACCATATTAACACATATTATAGATTCAGCCCGCTCTGGCGGCAAAACTAAGCTGGGTAGTGTTGCAAAGATTTCCTCTCACACAAAACGATAGGGGGCATCATAAAATGCCTCTTAAATCCAGGACAAAACCTGGAAGTATATCTTCTCCAGACAAACTAGTGGGAGCTGACAGAACCTCCTTATAGAGTAGTGATAAACACGGAGGCTCGGCGCTGGACGTATCGCCACAAAATGATTAAATTCATATTTTAGATGCTACCGAAGGTGACACCCTGTTGTTTAAGCCACTTGCGGTAAGCCACAGAATAGCGATCACTTGGCAAATGTACCTCTGCTTGCAAGTCCAAAGGGAGGCGTCGTGGTCGCTGCGATTCTACAACGGCAATGTCTTGACTTACAATCTGGTCTTGCCTAGCAAGAAAGGCTTGCTCTGGAATGTTATGGAGATAGTTCTCAAGGAGCCAGAACCAGAGAACGCACTCTTCCTCATTGATTGGAGTAACTATGAAAAATAGACTCATGAGACTATCGTCTTGTGCGCGTCGTTGGAAGTATCCAATTAGGGGATGGCAGAGGTGATACTGAGTCGTAATAAATAACATCGGTGCTGAGGGTTGTTCCGACCTTGTAATTACTTCCCACACACCGAATTTGAAACTCATACCATCTGGATGCAACTCTAAGTCACAATGCGTTACCTCTGGATGGCTGGAGTCTGCGAATACTCCTTTATGCACAAAGGCAAAGTGGGCTGGATCGATGAGGTTTTCAACGACACGTAGAGGGCTAGACTTAAAGTGGTAGGGACCGCAAAAAATTTTGCGACAGGAGGAGTCTTCCCAGTCTGGAAATGTAGGTATATTATATTGCGGTGTTCCTAAACAAACCCAAAGTAGATTGTAGCATTCTTGAATATGGTAAGTTTGGATACAAGCTCTTGCGGGGGGCGGCTGGTCCGGGCTAGCCGGAACTCGTACACATTTACCTTCGGTGTTAAACGCCAAGCCGTGGTAAGGACAAACAAGCGTATCTTTCTCGATCCATCCCAGAGAAAGGCGCGCTCCCCGGTGAGGGCAAAAGTCCTGCCAAGCCAGAGTTTTGTCCCCATTGTGCCAAAGGACTAAATCTTCACCTAGTAGACGCTTTTGTAGAACGGTTCCGGGCTGCAAGTCTTGTGAGTGTGCTAAGACATGCCAATTATTTTGTAAAAACTGGTCTTGCACCATGAAGATTGTACCCATCGGGTGAGTAGAGATTATGATAATTATCCCATTTAGTTAATATTTAGTCACTTATAAAGCAAACTACTGAGTACCTCCCTGCCAAACACTAAAGCAATGTAAAAGCGTGCAGTCATTGAGTCAATAGAAATAGTAATGAAGCCTATCCAGTAAGCTTACTTCCCACATTTGGAGACCTTCTAAAAGCTATGGTATTAGCGTTAGATGTGCAGCAGCGTTGACTACAACGGCGTCTTTATCCCAGAGCATAGAGTAGTATCCAATTTTTCGCCAAGAGTCAACCATGTCATCGTAATGCGGGTGAAAGGCATGGCCTGACTGCCCGGTACTATTGATTGTGAGCGAGTTCTCTAAATTTGCCATATCTACAATCATCCGCATTGACGGTAACCAAGTTACAGCGAAAGAACCAGTAGCATCCTATTCAGTTGCATTTACTATTGCGCTACCACCAGCAACAGGAAAAGGACCGCGATTGAAAAGATTTTCAATCGGAGCAATTCCCGATTCACCTAAAGTCAAATTGCGGAAGGTAACAGTGTGTAAGCTGCCCCAACGCCAACGGTTGGAGTTTTTGCCTGCGACACGCTCTAGTTCATCCACCGCTTTAGTAAAGGCTTGGCGAAAGATTTGGTTGCGACTTTCAACAACACGGGTCTTCTTGTTGTCCCACCAAAAACTATTAGGTTGCTTTACTAGCTTTCTCATCACTTCAAACCAGTGATCGCCACCGGAGAGCCAGTAAAGTTTAGGTAGCTCATCATGAAATGTATCAGCCAGAAGATGTTTCCAGAACACTTCAAAGAGTGCAGCGGCAGATGCATCTATATCCTGCCGAAAATTCTAATCTTGTAGCAGACCGCGTATACTTTCCAAATGGTTATTATTTAAGGGGATTTGTAGCAATATCGGGATCATTACTTCAGTGTTAAGGTGCTTATTGTCCCCCTGCATTTGTTTAATATCAGTAAAGTTGATAAGATGCATTTTCTGCTTAATCATATCAACAACCCGCTGAGCACGATAACCATAATCCCATTCTGAAGTAATTAGATAGGGATAATCTGAACCCACCATAGCATTATTAGCCGTTGCAATATATCCTTGAGTAGGATTAAACGCGAAAGGCAACTGCTCAAATGGAATATATCCTTTCCATTCAAAGGCATTTGTCCAACCAGGAACAGGATATCGCCATCCCCAAGGGTGCGAATCGGAATCTTTCCTGACATTTGGCAGCCAATGTTAGCTTCTACATCCGCATAAATAAAGTTCTGACCTGGAACGTCAAAGTCTTTAACAGCAGCACGAAACTTGTCCCAATTTTGGGCACAATTTAGCCCCAGGACAGCTTGAAAAATATTGGAAGGTTCCAGCGCGGTCTAACGTAAGGCAACGGCATAATGTTTAGGAAAATTAATCAGCTCGAAGAAGATAGCCGTTCACCACTTCCTACCTCGACTGGCTCCGGAAGATATAGCCGCTCTTCATCAGCATCATACTCAAACAATTCTGCGTAGCGTCCCCAATCTACGGCTGTAGCAAATTGACGCTCGGCTTCTGCATGGGGATAGTATTCATCGAATAAATCGATAAAGAAATCCGCTCGCATTGAGCCATTCTTCTTTTCCCGCAGTGTTTGTACTATGCAGACCAAAACTGGTACGTGCCTCATGACTTGCTGTCGGAACAGGTCTTTACTCCGCAGAATGGTTGTAGTGGCAAAATCTTTCCCAATCTCGGTTAGCTTGACATCCCCCTGAGTGACTTCAGCAAAGCCCAGAAGCACGATGGCGTCCAGGATTGGCAGGAGATTATCGACGGGTAGCTGGATTCGTTCTGCCAAACGAGGAATGTCATCCGTACCTTCTGGTTGGTCCACAATCAGTTCTAACAAACCACTAATGCCTCCCACTCGTACATGCGGCAGAGGGTTTGCATAGGGCGAACGGGAGATAGACTCATGAGGTTGGGGTTCTAGGACAGGTGATTGCGGGGCTACAGCTGCAACCTGCCCAGTCACTTCAGCTTCTGGGTTGGTCATTACTGTGTAGATATAGTCCACCAGGGATTTGAAGCGATCGCTATTTCGGTCGTGAGGTCGTGGCAAATCAACCACGACCTCACCTCGGACATGTCCCGGATTTGCTCCCAGGATAATCACCCGATCTGCCAGAAACACAGCTTCTTCAATGTTATGAGTGACAATCAAAATGCTGCGTGCTGGAAAGGTTCCAGCATTCCACAAGTCATCAATTTCGCCACGTAGGTTTTCTGCTGTCAGCACATCAAGCGCACTAAACGGCTCATCCATAAAGAGCACCAGTGGCTTCAGCACGAAAGCCCGCGCAAAACCAACTCGCTGCCTCATACCACCTGATAACTCTTTAGGATAAGCACTCTCGAAACCATCCAAGCCAACTATATCAATTGCTTTGAGTGCTTGTTGCCGTCGCTCCTCCCGACCAACGCCCCTTGCATCCAGCCCTAACTCAACGTTTTCTTGTACCGTCAGCCAGGGCAGCAGTGCAAAGCTCTGGAACACCATTGCCACATCATTATTGGTACTCTGCAAGCGTTTACCATTACTGATGACTTGTCCTTGACTCGGCGGAATCAAGCCTGCCATGATCCGCAGTAACGTACTCTTACCACTGCCACTGCGTCCTAGCAATGCCACCACTTCACCGGCAGGTACTGTCAGGTGAACATTTTGTAGGACTGTAAACTCCCCTTTGCCTTCTGGCAGCGGAAAACTCTTACTAACCTGCTCGACTGCGAGCAGGACATCATTGGTAACTCGCTTAGTCGTCATGCTGGCTCCCCCGCAACAAGATAGTTATAGATGATACTTTGTTTCTGCTAATTGATACAGACGTCGCCAAAACACTCGGTTGAGTCCTACAACGAATAGGCTCATCATTCCAATCCCTAACGTGATGCGCGGCCAGTCGCCTGCTGCTGTTGCCTGAGCAATGTATGATCCCAAGCCAGTTGCTGTCAGGGTGGTTTGCCCCCAAGCAACAACTTCCGAGACAATGCTAGCGTTCCATGCCCCTCCACTGGCCGTAATACCACCAGTGACCCAAGCGGAAAAAATACCTGGGATGATTAACTTACGCCACAGCTGCCAGCCATGCAGACCCATACTTGTTGCCATCTCGCGCAAATCAGTTGGGATGCTGACGGCTCCGGCAATGGAGTTGAACAGGATATACCACTGAGCACCTAGAGCCATCAGCAGGATACAGCCCCAATTAATGCTGATGTGGGAACGAATGAAAAAGAGCGTAGCAAAGGGAAAGATAAAGTTGGCTGGAAAGGATGCTAGAAACTGCACTACAGGCTGCAACAGGTGTGCCAATCGCGGGTTAAATCCGATTGCTACTCCAATCGGTGTCCAGACTAAAGTTGAAAATACGAGCAGCACTACCACGCGTAACAGGGTGAGGAATCCCAGTCCAAAGGCTTTGGCTACCTCACTCAATCCTACAGTTGTCAGAATGAAGTGCAGTCCAGCAGCTAATAGCCCACCAGTTGCAATCAGCAGCACAAAGTTGTAGAGGCGATCGCCCAATTTCTGCTGACTGGTTTCTGCGATATGTGGTGAACGCTGGGGAGTCAGCCAAGATAGAAAGTGATTGATAACTTCGCCCAGTGGAGTCAGCGCTTGTCCAAGCAAATGGGGGATTCGTGCTGTTTTCAGCAGATCGTAGAGCCAGGATTCGGGAGCCTCAACGGCAGCACTCTGTTCCATTCGGAACTTATCCGTCCAAGCGACTAAAGGTGCCCAAAACAGTTGGTTTACTAGCAGAATCACTATGGCAATGGTTAACAATGCCCAGCCCAGGGCAGGTAAGTCCTTGGCTGCGACTGCGGCTGCAACGTAGGAGCCAATTCCGGGCAAGGTGTATTGCCGATTCAATACACTGATGGCTTCGCTAGCAGCCACAAAGAACCAGCCACCTCCAAAACTCATGATCGCATTCCAGAGCAGCCCAATTGTTGCTGAAGGCAGCTCCAACTTAGTGAACCTCTGCCAACCTGACAGCCGATAAAGTGTCACAGCCTCATCCAATTCTTGTGGCACCGTTCGCAGCGATTGGTAGAACGAAAAGGTCATGTTCCACGCCTGACTGGTGAAAATCGCAAAGATGGAAGCTGCCTCTAGTCCGAGCAAGCTGCCAGGAAAGAGGGCAATAAAGCCTGTGACCGTGATGGACAAAAAGCCTAGTACTGGAACTGACTGTAAGATATCGAGCAATGGAATCAGGACTCGCTCAGCACGGCGGCTACGGGCAGCAATGTAGCCATAGATGAAAGTGAACAGTGTTGAAAAAAATAGGGCAACAAACATTCGCAGGGTCGAACGCCCAGCGTAGTAAGGCAAATTACGTGGGTCAAGGCTAATGCCTGGCACGACATTTGGCGGTACAAAGCTCACCAGCGTTCCAGCACCTACCCGTGCAATTAGTGCTATTAACACCAATGTGCCAAGTATGACAGCAATATCTGCCAGCCCGAAGGGTAACCGTCGCAGTGACTCAGGAGAAGGAAACGTTCGTTTTAGCATGGAAAGAGGATAGCAAAACTTAGCAGATCTTTCCCTTGCTAGGGAGGCATTATCATTCTTTGCGTATAATATCAGACAGCTTGACACTCCCCGCGATGAATCGTTGCATAATTCCCATTGTCAAGCTACAGGTTGCATAATGTAGCCTCAGCCAATGAGTAGCGTCTAATATCAGTGAAGGGAACATTTTGGTTCGGATTGTTCATCGACTTAGGCAAGTGACGCATGACCGATATCAAAGATGACTTAAGGCAGGTTCCTCTGCTCTCTCACCTTGATGAGACTCAGCTTCAGTGTATTGCCGATAAAGGAGTAAAGGTTCATCTCCCAGCAGGAAGCTTGATTGCCAAGCAGGGCAATCCGCCTGATGGGTTTTATATTATCCTGACAGGCAAGACGGAGTGGACGCGCCGGGTGGGGCAGCAAGAAGCTCACGCTGTCACCTTGGTAGCGGGAGATGTGTTTGCTGAACTGATTCTGCTATTAGATGAACCATACCCAACTACAGGACGTACATTGACAGATGTAGTGCTCTATAAGTTGGAGCCAGAGCAGTTTTGGGAGATGTTGCAGATATGTCCAACGGTCATGCGTAAAATTCTTAAGATTGCAGCACAGCGATCGCAAATCCACGAATCCGTCACCCAGCAGCAAGCTAAGCTTATCTCTTTAGGAACAATGTCGGCAGGGTTAGCCCATGAGTTAAATAATCCAGCAGCGGCGATTCGTCGGAATGTAGAAACCTTAGAGCAAGTGCTACAAAAATTACCCACACTAGCCCTCAAAATCAAGCAACAGCCTATTAGTTCAGAGCAAGTCGATTTTTTGAGCAATTTTTATCAGCGATCGCTCCAAACTGCCATGAAGCCCGCTCAACACGATGCATGGAGTCAAAGCGAAGCTGAAGACGAACTTACCGATTGGCTAGAGGAACATGGAGTAGATAATGGTTGGAAGCTTGCATCAACACTAGTTGCAGCAGGGCTGAAGCCGGATGACTTAGAGCAGCTGCAGACTCAAGTCACTTCAGACTCTATTGGCAATGTGCTGACTTGGTTAGAAGCGACACTGACAGGTAGCTGCACGCTAGAACAGATTAAGCAAAGCTCAACTCGAATTTCTGGTTTGATTCAAGCTATCAAAGACTACTCCTATATGGATCGGGGTCCACTCCAAGAGGTGGATATCCATGAAGGAATTGAAAGTACCCTAACCATCTTAAAACATAAACTTAAGTATGGAGTTGAGATTATTCGAGAATATGGTGAATTACCTCGTATCTGTGCTTACGGTCGGGAACTCAATCAAGTATGGACGAATCTGATCGACAACGCTATTGATGCCATGAACGGCAAGGGACAATTGCGGATTCACACGGCACAGGAAGGCGATCGCATCTTAGTCGAAATTACAGATAATGGAGTTGGCATTCCGGTCGAAATTCAGCCTCGCATTTTTGATCAGTTTTTTACAACAAAGGAAGTTGGGAAAGGAACAGGACTTGGACTTGATATTGTTCGTCGCATTGTAGAAGGACAACATAAGGGCAGCATTCGATTTGAATCTAGACCTGGAGAAACTCGCTTTCAAATTCGGCTACTAATTAACTTTGCTAAGTGCTGAGTCTCAGATGTTATTATGATCGATCTCAATATCCTACGCCAAATTCCGCTATTTTCTAAACTAAGTGACGAACAATTTGAATTCGTTGAGCTGGGGCGCGAACGATGGCTAGAATCAGGAGAAATTCTAGCAAATGAAGGAGAACCATCAGGATACTTCTGGGTGCTACTAGAGGGAGAAATCCAATTTACAAAGCAGGTAGGCGATCGTCAAATTCCTTGGATGAACTTTGGTCCTCAGTCTTATTTTGGTCATGAATTAATTCTCTTAGATCAGCCTTACCGCGTCACGGCACGAGCAATGCTTAGAAGCTGCCTGTTAGAGTTTGATACTCAGGCTTTCTGGAAAATGATGGAGTTATGTCCTGCCATCAGTCGTGACTTGCTGATTGTCACCGCTCAGCGAACGCAAGACCTGGGAATGGTATCAATGCAAGCAGAAAAACTAGTATCTCTTGGCACGCTCACCTCAGGACTTGCTCAGGAACTTCGACGGGTATCTGTCAATGGACGGCAGGCTGTTGAACACTTGCAGAACTTGTTCAAGTGGCTCCAACCCCTGACGGTCAAACTCAATGCCCAGCGCATGTCATGTGAACAGCAAGAATTTCTGCTCAATCTCCAACAGACGATTTTAGAACGCATGACCACCCTGCCAGCGGCAACTAACCCTCAGGCATGGCAGGCTCAGGAAGAGAAAATCATTCAATGGCTGACTGAACGTAGCATTCCCCATCAGCAACAATTTGCCCAGGTGCTGACACGAGCAGGTTTAGATACTGCTGTCCTCGAAGATATAGAGAGCGTTATTCCCTCTGGAGCGGTTTGTGCAGTCTTAGCCTGGTTAAAAACAACCCTTAAAAGCCTAGCTCTGGCGAATGATGTCGAGTCGAGTACGCTGCAAATTGCTGAATTAGTCCAAGCGGCAAAAGATTACGCTTACCTTGACCAAGCCCCTTTGCAGGAAATGGATATTCATGAAGGAATTGAGAGAACTCTAACCATTCTCAATCATCGGCTAGAATCTGGTATCACCATTGTTCGGGAGTACGATCGCACATTGCCTCCCATTTGTATCTATGGCAGAGACCTGAATCAGGTTTGGACTCATCTGATCGACAATGCTATTGATGCCATGGCAGGGCAAGGAAAACTGGTCCTTCGGACTTCTCAGATTGAAGCTAGGGTATTAGTAGAAATCATTGATAACGGTCCTGGCATTGCACCTGAACTTCAACCCTATATCTTTGACCAATTTTTCACCACAAAAGCGACAGATAATGGAACAGGTTTAGGATTACCAATTGCCTATCGAGTCGTGGTAGACCAACATCACGGACAAATGCAAGTCTGTTCTGAACCTGGTTGCACCCGCTTTCAGGTCTATCTGCCAATGAATCTGACAGAATCTGGCATTCCGTCGGTAAAACCTCAAGTTGCATAACCTATAGCTTACCATGCCAAGTTCCCTTAAACCTGTTGTCCCACTAAATACTGCTCTCCTCCGCCGTGTCCCGGTGTTTGCTAATCTACCGGAGATGAAACTGCAATGGATCATCGACCAAGGTAAAGAAATTAGGCTTCAGTCTGGCGAACTCTTGCGTGCCGAGGGAAGTCCGGCAAATTGCGTGTTTGTATTGCTAGAGGGAAGTTTAAGTCTGACTCAACGTGCTGGCAATCAAGACATGCTGCTAAAACAGATCGATACTCCTACCCTATTCGGTGAGGTGCCACTGCTAATGGGTGTGCCCCAGTTTTGGGCAAGCGGACGAGCCACTACTGCTTGTCATGCCCTGGAGCTGAGTGCAGAGACTTTTTGGCAATTCATGAGCTTGTGTCCAACGCTAGCAATGACAGTTCTACGAACGATGACCGAACGCGTGCGGGAGGCACAAATACTGGCGCAACATCGGGAACGCTTAATTTCCCTGGGAACCCTAGCCGCAGGTTTGGCACATGAACTGAATAATCCGGCTTCGGCCGCTCGACGAGCTGCGCGTGAGTTACGAGAGGTTTTTCCCATTCTACAAACGCGGACCTTTAAGCTGACGCAAAAATCGTTGACTGATGAACAACGCGAGTTTCTCACGGCTCTTCAACAAGGTGCCATTACCCAAGCCCAAAATGCATCACCACTAGACCCTCTCACCCAAAGCGATCGTGAAGATCGGATCGTTGAGTGGATGGATGCTCATAATATCCCAAACGGTTGGCAGTTAGCATCAACGTTAGTTAACGCGGGATTAGACAACAAATGGCTCGATCGCATATCTGCCCATTTGCAGGGACAACACTGTCTGCATGAAATTCTGTTGTGGCTAGATGCGACATTAACTGTTGTCGGACTTTTGCAAACTCTAGAGTACAGCACTGGGCGAATTCACCAACTTGTAGGAGCTGTACAAGATTACTCCACACTTGATGCGGCTAATCTGCAAGCGGTTGATATCCACGAGGGTTTAGAAAGTACGCTGACGATTTTGGGACATAAGCTCAAGCGAGGCATTACAGTTATTCGGGACTACGCAGAAGATCTACCCGTAGTGATGTCTCGCGGACATGAGTTAGAGCAGGTGTGGATGAATATCTTTGATAATGCTATTGATGCAGTCATGGCTCGTTTCAGCAAGAATCCATCTAGTGTTCAATCTGAAGTCGTGTTACACGCGAACCCACTCTTTATTCCTACAGGTTGGCAAGGCATAGTAGATCATTCATCTCTATTCGAACAGCAGCAACCGACCATCTGGATACATACTCGCTGTGAAGCTGATCGGGTACTCGTTGAAATTGCAGATAATGGAATTGGCATTCCGCGTGAAGTTCAACCCCACATCTTTGAACCATTTTTCACCACAAAAGAAGTGGGTAAGGGAGTAGGGTTAGGACTTAGTACTAGTTATAAAATTGTTGAACAGCATGGAGGGGATATTCGCGTTATGTCTCGACCCGGTGATACCTGTTTCCAGGTTCGTCTTGTAACTCAGTGTTGATATCCCCCCTTTGCCGTTCTCCTTCAAATTTGCCAAACTCGCGGTATGCAGATGGGGCGTCCTAAAAGAGAGCTGCGCAGGAGTTGCCATACATCTATAAACCAGTTTCTCGCCTCGGCTGTCGAAGCACCACGATATCGACACAATAGTCCAGATATCAGACGGGTAACACCTGCTTCACCTTGCCGCTCTTTAGATGTCCAAAGCGATCGCGCTTGCATAACGATTTCTGGTGCAACCGCTGCCCCAACCCAGCTCAGGCTAGCAACAACTGGTTGTCCAGCTAAGCCATGAGGGCTATCAAGCATTTCTTCCCCTCCTTTTAGCCATTGTCGGTCAATCCAAAGCGGATGACCTTGTTGCCAAATTTCAGTATGTGATCGCCACTCTCCCTGCAAAAACCGCTCACCTCTGGCACTGCGACCAAACCGCATTATCTCCCAGCCCAACCAGCTTGCTCCTAGAGCCAATTCGACCTGTAGGCCTTGCCGATAAATTGCACCGTTAAATACAATCGTCTCCAGGGGAAACCACTCTAAACAAGCACCCGCTGCTACTTGCATATGCATGTCTTGTATAGCTTCCAACCCGTTGCTACGATAAATCTTACTAGCCGTAGCTGTTGTAATTAGGGAATGGGCATCAGGTTCAAGCTGGAAGTTGAGCGAGAGGCGATCGCCCCCCACAATTCCTCCTGCTGTATGCAACACAATGGAGTGACAAACATTTGGTCCTTCAGGATAAAACGATCGCTGCACCTTCAGTGGTGCTTGAGTCCAATTACGAGTCAATTGGGTGGCACCATGCCGCTGGGCGAAAACCAGCTCTAGACTTCCATGCCAGCCCACTGAAGTTTCTGCATCTATCAGAGATCTATTAGATTGATTCACAAATTATTCTAATTATCTAAATTTCGTAGTGCCAGAAGGGCAGTTGCTCGTGCAGAACGATAAATTTACGTTGAACGCGCTGAATAATTCCCTGCTTTTCAAAATCATTGAGCAGTCGTGTAACTGTCACTCGAGTTAAACCAAGCAGCTCAGCAATTTCCTGATGAGTTAAGCGTAAGTCGATTAATTTCCCTTGTTCGACCTCTTGACCAAAACGCTTTGCCAACCATGCAAATAGCCGTAGAAGCGAGACTTCAGCTTGTCTACAGTGCAGAATTTCAATTAATTCTCCTGAACGTTGAATATGTAAAATCATGGCGTCAGTGGTTTGTGACCAACTGAGATTGGGGAGGAGGGTTGCCTCTACTAGAGTGAGACATTCTATTTGATAGGGGTCGGCGTTGGAGAGGATTCTACCAACAACATCCCCTGGACCCCATAAGCCCAGATTAATGCAGTTTCCATCTTCGAGCCAAGTTAAGGTTCGAACTACCCCAGTTTCAATTTTCCATAGAAAATCTTGCTTTAAGGGCAGCAGAGAGCGGCGAGTAAAAGTCTGTCGCGTGATTTTAGACCAAATGGATGGAGTGGAAACAGTCATAATTGAGCCTTTTCAAGGTTTAATCTACTTAAAACCTATAAAAATATCGTATTTTTTGAGTAGTAAGGAGAATTGTGTCACAGACAGCCCTCAAAAGCAAGTATGAGCAGATTCAACAGCTTGCTACTGTTCGTGACAATGAGCATCTGGGTGTAATCGAACTCATGCGTTGGTTTCAGACGGAGCTTCTACAAACTCAGACCCCATATTCCCTGTCATGTGGACAGCCCAGTAACTGTTCTCCCTTCCCTTAATGTTTTTTATAAACCCTCTCTGTAGTATTTTAAAAGAACTTCTCCCGCTTCTGACAAATTTCTGCCAATTGCAATAATCCCTTCTTTATGCCCACCCATCACAAGAATCTTTTCTTCAATTAAATTATCTTCTTTGAAGAATCTGATAATTTCCTTTGCGATTTCAGGTGTACCATAAGGTAAGTCTGTAGGACTCGTAGGAACTTTGTTCATTAATCTCCTCCATAGTCCGAAATGATGTACGTGAATGACTGCATTGACTGCTGGGCTAGCGTCGTATACGGCAGCGTGGGTTAAAGACTCAGAAGAAGCTTTAATTGGTCCTTTACAAGTCAAAGAATTTTTGTTTATATCGAAATCAATCACCAATGCATAATGAGAGGGAGTCAAACACGAAAGGTGACCAGTTTGGGTACCAGAAATCAGAAATTTCCCTGTCCGTTTATAACGAATACT
>JAFASY010000167.1 GCA_019244235.1 Chroococcidiopsidaceae cyanobacterium CP_BM_ER_R8_30
CACCACTGCCACCCATGGTGAAGGCTGGGCGAATAATTAAAGGATAGGTGCCAATCTCTTGGGCGATCGCCTTCGCTTCATCTATATTAGAGGCAATTCCCGATGGGCACATAGCGACCCCAATCCGCTCCATAGCCTGCTTAAAGAGTTGTCGGTCTTCGGCTTTCTCAATCGCGGGAAGTTTAGCTCCAATCAGCTCAACGCCGTAATCCTCCAATACGTTATTCTTGGCTAGGGCAACAGCAAGATTTAATGCAGTTTGCCCGCCCATCGTTGGCAGCAGGGCGTCTGGTCGTTCCTGCGCAATGACTTTTGCAACTAATTCTGGTGTCAATGGCTCAATATATGTCCGATCTGCCGTTTCCGGGTCGGTCATGATAGTGGCTGGGTTGGAGTTGACTAGTACCACTTCATAGCCTTCTTCTCGGAGCGCCTTACAGGCTTGGGTGCCGGAATAGTCGAACTCGCAAGCCTGTCCGATTACAATCGGTCCAGAGCCAAGCAGCAGAATCTTACGGAGGTCTTCGCGGCGGGGCATAGTAGTCGTTTGGAATCTAGTGAGCAAATCTCGACCATTTTAGTCCCTAACCCGCAAGTCATGCGGTTCATATTCAACTTTTCCAAGGTTTGATGACACTTTTCTCCCCCTGCCTCGTTTCCAAAAGCTCGTTTTTACTGGCAGCGGCTCTGAGTGATCGCGGTTTAGCAGAACAGTTTGTTGTCAAAGGAACAGGGTGCTTGAAAAAGTGTTCTTTAGGACCAAATCTGGTTATGCCAGACAAAACTCGCTACAGCCGAGTTAAAGTTGACCAAATTCCCAAACTAATCGGCAAACATTATTCTCACACAGAGTCTATCGATAACATGACTGATCCCGATTGAGCGTTCAGTATAAAGTAGTTTTGATGGTCTCAGAATCAGTAAAAATACTGTTGCTATATGTGCTCAAACTTGCCAGCATATACGTTGACTATAGTCTTGTATTCAGCTTCAATGACACAAATGACTGGCAAGAGGTTCGAATGACCGAGCTGGAGCTAGAAGCAAAATGAGGAGAGAGTGTGGGCAAGCGGAGCAAGCACTGCATGAGATTCAAAAGCGGCAACAGTATTTGCTATCTGCTAGCCCCGCTATCATTTTTAGCCTGAAGCCTTCTGGTGGTCCTCCAGGTGATTACGAACTCACCTTTATCAGCGAGAACGTGAGTACATATCTAGGTTATGAAGCTCAAGAGTTCTTTGAGAATTCGCAGTTTTGGCGTGAACATGTTCACCCAGAGGACTTCCAGCGTATCGTGGCTGAATTTCCTTGCCTGTCTGAACAAGGCTATCACACTCTCGAATACCGCTTGCTGCATAAAGATGGGAATTATAGATGGATCTATGAAAAGCTAAGGTTAGTGCAGGATAAAGCCAGTAGTTCATCGGAGATTATTGGTTCTTGGCTAGACATCACGGAGCGCAAACAGATAGAGTCGGCGCTACAGGAGAGCGAACAGCGGTACCGTTTAATGTTTGAGAGCAGCCCACACCCTATGTGGGTTTATGACCTCAGGACACTTTGCTTTCTTGCTGTGAACAAGACTGCTGTGCATTGTTATGGTTATTCCCAAGAGGAATTCCTTGCTATGAGTGTTCGGGATATCTTGCTCTACGAAAATATTTCTCTACTAGAGGAGTCATCCTTCATAACTGAATCTTTTAGCGGTTCAGGTAGGTGGAGACACCAGAAGAAAGATGGAACTCCCATTGATGTGGAAATTACCTCTGGTCCTCTCACTTTCTCAGGAAGACCAGCCAGAGTTGTACTCATCAACGACATTACCGAACACAAGCGAATAGAGAGACAACTGCTGCACAACGCTTTCCACGATGCGCTGACAGCTCTACCAAACCGGGTTCTCTTTATGAATTACCTGAGAAAGGCTCTGGAGCGAACCAAGCAGTGTGAGGATTATCAGTTTGCCGTCTTCTTTCTGGATTTAGATCGTTTTAAGGTCATCAACGATAGCCTCGGACACTTGGTTGGGGATGAACTACTGCTTGCGGTTGCTTATAGACTCCAGCAATGTCTGCGCCCTGGAGATATGGTAGCCCGCTTGGGAGGAGACGAATTTACTATTCTGCTTGAGTATGTTAAGGATTTGAGCTGTGTAAACAATGTAGCTGAGCGAATTCACAAGCAGTTCTCGTTACCTTTCTTGCTTGGACAGCGCGAAGTCCACACGAGTGTCAGTATTGGAATGGTTATCAGTGTCTCAGGTTACGAGCATCCCGATGATATCCTGCGCGATGCTGATATTGCGATGTATCGTGCGAAGTCACTAGGTAAAGGTCGATCCGTTATTTTCAGCTCCCAGATTGATGGCTATGCTGTAGAACAATTGTCTTTAGAAATTGAGTTACGGCAGGCGCTCCAGCGAGGTGAGTTACGGCTCCACTATCAGCCCATCATGGACATTGCCACTGGTAGAATTGCCCAAATAGAAGCCTTGGTGCGTTGGGAACACCCAGAGCGCGGCCTTCTTCCTCCATCTGAGTTCATTTCCTTAGCTGAAGACTCCGAACTTATTCTGCCAATTGGGAATTGGGTGTTGAAAGAAGCCTGCCACCAAATGCAGGAGTGGCAGAAATTGTGCCACGTAGGACCAGCACTGGTAGTCTGCGTCAATCTATCAATGCGACAGTTTCAGTTACCAGACTTAGTGGAGCAGGTAGCACATCTGTTACACGAAACAGGACTGACCCCAGCCTGCCTAGTTTTAGAGATTACTGAAACAACCACAATGAAAGATGCGGATGCTACTATGCGTACCCTGCATCAACTTAAAGAATTAGGAGTTAAGTTAGCTATTGATGATTTTGGCACTGGCTACTCTTCATTGAATCATCTCTGGCGCTTTCCAGTGGACACTCTTAAGATAGATCGTTCATTTGTCAACAATCTCGGACGGGAACCCGGAGTAGAGAAGATTGTGCATGCTGTTACGGCAATTGCTCATGCACTTGGTATGAGTGTAGTGGCAGAAGGGATTGAAACAGCAGAGCAACTGACAAACGTACGCATAGCTGGGGCTGATTATGGTCAGGGCTACTACTTCCTAAAACCATGTCATAGCAATGAGATGACTAAGCTTATCCGATTGGGGGCTCTGCTACAGCACGAGGCAACTGAACTAGCGGGTCGGTCAGTAGATGAGGTGCGACAGATCCGTGAGGAGATCCAGTATCATGTAGAACACTTGTTGCTCAAACTGAGCGAGTTTCAAAGATATATAGCCCCTAGCACTGACTTCGACTGCACTTGATAAGACCTGTAGAAACGGATGTTACGATCTTGTCAGTAAGTACTATTAACCCGGTCCATGGCAGAACCAACTAATCATAATGAAGCTGGAGAGGTGGCTCCCAGCACTGTCGAACAGCAGGCTCCCAGCGTAGCTGAGGATCATTCTCCCAGTACTGACTCACCACAGCCAACTGATATTCCTTCGGCAAATACACCTGATCCAACAACTGCCAATCCAGAGGCAAACCCTAATGCCGCGCCACCGGATACATCTTCTAACGAGGAGAAAGCTAAGCCTGCTGCCAAGAAAGCTGCACCACCTAAAGGTGATAAACCAGCGGCTAAGGCGGCAAAGAAGGAGAAGGCACCTACAGTTGAAGACAAGCCATTTGCAGAGTTTATTCAACAAGATTATTTGCCAGCGTTGAAGCAGACACTTGCAGCTCAAGGCGTCTCAGATTTGGAGCTGACTTTTAGGAAGCAGAAAGTTCCAGTTATCGGCTACAACGAAGACGATTGTTGGCAAATTGTAGGACGCTGGCAAAATGAGGGATGGCGTCAATTCAATCTTTATTTTGAGAAAGAAGACATTCAGGGAAGAAAATTTTTTTCCTGCAATGAAGGTTCTCAGCCTAGTACCCTTGAGCCGTTCTTAGGTGATGAACGTAAAGTGACGCTAGATCTTATGCTCTATGGTGCTGTTCAACGCTTGAATGGTCAAAAGTGGCTGCAGCGAAATTAAGCTTGCTTAAGAGTTCGCCAAAGCCGCCTCCAGCAAACCCTTGAGCTAAAACGTAGCAACTCTTAACGTTATTAAGCCTCTTTGCCTTAGCAGAGATTGGTAAACTGGGGGTCAAGGAATAATAAGCTATAGCTAAGAAAGCAATCAAGACATGGTAGATTCCCTTAAAAAGCCGAGTTTTGAAGAGATGCGACCAGGGGTGAAAGTCCCAGCGAAAGAAACACTGCTGACACCCCGGTTTTACACCACCGACTTCGATGAAATGGCTCGGATGGATATTTCGGTGAACGAAGCTGAGTTGAGAGCAATACTGCAGGAGTTTCGCGCTGACTACAATCGTCACCATTTTGTCCGGGATGCAGAATTTGAACAAACTTGGGAACATATCGATGGGGAAACTCGCAAGCTGTTCGTTGAATTTCTAGAGCGTTCTTGTACAGCCGAGTTTTCGGGTTTCCTGCTTTATAAAGAACTGAGCCGCCGATTGAAAGATAAAAGTCCTGTGCTAGCAGAGTGCTTTAGTTTAATGTCCCGCGATGAGGCGCGTCATGCTGGCTTCTTAAATAAAGCACTGTCAGATTTTAATCTGGCGCTGGATTTGGGATTTTTAACCAAACACCGCCAATATACATTTTTTAAGCCAAAGTTCATTTTCTATGCCACTTATCTTTCTGAAAAGATAGGCTACTGGCGGTATATCACAATCTATCGGCATCTAGAGGCTCATCCCGAAAATCGGATTTACCCCATTTTCCGGTTCTTTGAGAACTGGTGTCAGGATGAAAACCGTCATGGGGATTTCTTTGATGCCGTGATGAAGTCCCAGCCAAGAATGTTGAATGACTGGAAAGCAAGGCTGTGGTGTCGATTCTTCTTGCTATCGGTGTTTGGGACGATGTATCTCAACGATATCCAGCGCTCTGGTTTCTATGCTGCTATTGGACTAGATGCACGGGAGTATGACATCGATGTGATTAAGAAGACTAATGAAACGGCGGGGCGGGTGTTCCCGACGATGCTGGATGTAGAGAATCCCCAGTTTTATCAACGGCTGGATGTTTGTGTTAAAAACAACGAGAAGTTGAGCGCGATCGCCAACTCCAACGCTCCCAAATTCTGGCAATTCTTCCAGAAGCTACCCCTCTATATTTCAAGTGGTTGGCAATTCTTGCGGCTATATTTCATGAAGCCAATTGATGCTGTTGTCTCTCAAGGTCAAGTCCGTTAGGAGAGAGCAAGGGGGGCTCCCCCAGCTCTCTTCCTTCAGGCGCGAGCTTGAGATAACTCAGTTTGTCGTCGTCGCGGTATTTCGTAGGTGAGGAAATCGTAGGCCATTTCTGTATTTGGGAAGATGGTCCGAGCTTCCTGGAGTAGATCCCTTAACTCCAAGTTGTTGCCAGGAGCATAACGGGGGCTGAAATGGGTCATGATCAACAATTTCACCATGGCGGCTAGTGCCACTTGCGCTGCCATGGTTGAAGTTGAGTGCAAGCGTTGGAAAGCAAGTTCAGCATCTTGGTGGGCAAAAGTCGCCTCGTGAATCAGCAGATCTGCATCCTGTGCTAGTTCTATTGCGCCCTCACAATAAACAGTATCGGTACAGTAAGCAATTTTGCGACCAATTTCTGTTGGTCCGCAAAAGTCGGCTCCATCAAACTGCCTGCCGTCAAGTAAGGTAACTCGTTCGCCCCGTTTCAAAAGACCATAAACTCTTCCTGGAGGAATCGCCAGTGCCTTTGCTTTTTCAATGTCAAAGCGCCCCGGTCGGTCTTTCTCCATAATTCTGTAGCCGAAAGCTGTAATCCGATGCTCCAATCGACCGCAGCTAACAACGAACTCTTCATCCTCATACAGAATCCCTGACTCTACTGTATGGACTTGTATTGGATAGGACAAGTGAGTATGAGAGTAACGGCAACAAGCGCGAAGATATTCATCTAACTTGGGTGGACCATAAATATCGATCCGATTGGGATTACCCGCTAAGCCGCAGGAAGCGAGAAGTCCCATCAACCCAAAGATATGGTCTCCATGCATATGGGTGATGAAAATCCGGCTCAGTTGACTAATCTTCAGTTCACTGCGCAGGATTTGATGTTGGGTTCCTTCACCACAGTCAAATAACCATAGCTCTGCCCGCTGAGGTAGACGTAGGGCAACACTAGAAACATTGCGTGATCGCGTGGGAACACCGGAACTCGTGCCTAAAAATGTTATCTGCACTGGGAGCAGTCAGCCTCTTGTCAAATTTCGCCATGCCATCTCTATACTGGCATAGAGCAGTGTCCGAAAACTTACTATGTGAATTCTGAAAAAACCCAAGGGGACAAGCTTTCGCATCTTCGTAACATATTTTTTACATGGTCTTTACCTAGTCTATACTTGCCAAAGTGATGGTGGAAGAAATATCAGAAATACCAGATGCCATGAACATAGATGAGTTTGAAAGCCAGTATCGGCAAATAATGGACCAAAGTATCAACCAACTACAGATTGCAGTACTGATGCTGTCACGGCTGCCTCAAGTCGAGGCTAATCTGCTTGATGCCAGACAAAATCTGCAAACCCTTAATCAGATAGTGGAAGAGTTTATCAGTCAACAGCGGGCTCAGTAGGTGTTGACAGTGTAGTAGCTAACCCATACCCATAGCTGATAACATCATTGGGAAATACCAAGTTACAAGCACATATCCCGGCTGCTGATTGTATACTTAGTAACATGTTATCTGAAAAGCTAGTAAAGCAAGATGAGTTAGCCCTTATTAGTGCTTGAAAAAGCATGATAGTAGATTTTAAGTAAGTGGAGTATATGATAGAGATAGAGCGTCAGAGTAGATGGGTTTCTGCTGACTCCATCAATTTGGGATTCGCCGTACCTAAAACTATTCAAACAGGCTCAAAAAAACACAGAAGTAATTCTTTTTTCTCGAAAACAAAAGCTAACATTATTAACATAATAAATAATGTAGAGAAATTTATTACCTTGCAAAATGATTATTCAGATTCAAAAAAATCTAAAATTCTTATTGTGGATGATTCAGAGGATTATCTATGTGTATTAACCAATATTCTTAGGCAAGAGAAATACAGTGTTTTAACAGCAAATAATGGGATTGAAGCATTACATGTAGCGGCGGATGAACATCCAGATCTAGTCTTGCTAGATAGCTTTATGCCAGATATGGATGGATTTGAATTCATGAACGAAATCAAGAACAGGCGGATACAAACTCGCATTATTATGCGTTTCACCTCAAATTTTTCACTAAAAGCTGTCGTTCGCTGTATGGAGCTAGGTGGTTGCGACTATTTATCTAACGTGTTTCAGGTTAATGATATACTTAACGGTATTAAACAGTCACTGGCTTTAGAAAGTACTGTTAACCTATATATGACTGAAAGTCCACTAATTTTAAAAAAATTGATTAACGAAGTGGAGCTTCTAGAACAGAAGGTTAAAAGAATTTCTGTGTTGTCTATCCAGCAATCATTACTTTGTCAAGAGTTGCAGAAAGAAAATCGAGAGTTGCAGCGCTTAGCTACCATAGACGGCTTGACTCAGGTAGCGAATCGCCGTAGTTTTGATGAGAACCTTAACCGCGAGTGGCGACGTTTAGCAAGGGAGAAAGCTCCTTTATCTTTGATTCTATGTGATATCGATAACTTTAAGACCTACAACGATGTCTTTGGTCATCAAACAGGTGACGATTGTTTGCGGCAAGTTGCTAGAGTTATTAGCCTTGCGGCGAAGCGTCCTGCTGATTTTGTCGCTCGCTATGGGGGAGATGAGTTTGTGTTAATGCTACCGCACACAAAGATCTCTGGTGCTGCCCAAGTTGCTCAAGCAATCTGCTCTAGCACTAGAGCATTGAAGATTGCTAATGTTAATTCCCAATCTATTACCCTTAGTTTAGGGGTTGCCAGTACTTTTCCCACCCATAAATCCTCTCCTGCCGCACTAATTGCTGCTGCTGACTCTGCACTTTATCAGGCAAAAGAGCAGGGACGCGACCGTGTAGTTGCGAGAACATGTCCTCCAATCTAGCTAGGTGATGCCGCCGTTACTATTGATCCAAGCGCCGTCGCCATTCAGCCTCAATTTGATTAGAGCGTGCTGCCTCTTGATCGATTAAGTCAGTTTCGGTAGTGTAAGCCAAATCTTCATCCCTAATCACTGTTTCAGCAGCAAACTGGCGAGCATAGGCAATTTTATGCTGTAGGTTATGATCGGCTTGACTTAACTGCCGCGCTTGCTCTTGGCGTTGCTGGTTGCTAACTGCAATTTTACTATTTTTCCATTGAATCCAAAAATAACGAACCAAAGGCACTCCTAGAAAGGCAATACCGTATCCTAGTAGGAGCCAGTAAATTGAATGGACGAAAGCAACTAAACCTCCTAACTTGGCAGCAGCAGTACCATTTGCCAACAGATTACCGAGAACTAAAGCACCAACAAAATTCAACGCCCCTAACCCAGCCGCTGCCATAATTTGTCCAGAACTGGCTGTGCTGAAACGCCAAGGTAACTCTTGTAAGTATGGTGGCACAGCTTGTGCATATCGCCGTTGTGCTAGAGTTTGCAACTCTGGAAAGTGATAGACGATCTCTCCCTCTGGGCTAACTGCTGGTTGACCGTTGAACCGAGTTAGGACTGGCAGCATGTAGTCCTCGTATTCTTTAGCATATCCTTGCCCAATATTGTCTAGGTATGGAGCAATTTGTTCTGCTACCACTGCACCCTTATAGTTGCGAATTACATTAGCGATTTCTTGCCAACGGCGTTCTTCTAAATTGGCGTTAGGATTGCCATCCCCAAAGAGAAAGGAGAAGATGGCTTCAAAGAAATTCATCTCGTTCGGTTCGCGGTTTCGCCGCTGCCGATACTGGCGGTTACCATAATTTGGATCAAAAAACCAAAACCAATCAGGACCAATCCAGAAGTATGGTAAGAACAGGCTTCCACCATTACTGTGGGAATGCCCCCGATTATTACTGCTGCTCTGGTTAGTTGCAGTAATGATGATAATAATACTGATAAAAATTAGAGCGATTGATAGAAGTAATATGATGCCAAAAGAGATCCGGATTAGGTAAAATAGAACCTTCCAAACCTTGTTCCACCATTCCTGAAGCCGCAATCGCAAAAACTTATTGCGCAAAATTGCCCGGAAGTTCTTGGGAAATAGGTAGACCATATCCCCGGACTCTGCTACCTGTAAGTGCCCCCCTGCATCAGTAGCAAGCGCCAACAATCCTTGCTGAGCTAAATTCAGGTTCAACCCTGCTTGGGTGGCAACATCCCCAACAGTAACACGATAGCCCAGCTGTTCAACTGCCTGCATAATGATGGGATTTGGAGCCATTAGCCTACCCTCAAGCAAAAATTCTTTCCCTTTCTCAAGTATAGAGTTTTCGCTTCTTGCTTAAGGCACAATCAAAACAGGGCAGGGAGATAGGTTAATGACTCGGTTGGTTACGCTATCCGTTGCTCCCTCTTCCGTCAACCCCAAACCCCGACACCCCATCACGATTAAATCTGCCCCAATCTCATCGGCAACATCACAAATTGTAAAGGCAGGCTTGCCTTCGCGCTCAATGATTTGAGCCTCAATGCCCTGTTGAGTAAACAGAGCCTGAGCATTTTTGAGGAGTTGTTCAACTACTGCTGGTGACGCCATCGTTTCTGAACTTGGCCTCTCTTCCGAGCTTGGGGTTTCCACCACCGATAGCAGTACTAAATGGCTGCTGTACTTCTGGACAACACTAACAACGACCTCAGCTGCTTCTCGTGCTTCACGGCTTTGGTCTATGGGAAATAAAACTGTCTTAAACATCACTGGCACCTCGGATACCCCAGCTCCGGTAGAATGTGGACGGCGCTAAACGGTTAATTCAACAAAAACGCAATTGGAGGTTGACGCTATGTCCAAAAAAACTTTAGCAAATTTATCGTCATCAGATATAGCAGGCAAACGCGCACTTGTACGAGTAGATTTTAATGTTCCTCTAGATGACCAACGCCAGATAACAGATGATACCCGCATCCGCGCGGCTCTCCCAACTATCCAAGATTTAATCCAGAAGGGAGCCAAAGTCATCCTTGTGAGCCATTTCGGGCGTCCCAAGAAGGGTGTGGATGATAAATTGCGCCTGACTCCAGTCGCTAACCGTCTAGCAGAATTGCTTGGTCGGGAGGTGATCAAGTGCGATGACTCTATTGGTGAGGAGGTGACGCAGAAGGTAGCCGGGATGCAAAATGGTCAGGTGCTATTGCTAGAAAATGTTCGCTTCCACAAACAAGAGGAAGAAAATGATCCGGAATTCGCCAAACAACTAGCTGCCAATGCCGATCTATATGTGAATGATGCCTTTGGAACGGCTCACCGCGCTCATGCTTCCACTGAAGGCGTTACTCACTATCTCAGTCCCTCTGTGGCTGGATACTTGATTGAGAAAGAATTGCAGTACCTGCAAAGCGCTATTGAAAATCCCCAGCGGCCTCTGGCGGCAATTATTGGTGGCTCCAAGGTTTCCAGTAAGATTGGCGTTATTGAAACTCTGTTGGATAAGGTTGATAAGTTGCTACTGGGCGGCGGCATGATTTTTACTTTCTACAAAGCTAGGGGTCTGGATGTTGGTAAGTCGCTGGTGGAAGAGGACAAGCTGGAACTAGCGAAGTCTTTAGAAGCCAAAGCAAAAGAGCGCGGCGTTGCCCTGTTATTACCTACCGATGTGGTAGTTGCAGATAAATTTGCCACTGATGCAGAAGCCAAAACTGTCAGTATTGACAATATCCCAGCTGATTGGATGGGTTTAGATATTGGACCTGATTCGGTGAAAGTGTTCCAAAATGCCTTGGCTGACTGTAAGTCAGTGATTTGGAATGGGCCAATGGGTGTGTTTGAGTTTGACAAGTTTGCAGCAGGGACGGAGGCGATCGCTCGGACTTTGGCCGACCTAACCAAGCAGGGTACTATCACTATTATTGGTGGTGGCGACTCAGTAGCAGCGGTAGAAAAGGTGGGAGTGGCTGAGCAGATGAGCCATATCTCTACTGGTGGTGGTGCTAGTCTGGAATTACTGGAGGGTAAAGAATTACCAGGTATTGCGGCACTGGATGATGCCTAGGGAAAATTAGATTAGGAAGGAGAGGGAGTAGGGATTAAACAGTCTCTACTCCCTCTTCGGTCACTTAAATGTGTTGATAATGCTAGCTAGGCCGAACAAGTTGCCAAAAGGCGCGAATATTGTGTTCAAAGTATCGCCTGTCTTAGCAAGACCATTGCGGCTGACGAGAATAATGTCATTATTGCGTAGCGAGGGGTTGGTGCGCTCATTCAAGCTGTTGGTCAGATCTATCCGCACTAGTCGCTTTGTCACCGTCCCATTCGGGTTGAGCCGGATCAGATCCACTGCCTTACGGTTTGCTCGACCATTATTGAATCCACCTGCCTGCAACAATGCCTGATTCAAGGGCGTATTCGGCGGGACCTTTAATTGTCCAGGATTTCTCACCTCTCCGATGACATTAACTTGAATTGTATCCGGTGACAGGTTGGTCGAAGCAATTTGCGTTTGTTCGGCGGGAGTGAGATTAGTCGCTCTTGGCACAACGATGCTGTCTCCTTCTTGCACCAGCGTATCTTGAGTGATGTCTCCTGTTGCCACCAACTTGAGCAAATTTACGTGGATGACTTCTTCGACACCAGCTTTGGTAAAGCGACGGATCTCAATGTTACGAATATCGGCGGATGAGGTGATGCCACCTGCTGTCTGTAAGGCTCGGGTAACGGTGGGTAACCCAACAGTGATATTATTTGCGCCTTGGGCAATGGTACCTCCCGCTGATAACGTTGTGGTTCCCGATGTCTCTCCTCCGATCACCACATATGGTCCTGGACGGTTGACTTCCCCTACAACTGTCACAGTGCGGGGTAGGTTTGCTGGTGCTGCAAAGTTGGCGGTGGCGAGCTGCCGAATGGTTCTCAAGTTGGTGGCGGTGGCTGTGGGCACAAAAATTGTGTCTCCATCGCGCAAGGACAGATCGCCCTGCAGAGTTCCATTCTGGACTAAGTTACGCAAATCGACAGTAATTGTTATCGGCGGTAATCCCACGCCTTGTTGACGGCGTAACTGGACTTGTGTAATATTTGCTGCCAGCGTCACTCCCTGCGCCTGCTGAATGGCGTTAACGACTGTGGGAAATTGCACTCCTCCACCAGCTAAGCCTGGTGCGGCTTGTGCGCTTGTGGTGTAGGAGCCAGGAGCATTTACCTCTCCTGCTACGGCAAAGTTGATCGGACGCGCTGCGACTAGACTCACTGTTACTAGAGGACGCTTGAGGAAGCGGGCATATTTGGCGGAAATTAAGTCTGCTGCCTGTGCCTGTGTTAGTCCCTGCACAGAGACGCTACCGATGAGCGGGACGTAGACTTCCCCTCCTGGTGGCACTTGGTATTCGCCACTGTATTCGGGTACATCCAAAATTGTGATTTTGATGCGATCTCCACCTCCTAGTAGATAATCTGTTGCTGATGGTCCCACTTGGTTAATTGCAGGCCTGACAGGAGGAAGCTCTGAACCTACTGGCACTGCTGGGTTGGTTGAGGGGGTGACAGGAGGAGGCTCTGAACCTACTGGCGGCGGAGCTGCTCTAGTAGGAGTTGGGCAAGCAATGAGAATCGAGGCTAGACAGGCAAGTCCCGTAGCTGGCTGGGTAATTGCTCTAGAAAAACCTAAATTGGAAATCATACTAATGCTTCTGGAGTCTATGTAGTGTACTAGATTTAAAATCTTATGGGCTTCACTATATTATGTTGTTCATAACATAAGTGTCGATATATTAGTTAGTTCCTGAATATAGCATCGGCAACGCGGCAGACATCTCGCATTTCCTTGACATCATGTACTCGAAGCAGATCGGCACCGCCAGTGATCGCGGCACAACAGGCTGCTGCTGTTCCCCAGATTCTCGCCTTTGGGTCTGGTTGATTTAGGATACGACCAACGAAACCTTTGCGAGATGGTCCTACTAAGATGGGATATTTAAGGGAACGAAATTCGCTGAGGCGGCGTAGAATTTCCAGGTTTTGCTCGGAGGTTTTAGCAAAACCGATGCCGGGGTCGATGATAATTCGGGAGCAATCAATTTCAGCCTTCGTTGCAGCAGCAATCTGACTCTTGAGAAAGTCATATAGCTCCCCAATCAGATCCTGGTAATCTGTCATCTGTTGCATTGTCTTAGGAGTTCCCCGCATGTGCATCAGCACAATTGGGACTCCTAATTGAGAAACAGTCGGCAGCATATCTGGGTCAAAAGTTGCGCCAGATATGTCATTGACCAAATCTGCACCTTCTTGCACGGCTATCTTCGCCACCGCTGCTCTTGTCGTATCGACAGAGATTGGTACAGAAGGGAGTTCTTGACGTAGAACTTGCAAGACTGGCAGCAGCCGATTGAGTTCTACTTCTAGAGGAATTTCTTCTGCTCCTGGTCGAGTAGACTGCCCACCTACATCAATAATGTCTACCCCATCTGCAACCATCTGTTGAGCCCTCAGCAATGCAGCAGCCGTTGTGTTGAACTCGCCTCCATCGCTGAAGCTATCGGGCGTGATATTTAACACTCCCATTAGATAGGTGCGCTTGCCCCACTCGAAACAGTGTCCCCTAATCCAGCTATCTGGAGCCGTCATGCATTCGGGTGCTCAGCTATTGGTAGTTGACAATTCGAGCAAAGCTCGTCGCTTCTAGACTAGCTCCCCCCACCAAAACCCCATCTATCTCTGGCTGAGCCATAATTTCGTCTATGTTATTCGGCTTAACCGAGCCACCATACTGAATCGGTACACTGGGATGACTCAGATGAGTGCGAATCAAGCTAATGACCCGATTTGCTTCCTTTGCCTCGCAAGTTTCACCTGTACCAATTGCCCAGATGGGTTCGTAGGCAATCACCAGATTCTGCTGATCGATCTCCGCTAGACCCTTCTTCAACTGGTGCGTGATGTGCGATTCAATTTCGCCATCATCCCGTTGTTGCTTCGTTTCACCCACACACAGTATCGGGGTGAGGTTACAGCGCTGGGCTGCTTTCAATCGCCAGTTAACGGTTTCGTCGGTTTCTCCAAAATACTGCCGCCGTTCGCTGTGTCCGATAATGACATAGCGCACGCCGATTTCTGTCAACATCGGACTAGAGATTTCACCCGTATAAGGTCCAGTTTCTTCCCAATGGACATTCTGGGCACCCAATTGTACCCTGCTACCGTGCAAGTTTTTGGATAGGGTATTGAGGTCAGTAAAAGGAGCGCACAAGACTATCTCCCGTTCTGACGGGGTTTCATCCAGGCTGGGTATAAATCCCTGCAAAAACTCTAGGGATTCTGCCTGAGTTTTGAACATTTTCCAGTTGCCAGCAATAACAATTTTTCGCACAGGTGACTCAGTCAGAAAGTTCAGAAATATCGCAAAATTTAAATCCAGTTTAAGGCTTTGGGGGGTCATCAGCAATTGCAAGAACGCAATTGAACCCACAAGGGCATTGAAACATAGATTTATAAGGGTCTTGCGGCAAGCTGTCAATTTCACGTCAATTTTTTTGAGCAGGCGTCTTTTGTCAGGATTATCGAGACAGGGCGAGTACAAGCTGGAATTTGAAGGCGAGTGTGGTACGATATGCTCTCACCACTGGTTTGCTCATCCCAAACGACTCTGCTGCTTAGCTATCAGTCTGAGATTCAAGGAGCCCTCTATGCGTCGCATACTTTCTACCCTAGCCCTCACCAGTTGTTTATTAAGTGGGTTTCCAGTTATCAGTTGGGCACAGTCAACATCCGGGTTTACCTTGTTTAGCGGTGTCCAGAGCCAAAATCAGCTACCCTATCGACTAGATTTTGGTGGTGAAACAAGTATGTGGGATCGTTATCACTTAAGAATTCCAGCTAAAAAGATGAAGCTAGCGGTAGCGGAATTTGCCATCACCTATCCAAACTATTATCACGGTGATTTTGACACAAAAAAAATGGAGGTGCGTGTTAAGGGGAAAAAAGTACCGCTGCAAGGGGTGAAGTGGGACAAAGAGAACCATGTCGTTGAACTCCAGCTGCAGGAACCAGTGCCAGCAGACAAGCCAGTCGATGTGGTATTTTCTGACGTGAGAAACCCAGACTTTGGCGGAACTTTTTACTTCAACTGCGAAATTCTCTCCCCTGGTGACGTGCCGTTACGACGCTACCTGGGAACATGGATCTTAAGCATCGGTCGGCGACGCTAATTAGCTCTACTTGAGCTTGCGCTCTTAGCGCAGCCGGAGTAGAAGTCCGGCTGACCTTTGAGTTTCATGTGCGTGTTGATTCTGCCTTTGCTATTATGGTAAAGCAAACACGCGGACGTGGCGGAATTGGCAGACGCGCTAGATTTAGGTTCTAGTACCGCAAGGTGTGAAGGTTCAAGTCCTTTCGTCCGCATTACCAAGGGTTTTGTGAGTTTGAGATGTTTTGTGGGGTTGGCTGTCAAGTAAGGGTACATCCGCAAAGTGGATCAGTCTCAACTGCACCGGAGCAATTTTGGGTGTGAGCGCTTCACTTTCAGGCAAAACATTAATCTAGGATTGAAATAATTTTAATTCCTGAAACTCGGTGCATCGGTTTAGTTCTTTTCTCAGTTGTAATTAGCTCCTCTGCACCAACGGATAACGCTGCTGCAACGTGAAGCCCATCTAATGCAGCTAACCCATACTGACCCGCAACCTGCTCAGCATCTTGCAAAAGTTTATCAAAATCAGTTGACCAATATTGCACTGAATCAAAATACTCTCGATAGAACTGAGCCTCATTGGCTCTGCAATTATAAATTGCCTTCGGCAACACCTCCAACCGGACAAAAACACTGCAAGCAAACTCACGGTTACTATCTTCCAGGATTTCTAGGGCTTTCTCAGAATATGTATCCGTCTCCCTTGCTGCCAATACCAGCACACCAGAATCAACAAACGTCCGTATCATTCGTCTAAATATCCCAATCGGTTTCGTTGATTCGCAATTTCTTGTTCAACCTCCTCGATCGTTAACAGTCCTTCACCAGAGGCAACAAGTCTGGCACGAATCTCGCGAAGTCGCTGACCTAGAGGCGCTTTAGGGAAGTTAGTCGCCTGCTGCTGGTCAACCGCATCTAAACCATTAGATAAGGGCGATTGAGTACTTTTATCTGCCGAACTCAACTCCAACGCTCGCGAAGTTCGATGAAGCTTAACTTGTAAAAACTCTATGAAATCTAATACTTCCTCTTGCTTGTCTGGTGGAAGTGATTTGAGTGCTGCTATTGCCCGTTCTTCTGTCGTCATCATCAAACCTCAATCAAGATGTCTCTATTCTAGAGTCAGCAACCCAGCCGAACTACTCGTCGCCTCAGCTAATGAATCCATACCTTCTACTAAATTTAGGTTCTAGTACCGCAAGGTGTGAAGGTTCAAGTCCTTTCGTCCACATTACTAAGGGTTTTGTGAGTTTGAGATGTTTTATGGAGTTGGCTTTCGAGCTACACTAATAGGCAAAATGAGCATAACTGGACAAACCTATCCTAATTTTGGGTGTGGTTTGGGTGTAATAGGTGCAGGCTTTAAGCAAGCTGTATATTCACATAAGAACAGTCAAACTGAACCTCAGTTGATTCTTTGCTCTACTTTGTCAATCAAGCTCTCAGCCAGTTCAATTGCTGTAATCATCAACTCCTGCTCTTGCTGTCCTCTTCCCATCTCCTCACTAGTTTTGGCATAAATATGAGGATTAGCAAGCATTCCTGCCAGCAATTGAGTGGCAATCTGTTTCACTTCACTGACTTTTGAATCCATTATTCCCTCACATGCGTTTCTCTTTTTTGATGCTACTTTCTGTTTTATCGCTTCCGCTCTTAGTGGGAGAGCAATCTTTAATGTGCAACTTCATCGAAAGTAAACTTTAGTTTCAATAAAAACACAACTTTGAGCAGTACTGCTAATCTAGAAATTGAGGCTCAAGAGCTTCCCTGGCAGATCCAACAGCCCAGTTTCGCTAATTTAAGAGGTAGAAAGTGCTGTTTAATTTCAATCTGTCTCGTCAAACAACAACGCCCAACTCGAAAGCTGATATTTCCTTAACCTAGTAGTAAATAGGGGGCCATGTAACTGGTTGTTCGGTTTCTTGTTGTGAAGCTATCAATCAGTCCAACCCTAAATAGAATGCTTTAAAAGAGGAAATAACTCAGCTCATAGAAGCTTGGGTGTTGTTTTGTTCAGAGCCCTGATGCCATTTTGACTCAATTGTAAGATTGTAAAGACTACAATTTGTGACAAAGATTATAGCTAGTAAGCAATATAATTTGACTTAGGACAAAATATAAGTAGAGGTCACAATTAGATATTCATAGTTTCTGCTTGAGGAAAAGGGAGGATTGAGATATGAGTGCAAAAGCTTATCTCTTGGTCTCGGCGTTGATTTTTACTTTAGCTGCGATCTTACATCTCCTTAGACTGATGAATCACTGGTCATTTCAGATTGGAACGATTGTCCTTCCTTTTTGGGGGTCATGGTTAGGACTTGCCATAGGACTTGCGTTAAGCATCTGGGCTTTTGGTCTGATAGCAGGGTGGAGGATTAGCCATTCGCCATAGGTATTTATTCGTCGTTCTTCGTCCATTTGAAGCCAGACTGTCGGAAATTGGCGCAAGGGAGGTAGAAAGTGTCCTCGGCAGACTGCTGTTTGGCAGTGCAACGTGACAGCTTCAGTATTTTAATTAACGAGGTTCACCCTGAATTTCATAAGATTACGACAAGCTTAATTGAACCTGTGATTTGGGATTCTCGTCTCTTCATAGCATGAGTTGGGTTGTTGACTATCGGTCAATAACGGACAAGTCAAATGGTTGAGTAGTGTCTAAAATTTTTACGTAAGCTTGTTCTGCTTCGGTAAAGGGTTGAAATGCTTCTTGTTGCCCCTCCAGCAAATCAGGCGTGGCATCGGCAATATCACCAGTACGCGATGCTAGCCGTTCGAGCAATACTTTTATAGGAGCAGTGCAGTGGAGAATTTGTAGGGGCAGCTGATGGCGTTGAACCTTCGCTATTGCTTCCATCCGTAACTTCTGTCGATCGTACTTCGCATCCAGAATGACTGGAAAACCCTGATTTGCCAGTACAATTCCCAATTCCAACAAACGTTCATAAGTCCTCTGACTCATCTCATCCGTATATAGCTCAGCACTGCCACGTTCTGTAAGCTTAATCCCACCTAAATGTTTGCGTACTGCATCCGAACGGATGTGAATTGCTCCAAGTTGTCGGGCTAATTGTCGGGCGATAGTACTCTTACCAGAACCCGATAGCCCCGCCATTAAAATCAGCTGACCTTGGCAAGGTTGAGCTGGTGCTATAGAGTTGCCGCTACTATGAGCGAACCGTTGACTATACTGCCAAGCTAGATGGTAGTAGTGGGCAGCTGTTGCAATAGCTTCCTCCTTTTTAGCAGCTGGGATAGTTGGATCATCCAGTAGCAAAGAATTGACCTTGGCGCGGACATACGCCTGACGACTCAAATACAGGGGTAGAACCTGTAATCCCTCCCAGTCTCCAGTTTGCTCCACATACGTATTTAAAAAGGCATTGCCTAAGTCTTTTCGCTGTCTCGCCTCTAAATCCATAATTATGAAGGCAATATCATACATAACATCGACAAAGCGAAATTTCTCATTGAACTCAATGCAATCGAATAGCAGAATTTTGTCTGAAGAGCGACAAATATTGCCTAAATGTAAATCCCCATGGCATTCTCGAATCCAATTGTGTTGGATTCTACTGGTGAATAGTTCTGGTTGTTGAATAAAAAAGCCATCCGTATAGTGTTTAGTTTCATCAAACTGAGACTGAGTTTGCGGACCGCCGATATATCTCTTTGTTTGTGCATAATTCTCATCAATTGCCGCACGAACTTGAGAAATTTCGCCAAACGAGCAAATATAATCATTGGTTTTAGCTTTGCTATGGTATTGCGCCACAACTCGTCCCAACTTTTCCAGATCGGCTTCACACAGCCGACCCTGCTCAAACATACTGGTAAATAAAGTCTCTTGGGGAAATTGGCGCATCTTCAGAGTATACTCAACTGGCTGACCCAATCCATCCAGTTGATATTGATTTCCAGCTTGAGTAATTGGCAACACTTCTAGGTAAAGCTCAGTTGCCCCCCGCTGGTTCAATCGCAATTCTTCATGACAAAAATGATGTCGCTTGTCCAGTGTTGAAAAATCTAAGAAGCCAAAGTTCACGGGCTTTTTCAGCTTGTAGACATAATCTCCAGTTAGCAACACATAGGAAATGTGTGTCTGAATCAGCTGAATTGGTTCACTTACTGGGTGAGGATAAAATCCGGACTGTAGCATCTGTTGGATCAAGGGAGAAAGAGCCATATTTATAACATTAATTAAACTCCCTAGATTAAGCACTGCTCAATTGTTGCTACGACTGAACGAGACAAAGCTGAAAAATCGTAGCCCCCCTCTAGCCCAAACACAATTCGACGTGTCAGTTGGAGACAGTACCTAGTAAATAGACTATAGTCTTGCGGTTGTAGATTCATGCTTGCCAATGGGTCATCTGCGTTGGCATCATATCCAGCACTAACAATCAGTAAATCTGGCTGAAATTCAGTGAAAAAAGGTATGATTTGGTTCTCAAATGCTAACTTGTAATCAGCCACTGCGCTACCCGGCGGCAATGGTAAATTTAGCACGTTGTTGTATTCTCCCCGCTCATCCGCAGATCCTGTACCGGGATAGCAAGGAGATTGATGCAGTGAGCAATAGGCAATTTGAGGATGTTTTTCTACTAGTGCTTGGGTGCCGTTGCCATGATGCACGTCCCAATCTAAGATAGCGACGCGGTTGATCCCCTGCTTTTCCAGGGCATAATGTGCTGCGATCGCAGCATTGGAAAATAAGCAAAACCCCATCCCGCGATTGCCCTCAGCGTGGTGACCAGGAGGACGTGTCAGCACAAAAGCCGGAGCATCCGTCGCTATGACTCGCTCAACCCCATCTAACCAGGCACTCACTGCTAGTAAAGCGACATCGTAGCTGCGAGGCGAAACTAGCGTATCTCCATCTAAGTAGCCACCGCCATTTTGGGCAAGATGCTGAACTGTTTTGATATACTGCGGGGAATGGATTTGTTGCAAAAGCTGTGCAATTGCTCTTACCTCCACTGGCGTTGGCACCTGCCACTCAAGTTGGCTAGCAAAAGGAGCTGCTTTAAGGGCAGCAATAATCGCGCTCAATCGCTCTGGTTTTTCTGGGTGGAACAGACCAGTTTTGTGTTCGAGAAACTCGTCTGAGTAAATGACAGGAAATAACGACATATCAAAGTATTCAGCCGTTTGCTCTTATTCTATATCTCCCCGCAAATCATCTCTCAATCCCTCTCCTTCATTTAGCATTTCGGGTGCCACACTGGGATTACTAAGCCTTTCCTCTGGGCTTAGTTCCATCAAAGCATCATCTATATCAGGTGGTTGTTTAATCCTTTGAATTTTCTCCTCAAGTTCTGGCGTTATATCAACTTGTTCGTACTTATCTGCTTGATTGGGAGCTGTTTCACTACTCATGATAGTTTCTTGGCGCTCTGTACTGATATAATTCAGCTTAAACTTGTACGTTGCGATACACACACTATCTTAAGGCTTAAATTGGCTGCCCTCTGCATAGCTGCCTTCTGCCTTCTGAATGAGGTTGGTCGTGCATTGCAGTGAAGCTGTGAGGGGAGAGGAGCAGTGGGGGAAATTCATACAGGTTCTGGTACTTTCGTTTGATTGCCTAAATCAAGCTTGAAGAAAGGAAATTCTGAAATTGCTCAATGGACATATCCATATAGCTTTTTGCGGATATCATTATAGCCTTATGACCAGAAGATTGAGCTTCCTTAAAGAACTCCCTTAACTCTGCATGAGACATAGGAGTCTCTTCCCAATAGCACCAGCAGATTTTTTGCAAATGATCGTCGTAATGCCCAGATTTTTCTCCTAGTACATAGTTTGTAAAAATGCCATAAAGGATATATTCAGAGAGATCTTTCACTCTAAGAATAATTTCTATCCAATCTCGTTGAAAGTTTTTCTCAATAAGTTTATACAACTGGAGCAAATTATCACGTCTCCAAGTAACAATTTGACTGACATAAAAATCATAGTAGTTGTTTTCCAACGGTAAACCTAACAATTTTTTTGCAGAATTCTTCCACTTTTTACTAGTTTCACTATCATTATCAGTCGAATGCTCTACTCTAAATAGACGAACCTTATCTTCTCTAATAAATGTATGGACGTCAAAAGAATCTATGAATGCAACATCTGAGTCAACAAAAATTAAAACTTCCTGCTCCACGTATTGGGCTGCTGCCAATTTCACTATTTGCTGAACTAACCAACCTCGTAACAGGAAAATACCTGACTTATAACCTTTTATATTTAACCAAACATTTTTTCTACTGGCGAAAGGAACTCGTTTAATCCAAGAAGGAAGAATGTTTTCCTTATTCAAGATTTCTGTATTAGAGTCAGCCAGTTGTTGAAAAAGATTCATATCTTGTTTGTCTACAATGATATAATGTTTCACTGGAGTAGAAACAAACTTTTTTATACTCCAGCATAGGAGCTTACACCTTTGGAAATCTGGCGCATAACTAGGTGTAATAAACGCAAAAGTAAAATTGCTCATAATAAGAAACCTCGATTAATTTGTTCTTAATTAATGGTTTTAGACGGAATAGATAGGTAATTTGAAGGTCGAGAAATTTTAAAGTTGCACATGGTGTGATATAGTTCAACTGTTAATAAAGTCTGGCAAAATCAACAATATCATTTTTTTTGACAAGAAAAACGATTTTTTGTTTTTTTATCAAATCTTTAAAAAGCAAATGAATTAAGTGCTGCTCGTCATTAATTTTATTTTTTAGCAAAGTATATTCACTGTTTATTTTGTGGATAGATAGAGGCTTAAGCGTGTTTCCCTGAATAAAACTAACTATTTGAAGACGTGCTAAGAGTTAAGTTAAACACTCGCCTGGGGATAGTAATGCACTACAAAGGTTTGCAAAATTGTTTTTTAGCCAACCTAATTCAAATAAAAAGTCTATAGAGATAGGACTATCTATACCTATGCGGCTAAACTTTATTGAATGGAGCCAACCCTATTGAGGATACCTAATGTTATAGATCAAACAGCCTAAGAGTAGTGGAGACACTGCTGGCAAAACCTTGCCTAATACTGAAATCTTTAAAGCTCGGTTCTAGGAGAAAGGCAGGTTAGAGGCAAGACAAGGACGAAGGTACATGTAATAATCCATAAAGAGCATAAATATTCTGTATCTTTCATTTCATTGTCTCAATTAGGAAACAAGCAGTGCCGCCACAAAAGCCCCATAACACTAACCAGCCAGGACATTGGAGATTCTTTCGGCTTTCTAGGCTGGCGGAGCGGAATCCGATGGTCATTTCTCACTTGGTTCTCCGCTGGATTACTGTCGGGGTTGTGTGTGGTCTCGCCGGTGGGTTGTACTGGTATATCCTGGAACTGATGACCCAGAAACTAGAAGCGTTTCATGGTCCCAGCCTACTTCTGGTGATGCCACTCGCTGGTTTGGTTGTTGGGCTGGTGATTTATTTTCTGGGAAATCCTGGCGAAATTGCCGTGGTTGTTGATAACATCCACTTTCGTGGCGGACGCCTTGATATGCGAAAAAATCCGTCAATGATTCTGGCTTCTTTAGTGAGCATATCGGCAGGGGGGAGTGCTGGTCCAGAAGCACCTTTAGTACAGATAACAGGCTCCCTTGGCACCTGGATTGCTGATCGTCTAGGGCTTCGGGGCGAAAGCCTCAGATCCCTAAGTATTTCGGGTATGGCTGCTGGCTTCACTGTCCTGTTCGGCTCACCTCTTGGCGGTGCTATGTTCGCTCTAGAAATTTTGCACCACGAATATGTTTTGGAGTACTACGAAGCTTTCATGCCAGCGATTGTTTCGAGTTGCGCTGGTTATGTGGTTTATGCACTGATTACCCATTTAGGAATTGGACCTACCTGGCATTTCCCTCAATATCGGCTACAGAACATCGACGATTTTGCCTTTGCTATCCTGTTCGGGATTATCGGAGCTGCAGCAGGATGGCTATTTATGGGCATTTTTCGAGCCTGTGATCGCCTGTTTGTCCGCATCCCAGGACCAATTTATCTTCGGACAACACTGGCAGGACTAGTACTGGGCGGTTTCGCAACGCTCTTGCCATTGACCCGCTATTTTGGCGACGAGCAGTTAAATGAAGTCATTACAACCAGCCTGCCTGCTATGTTACTCTTGGCTGTTGCTGGTGCCAAATTGGTGACTGCCAGCTTTACGCTCACAGGTGGCTGGCGTGGGGGGTTTATTATCCCTATGTTTTTTACTGGCGCGTGTTTGGGCAAAGCCCTAGCCATTTTGATTCCTGGACTAAATCCTGTCCTTGCTATGATTTGTACTATGGCAGCTCTCAATGCTGCAGTGACGCGAACACCTGTCAGTACAACTTTACTGCTAACAAAACTGACTGGCTTCAGTCCTGTAACGCCGCTCCTGTTTGCAAGTTTGGTGGGATTTTTTCTAGCACCCAAAGCGCCCTTGATTAAATCTCAGCTTAAGTCCCACCCAGAAGAACTCACTGAAGAGTGAAAAAATCCCCGAATCGATTTCGGGGATCGTCAATTAGATGTATTACGACTCTATCGAGTGAGCTTATCTGAAACCAACAGCTGCTTGCCAAACAAAAGCCAGCAGCAAGAAAAAGACTGGAATGATGGGAAGGACATCTATTAAAGGTTCAAAGA
>JAFASY010000256.1 GCA_019244235.1 Chroococcidiopsidaceae cyanobacterium CP_BM_ER_R8_30
AAGCGGCATATTTCCAACTGACTTATGTAAGAAGTCTATTCATTCAACAGGAGAAACATTATGCATCGTTCCATCACTCGCATTACCAAGCTGATCGCCGCTAGCCTTCCCATGCTCGCCCTGAGTCTAGGGCAAGTGGCAAAGGCAGAATCGCCAGAGTATCCTTTTGTGTCAGAATTCAACAAAATTAGCACCTTCGCCTCGACTGTGCCAACAAATGGTGACGTGAACCCCTATGGGATAGCTCGTGTGACACACAGCGAGGGTTCCCTGCACGAAGGCGACATCTTGGTGAGTAACTTCAATAACAGTGCCAACCTTCAGGGCACGGGGACTACCATTGTCAAGATTACACCTAACGGCACCCAAAGTCTCTTCGCCCAAATTAACCGAAGCACCGTATCGCCTCAGTCTTGCCCTGGAGGTATCGGCTTGACCACAGCTCTGACCGTGTTGCGCTCAGGCTGGGTGATTGTTGGTAGCTTACCCAGTGTTGATGGGACGGCTGCAACTGTTGGCACTGGATGCCTACTGGTACTAGACAGCAACGGTCATGTCGTTGAAACTATTACTGCAAATATCAAAGGTCCGTGGGATCTGACCACTGTTGATGCTAAATCCGATGACGACAATAAGGTTACGCTGTTTGTCAGCAACGTGCTGAGTGGTACCCCCACCATCCAGCCAACTCCCCAGGGGACAGTCGTACGTCTCAATCTGAAGGTTTCTGAACACGAGAAGCCCTACGTTGAATCCAGCACCATCATTGGTACTGGCTTTGCTGAAAAGCTTGATCCCGCGAATCTAGTTGTCGGGCCAACTGGTCTAGCTTTGGGTGAACATGAAATCCTTTATGTAGCGGACACCATTAACAGTCGCATTACTGCCATCCCTGATGCCATCGACCGCAAGTCTCCTACTAACCCGGTTGAGGTCTCCAGCGGTGATAAACTGAACATGCCACTGGGGATGCAACTAGCGCCCAACGGTAACATCCTAACGGTGAACGCGGGTGACGGGAACTTGGTCGAGACCAGACCTGATGGTCGTCAAGTGGGCACCATACAGTTAAGCCCTATGGGAGCAGGCACTCTCTTTAACCTGCTTGTTGTCCAAGACAAGGGGATCTACTTCGTTAACGATGGCACAAACACCCTCAACCTGTTTAGCCGCTAACATAAGGCGGGACAGTGCCTACTCTTAAGGATTTTAGCTTCTGATTGATACCATCTCAGCTATTTTGAACGGATAAAAGCCTGTTCCCCTTTAATCTGAGCAACGGGGGTTTTCCCAACTTGGAAGTAAGCTTCTATCATGAGATTTAATTCTTGGAGCAGAGATCTTTATAACAGTTTCTGCTCTTCTTGCTTACAACTCATCTTAGAGGCAACACAACGCTAACAACTGGTAGGCATGAGAAAGAGTTTTTAGCATTCAACCAACACATCAGAAGAGAGAATTTTTATGGAAACTTTAGTAACCATATCAGTTTGGGAACAACTCAAGAACCAAAAACTCGATTGTGATCGCGCCTTAAAACTCCTAGTTAACAATACTGGAGGCGTGAACCTATCGCTTCTCGATACAGAGGTTACATCCAGATTCTTGCGTCACTTCCCCAACAAACAGACTTTGCCAAAAGTTATTCCTTTACTCTTATGGCGCGGTTGTTATTACCTCGGTAGTCCTACTGAACTCTCTGAACAACAGAAAAGAGAGCTGATCAATCACACCCGCAGCGAAATCAAGATAATTCCGATTGCCGAAAAGAGCTATCGAGCTTGGTGTCAAATTCAAAGCCTGGGTCACAACAGTATCGACTCCACACCATTGCTGAATGCACTGACGGGTGAAACCGAGGCAGAAGATCTGGTCGAGACGACACAGGTGCATCTGGCGAAAGCTGCCGATCAAATCGAACGCATCAAAACACTGATCTCAGGAGCACTACGAAACCGAGCCAGTGACATCCACCTCGAACCGATGCTGGCTGGTTTAAGAGTTCGCTATCGCATTGATGGAGTGCTGCGGGATATCATTACCCTACCAGCAGATTTAAATCGCAAGGTAATCACTGCCCTGAAAGTGATGTCCAATATGGATATTGCTGAGAGTCGTCGACCACAAGACGGCAGGATTGGAGAGAAGTATGCGGCTGGGGAGGCAGAACTGTCTATTGACATGCGGGTGAGTACCTTGCCCTGCGTCAATGGCGAGAAAGCCGTAATTCGCTTGTTGCCGCGCGAAAATCCCTTTTCCCAATTAGAAAATCTCGGATTTTCCCAAACAACGCTACCTATCTACAAAAACTGGCTTCAGCAACCTCAAGGAGTGATTATCCTGACTGGTCCTACTGGTTCGGGAAAGACCAGTACCCTCTACACCAGCCTACAGTCTGTTGCCAAGGAAGATGTCAATGTAGTGACGGTAGAAGATCCAGTTGAGTATATCTTGCCCGGTATCACGCAAACTCAGGTGCATGAAGCGGCAGGTATGACCTTTGCTGCGGGCTTGAGGGCAATTCTGCGCCAAGACCCCGACATTATCATGGTGGGGGAGATCCGCGATTGTGAAACGGCTGAGACAGCAGTACGAGCGGCATTGACGGGACACTTGGTCTTCACCACTCTACATACGAATAACGCTGTCGGTGCAATTCCTCGCTTGAAGGACATCGGTCCTGATCCTGGTCTACTCTGCGATGCCTTATTAGGCATTGTCGCTCAACGGCTCGTGCGCCGGATTTGTCCTGGCTGTGCCGAGCCGCACAAGCCAACGGATGCCGAATTGCAAGTTCTAGGTTTACAGAAAGAGCAAACTCCAACTGACAAATGGCGCAAAGGCAGAGGCTGTCCCAGGTGTTTTAATTCTGGCTTCTTGGGCAGAGAAGCTGTCATGGAGCTACTTGATATTGACGACCGGGTGCGGGAGATTATCTATGAGGGCACAATGACCCAGCTGCATCATTATTTGCGCGAGAGTGGTTTTGCCTCATTCCGGGTAGCGGCGATTGAAAAGGTGGTCGAGGGAGTGACGACGGTCGAGGAAGTGATGCGTGTGATTCCTAAGAATGCTCTTTCCGGCTAAAGGCCTATGTTGCAAAAAGCAAGACAGCAGGTGGTAGGGTGAGAAACTATCACACCCTCCCTAATCTACTCATCTGCTCCTTTTTCAAGGCAAGAGTGCGAAAATCTGAGCGAGGATAGATACAGTAGTACATCAAATATAGTTACTGTGAATCAAACCTTTATTGCCCACACCGAGCCGCCTCAAGAACCGTCTCAGTCTGCATGGTGGTTTGCATTTCTTGGTAGCAAGCTGCTCATCCGGCAAGAAGGTACTCTAGCTACCATACCCTGCTCCCCTAACCTTTCAGAACTAGGTTTAACCCCAATCCGTAAGCAGTACTTAGGAACGCTTGCTGGTCAAGACTGTTACTCGGTAGAGCTTGGGCAAGACAGTGTTCTACCCCATGGCATGAGCTTTGAAAACCTACGCAAGTTGTATGAATATCTAGAGGCAGATCTGTTCTCCCTGGCTGGTCGAGCTTTTCAGATCGTGGAGTGGGACCGAACACATCAATTTTGCGGTCATTGTGGCACACAAACAGTGCAGGTGTCAGGTAAGCGAGCTAAAAAGTGCCCCAAATGCGGTTTGGTCAATTATCCTCGCCTCTCACCAGCAGTTATTGTCTTAGTAGAGCGTGGCTCTGAAATTCTACTAGCTCGCGCTCACCATTTTCCCAAGAATCTCTACAGTACCCTTGCTGGATTTGTAGAACCAGGAGAATCTTTAGAAGATGCTATCGTTCGAGAAATCTATGAGGAGGTGAGGATTGAGATTAAAGATATCAAGTATTTTGGCAGTCAACCTTGGCCCTATCCAAATTCACTCATGCTTGGCTTCACTGCTACCTACGCCAATGGCAAAATTCAGATCGATCCTGATGAAATAGCAGATGCCGCTTGGTTTACCAAAGAGAATTTACCACTCATTCCCCCCAAGCCTAGTATTGCTCGGAGCTTGATCGATTGGTTTTTAACCAAAAAATAGCATGCCCACTTATGAGTTGAGAAACAATTCGCGAATCCCTATACTACCAATCTCTACTGCCAGTGCCGCTAGCAGAAAACCAAGGAGTTGAGTGACGATCACTGCCCCTTCAGCACCGAGCCAGTGATTAATTCGAGTCGCTTGACGGACAATAAACCACGATACTCCCATAGCAGCTAGAATGCCAACCGCCACGCTAAGACGAGCATCAGGGGATTCAGACATCAGCAACATCACCGTAGTTAGTGTTCCTGGTCCAGCTAAGAGTGGCAAGGCTAGTGGAGTAATCGCAACATCACGCTCCTGCTCAACGATTGGTGTATCCATTTCTCCCTGTAGCATGCGTAAAGCAATTAACAGCAGGAGCAGCCCTCCAGCCACCCTTAAAGAACCAATACTGATCTCTAAGTAGTTCAAAATCGGTTGACCCGCGAAAGCAAAGCCCAGCAGAACTGCCGTTGCTACAATACTAGCTCGGTCTATCACACCATTTCTTTGCTCTGGCTCCATGCCCTTAGTTAGAACTAAGAAGATTGGTGCGTTACCTAGAGCATCTGCCAAGACAAATACGGCAACAAAGGTTTTGATCAGAATAGAGGTATCCACGAGATCGCTCTTGTGAGAGAGAATTTCTCTAACGCTAACCTGTCAACTGTTAAGTTTTCTAGGTCATTGCCAATTAGTTTCGATAAAACCCGAAAATCGTGTGTGATTGTTACCTATAATTCATTAGTTATAAAATAAACGCTGATAACATGACAGCAACATATCCCCATAAAAAAGCCAAAGCTCTCAAACCCTCTAGCCGCCGTCCTGCCAAGGAACTGTGTAGTGAATGTGGGCTGTGCGATACATATTATATTCACTACGTTAAAACAGCTTGTGCTTTTTTAAATCAGCAGATCGCTGAATTAGAAGCACAGACACATGCTCGCAGCCGTAATCTGGATTGTCCTGACGAGGTGTACTTTGGTGTTAACCAAACCATGATGGCGGCTCGCAAGACTGAGCCAATTCCAGGAGCGCAGTGGACAGGGATTGTGAGTACGATTGCCATTGAAATGCTCGATCAAGGTCTAGTTGAAGGTGTGGTCTGTGTCCAGAACACGCAGGAAGATCGCTTTCAACCTATGCCAATTATTGCTAGGACAAGAGAGGAGATTCTCAGAGCGCGGGTCAATAAACCAACATTGTCACCTAATCTTTCTGTGTTAGAGCAAGTTGAACAATCTGGCATGAAGCGGCTACTGGTCATTGGTGTAGGTTGTCAAATCCAGGCATTACGGGCTGTAGAAAAGCAGCTGGGCTTAGAAAAGCTCTATGTTTTGGGGACGCCTTGTGTAGACAATGTCACCCGTGCCGGACTGCAAAAATTTCTAGAAACAACCAGCCGTTCTCCAGAGACAGTCGTACATTACGAGTTCATGCAAGATTTCCGAGTTCACTTTAAACATGAGGATGGCTCGGTGGAAACGGTGCCTTTCTTCGGTCTTAAGACTAACCAACTGAAGGATGTCTTTGCCCCCTCTTGTATGAGTTGTTTCGATTACGTCAATTCCTTAGCAGATTTAGTCGTGGGCTATATGGGGGCTCCCTTTGGCTGGCAGTGGATTGTGGTCCGCAATCAACAAGGGCAGGAGATGCTTTCCTTAGTACAAAACCAACTGGAAACACAACCAGTGAGGTCTAAAGGTGATCGCCACCAAGCTGTGCAGCAGAGTATCCCTGCCTATGACAAAGGAGTCACTCTGCCGATGTGGGCGGCTCGGTTAATGGGTATGGCGATTGAAAGGATTGGTCCTAAAGGTTTAGAGTATGCCCGGTTCTCAATCGATTCTCACTTCACCCGCAACTATTTGTACGTCAAGCGGCACCACCCAGAAAAATTAGCATCCCATGTGCCAGAGTTTGCCAAGAGGATTGTGGGGCAGTATCGATTGCCGGAATGATATCTCTTAATACCTGCCTTCTAATGCTTAGACTAGTGGTGTATTGTTGACAAGTAATTGCTCGAACGCTTGGGAAATACGAGTTTGAAAGCGTTCGCGGTGCTTCAATAACAAGAAGGGTCGCGAGAGTGGGTTAGTATCTGTAGGAGCTTCCATCAAACCTGTGACTTGAATTGGACGCAGCAAGTCGAGGCGCAGCTCTTTAACAAGAATTAGCTCCGAGAGCGCTGCTGCTCCTACCCCGCTCTCAACAACAGCTTTAACCATCTCACCATTCTTCAGCTCTAAAATCACGCTCAAGTCCCCTGGATCAACCCCCCACTGCCTCAGCACTTGCTCAAATTGCTGACGGGTACCTGAGCCAGCTTCGCGCATCACCCAACCAGTGGATGTAAGTTCATTCGCCGACACAGCTGCCTGTTCAAACCAGGGGTGAGATTGACCAATAACAATTTGCAGGCGATCACTCCCCACAATTTGCTGATTTAAAGAGACTGAAACTGATGGTTGAACGGCTCCTTCCACTAAACCAAGGTCAAACAATCCTGTCACTATTCCAGTACTAATTGCTTGAGTATTGCCTAAAGTACAGTCAATTCGAATGCCAGGATATTGTTGCTTATACTTGCTAATAAAGTAGGGGAGCCAGTAACTCCCAATAGTCTGACTAGCACCTAACAAAAGTTCGCCCTGTTGGAGATCGTTTAATTCTTGCAGCCCTCGCTCAGTTAACTCGACCTGAATCAGAATCTTCTGAGCTTCCTGTTGCAGCGTTCGACCTGCCTGTGTCAATTCAATCCGGCGACCAATCCGGTGAAACAACTTGACTCCGTATTGTTCTTCAAGGCTCTGAATGGCAGCACTAACCGAAGGCTGAGTTATATAAAGTGTCTCAGCAGCACGAGTAAAGTGCATGTGCTGCGCTACAGCCAAGAAGATTTGTAACTGGTCAAGGGTCATCCTTGCCATAAAGCATTTGCATTGGTTGTTCAGTTTAATAGTTTCATCCTATCAAATAAATATAAAAGAACGTTTGCTTCTATTATTCAGCCAGCATAGAGTCAGATCAACCCTCAAGTAAAAGGTTGATCTGATGTCGGATTCTAAGTCCAAAGATTCAATGAATAGGCTTTACCGTAGACAAGCGTTTTCACCCTATGGGCAATTGCGATTCCCTAGATTGAGCCTGGAGCAAAAACTGCTGTATCGAAAACTTTTGTTTCTCAGTGCTGCTGGATTTTGCCTCACCCCTTGGTCTTCACCACCAATCGCACTCATGCTAGGGGTAATTTTGGCGTTAACGCATGAGAACCCGTTTCATCGGATTAGTCGCTCCGCAGCTAAGTACCTGCTGCAAGCATCCGTAATTATGCTTGGCTTCGGTATGGATCTCGCTGTTGTCTTCAAGGCAGGCTCAAGCGGAGCTTTATTTGCCTTTGGTAGTATCACAACCACCTTTGTTCTCGGCTACTTCCTCGGACAATGGCTCAAAATTCCGATTAAAGCCTCTGCCCTGATCTCAACTGGTACAGCGATTTGCGGCGGGAGCGCGATCGCAGCTGTTAGCTCGGTGGTTAACGCTGCCGAAAGCGAGATTTCGGTAGCAATGGGAACCGTGTTTGTCCTCAACGCCGTTGCTTTATTTGTCTTTCCACCTCTAGGACATGCACTACATCTAACGCAGACGCAGTTTGGAACATGGTCGGGTGTAGCAATTCACGACATTTCTAGTGTAGTCGGTGCAGCTTCTCATTATGGTCAGAGTGCATTGTACACAGCCACAGCGGTGAAACTCTCCCGTGCTCTATGGATTGTGCCTGTCTCACTTGCTGCTGGCTATCTGTTTCAACATCAACACGCGAAGTTTGGTCAGAATATACCGCACAAGCCCCAAGTTCCGTGGTTCATTGGCTTGTTTCTCCTGGCTTCAGTCACACGAACTTTTATCCCAGTTGTCGCATCATGGTCAACGTTACTGACGCCCATTTCAGAAACGGGATTGCAGCTAACGCTGTTTTTGATTGGCGCGGGGCTATCTCAACAAATGCTGAGGGCGGTTGGTTGGAAACCAATGATACTGGGTGTGGTGCTGTGGCTATTTATCAGCACCGCTTCCCTCAGCGTCATTTTCTGGCTGGTGCCCTAGTTCGGGAATGATGGCTGATACCACCTTGTTTTGCTCCTCGTTTTTTCTCAATGAGAAAGTGCTTGACTTAGAGTGCGCTATGAATTTGCGAATTCTGAATCGGCTCAAAACCTCGTTTGAGGAAAGAAGCAATCGCGCTTGGTAAGGGTGCCAGGAAACACATGATGGCTATCCTCTAACATGGAACTACTAGGGATAGAGGGATAGGTAAATGGTGCAAACAATTGCAGCAGATAAAGTCACGCTTTACGATCTGGAACATCGGTTCCGGTTGCAGCAAACCGAAGACCCATCCTTTTTTCCAGAGTGGCAGGGAAACCTCCCTGTATTAACAGAAGTAGAACAACAACGGTTGGCACGAGTTCAGGCAATTGTGGCTAACCTGGAGCGGCGCTCGGTTTTAGAAAATACCGTCAAGTTAGCAGTAGTTGCTCCTTTAATCGACTTATCAGGGCTGTTCTTACCCCCGTTCTATGTCAGTACTGAAGACTCCATAGAAATTGAAGCTACAGATGAGAGCATAGTGGTGCGGGGTCGGATCGATATCTTGGTATTACAGGATCAGCTTTGGGTTCTGGTCATCGAGTCCAAACGAGCTGAGTTTTCTCCCAAAGTGGGCATCCCTCAAGTGCTGTCTTATATGCTAGCAGCCCCGAATGGAGGTCTTCCTCGCTATGGATTAGTCACCAATGGTACAGATTTTGTCTTTTTGAAGCTGATCATTCAGGAAATCCCCTGCTATGCCCGCTCGCGGCAATTTATCCTGGGGCAAGATAACGATCTGGGGCGCGTGTTGCAGATCCTTAAGCATCTGGCGGCAATGATTGGGCAAACCAAGTAGGGCGATCGGCTTCCCTCGACATCATTTTCTGACTGGTACCCTACTGAAACTGCTGAACCAGGCGCTGCTCTAGCCGCTCTAATAATGTATCAACATCTGCTCCAACTTGCTCAAAGCACATGGGGGGTGAAAGCTCTGGCTCAAACATAATCAGCTTAATTTGCTCTTTGCCAATTCCAATGATGACAACTTCCTGCTCAGGATTGTGGGCATTTACAATTCCCAAAACCTCTTGCAGCTGGTTTTCGACTCTGCTATTGAGTTTCTCTATTGCTTGTCTTGGGCAGTAGACAAAATGTGGCGTTGGTTCAAGATCGATGCCTAGGGTATCTTCGCTTTCTCCCCGTTCCAAAAATAATCCCCAAGACAATGCTGCCAATTCTTGCTGATTGGCTTTAGCAAACCGATCTAACTGGCGTCGCCATTGCTGTTCTCCCTCATTTAGTTGGGTATTGCCAAATCCAAGCATGTCCTATCTTCCATCAGTAACAAGATTATTTCAAACCCGACTGGACTCGCCAGAGGCTAGCATAAATCCCCTGTTGTTCCAGCAGTTGTTCGTGCCTTCCCCACTCTACCAAGCGACCGTGTTCCATTACATAAATGCAGTCGGCATTGCGGACAGTCGAAAGGCGATGGGCGATCGCAATTGTAGTACGATTGAGTGTAATCCGTTCTAGCGACCGCTGAATGGCAGCTTCTGTCTCATTGTCTACAGCTGAAGTTGCTTCATCTAGAATAAGAATCGGTGGGTCTTTTAAAACAGCGCGGGCGATCGCAATCCGTTGCCGCTGACCGCCAGATAGTTTCTGTCCGCGTTCACCTACAATCGTCTCATAGCCTTGGGGCAGTTGCATGATGAAGTTATGGGCTTCCGCTACCGAAGCTGCGGCTACGATTTCTTCCAGTGGTGCCTTAAAAGTACCATAGGCAATATTTTCTGCCACAGTACCGTGAAATAAGAAAACATCTTGGCTGACCAAGCCAATGCAAGAGCGTAAGTCCCTCAACTTCAGTCGACGCAGCTCGATGCCATCTAGGGTGATTGTGCCTGCCTGTGCTTCGTACAGTCGTAACAACAGTTTTACCAGTGTGCTTTTACCGGAGCCAGTAGAACCGACAATGGCAATCGTTTTACCAGCAGGAATAGATAGAGAAAGATCCTGAACGACTGGGAGGCGTTGGTGATAGGCAAAGGTAACATGCCGTAGTTCCAACTCACCCCGTACTGAGTCGATGGACAACGCGATATCTCCTGGATGAGTCGTAATCGCAGTATCCAGTAGGTTCATGACTCGATTGGTAGAAGCCATTGCTCGTTGATACTGATCGAAGGTTTCCCCTAGCCTTGTTAAAGGCCAAAGTAGCCGCTGGATCAGGAAAACCAACACACTATATGTACCTACAGACATCTTGCCTGCTACCGCTTCCATCCCTCCATACAGCAGCAATGCTGTGAATCCTGCTAGGATGATCATCCGAATTAATGGGACAAAGGCAGCACTAAGAGCGATCGCCCGATGGTTGCTTTGTCGATAAGCCTCGCTTTCTACTGTAAGCCTTGCCAATTCGTAATCTTCGGCAGCAAAGCTTTTAATCGTCATGATGCCAGTCAGGTTATTTGCTAGGCGAGAGTTGAGGAATCCTACCTTTTCACGCACGTCGGCATAGCGCGGTGCTAAGAGATGCTGAAAAGCGACTGATCCCCAGAGGATAAACGGCATTGGTAGCATTGCCATCCATGCCACACTAGGAGCCAGGATGAAGAAAGCACCGCCAATGATCACTACCGTTGTGGAAACCTGGATCAAATCGTTGGCTCCCACATCCAAGAACCGCTCCAGTTGATTGATATCATCGCTCAGAATGGACATCAACCCACCTGTACTGCGTTCTTCAAAGTAGGCAAGCTCTAATTCTTGCAAATGTCCATAGGCATCTAGACGTAGATCGTGCTGCATTGTCTGAGCTAGATTGCGCCACAACCGAGCATAGGCATACTCAAACACTGATTCTAGAATCCAGACGACGATTGTCAGGAAAGACAGGACTAAGAATTGCTCATAGATACTTTTCACACCCCAGTGAGCGATCAGAGAATCCTTTTGCTTCACTACGACATCAACTGCAATGCCAATTAGGGCTGGCGGTGCTAGATCGAAAAGTTTGTTTAAAACCGAGCAGCTAGTCGCCAGCCAGATTTGTTGTTGGCATTTATGCCCATAGTTCAGCAGTCGCTGGAGAGGATGACTGACATGCTGGTGCTTGTGCTTACGGCGTGATCGCCTACTTAACCTGCGATTGGAACTGAATGCTTTAGCCAAAGCCTTATCTACACTTTCAAGGAAGCCTAAACGTTAAGCAATCCAAGGATAGCAATTACCCGATCGTTACTTTAACGCAGCATTCATCTAATTTGGAGGGCACCATCAAGTCAGCTAGAGGATTTGGATTCAGGATCAGATGGTTTAGTGCTTCATTGTTGTCTAAAGGTAGATAGGGAAGAAACATTAAGTTTATAAGCAACAAAAATCAAATAGTAAAGTTAGGGATTATGTAGTAGAACTCGGCTGCTACTAGCTAGACTGCCCTAGATCCAATCTGAGCTGAAGCAGTCTAGGTCTTCTGGGTGTGCCAGAAGTCACTGGGTCAGTTAGATAGGTAGAAGTTACACTCCTAAACTCTGATGACGCATGCCTCAAATGGCATTCTTAAAAAGCAAGTCCGGGTCAGACAAACTATTCTCACCCGGAATGAAAGCTTATGTTAAGCCTAAAAGGTTTTGTCCTCTATTTGCTAAAAGCACCCTTAACTTTATCAACTACATCCTTAACAGCACCCATTGACTTTTCTGCTCTTTCCTCAGTTCGAGCTGCGTCTTCCTCTGCTCTGCTCTCAATTCGATTTTTGTCTCGTATTGCTTTGCGCTTAGCGATGCCGTTATCGTCGTCGGCTTGGTCCACCTTAGCGGCATTTGTCCTCGCAGTTTCCTTAACTTTATTTTCTGTACCTCGAATGATTTTTTTGGAGCCTTCAGTAACTTTGTCGGCCGCTTCTTTAATTTGATCCGCTCCACTTGTAGCGATCAAGTGTGACATTGAATCGGCTAGTGCTGCGGTGTTCGAGAAAAACGCATCCTGCCACACAAAGACAGTCAGTGCCACACAAGCTAATGTTGTAGCCATCCAAAACCGTACAGTCGAAAGCCGCTTTATAAGATGATTTAGTTTCACTGATGACAATCTCCGTAGATTTAGCATTCTATTTTTTACTGCATCTGGAGCATCAGTTAAATCGTACTTTAGACAGAAGTTCTCCATCCTTCTTGTTGTACGGTCTTTAGTTATATAATCCACGAATAGAGTAACTGCGATAAGCTATCAATGAAGACTCTACAGGACTCACCGAAAAATATTCTTACGGTAAGAGCGCGTCTTGGAGAAGCACCTTGTTGAAAGTCCGATGAGCATCTGCTGTACTGGGTTGACATCTACAACCATAGAGTGTATCAGTTACATCCAGCTACGGGTGTTCATCAGTTTTTTGATGTCGGAGAAGTCGTTGGCTGCCTTACTGCCAACCTGCCCTGCTTCTAAAGTTGAGAATTCAATACTACCTGCTTTGAGGACAGACTGACGTCAAGCGATATGTTCCAACTTCATAAAGCAGGGCTTGAAAGCGCTTCTGTAACAATACTAAGCTTGCTATTATACAGTGTAACTAAAGCCACCGGCTTGGTTCCAAGAAGCAGTATACTTGACTCCACTAGAAGATACAAAGCTGTAGGAACCAGTAGGACCACCACTGAATGCCACCAAGCCCCCAGGCTGGTTTGTTGTAAAGTTCAGACCACCAGCTTGATTCCAAGAAGCGGTATACTTGGCACCATTAGGAGCTATGAAGCTGTAGGAACCGTTAGGACCACTGCTGAATGCAACTGAACCCCAAGACTGGGTTGTTGTAAAGTTAAAGCCACCAGCTATAAGTTCTTGCTCTCGATCGGACAGTGCATCAAACAGGTTTGTCTCATTCATTTTATGTAATCGCATAAGCGACCTCCTAAGAACTATTACATTTGTAACGCTACTAAATCAAAAAAAATTATTCACCTTTATGAAATTAAATCTGTTGAAAAAACGTTTAACTTCTGCTTCAGAAGTGTTAGATTTATAGCTATTAATTAAAATTGAGCTTTGTTCAATATGGAGGCTCTTCAGAAATGGTTTACAAATGAAACATTAAGTATCTTGTAAGTTCTAGCACTATGAAGCTATGTTTGCTACTGAGAATGGTTGCTGCACTGACACTGCCGCTTGTAGGCGTAACTTCTATACTGAGCATGGCTCAGGTTGATGCTCAAAGATTTAACTGTGCTAGTCCTGTGACTACACTAGACATGAGCCTTTGCTCTAGTTTAGATGCTAAGGCATCTGATAAAAAACTGAATCAGATCTATGCACAATTGAGTCTGAAACTAGCAGGTCAACAGCGGCAAAGATTAGTTGCAGCGCAACAGGCATGGATTAAGTTTAGAGATGCAAGTTGTGCCTACGAAAGTGGTCAGTTTGAAGGAGGTACGCTGGCTCCTGTTGTTAAAAATTCTTGTATAGCTAGGGTAACGCGACAGCGCACTCAAGATCTGGAAAATTATTTGCAGGATGTTAATCGCAGGTAAGTATCTGGGATAATAATACAATTTAATGGTGCCAAAATCGGCAGCTTTGAGACCGAAATTTTCAGCATATTTTCTCACTATTGCCCGCCCGTGATCTCAAGGTTGAATCCAGTAATGTAACAAGCCTCATCGCTCATGAGAAATGCAACACCATTGGCAACCTCTGCAAGGCTACCCAGGCGACGCATCGGCACTGAGCTTAGCATCTGCTGCTCTACCACTTTGGGATCGGTATCATAGTACTGTGACTGTGCCCCTGCCTGTAATTTTGTCTGACGTGTCCATAGGGAGCCAGGACCAATTAATGAAGGTGATAGTGCATTAACCCGAATCTGGTAGGGAGCTAGATCTTTAGCTGCAGTTTTGGTTATCCCAATGACCGCAAACTTTGAAGCCGAGTAAGCAAGCATATTGGGAGGACCAATGACTCCTGCATAGCTTGCCATATTGACTATAGATCCTCCACCAACTGTGCGCATATGTTGTGCTGCAACCTTAAGAACGCGGTAAACCCCTGTGACGTTAATGTTGATGACTTTCTCAAAGTCGTCTTCAGGATACTCATCTGTCCTAACAAAAAGTCCTTGGTAACCTGCGTTGTTAAAGACATAGTCGAGTCGCTTAAACCGCTCGATAGCCCCAGCAAAGGCATTAGCAACGTCGAGTGGAGACGTGACATCGCAGCAAAAGGTAGCCACAGGAATCTGGTTTGCTTCTAACTCGCACTTCACTTCTGCCAGCTTCACTTCATTCAAGTCTAGGAGGACTACAGCAGCACCATCGGCGGCAAAGCGACGTGCGGTAGCCTGACCAATATCCCCAGCACCCCCAGTAATGAGGATTGTCTTGCCAGCAAAAGGATAGGTTGCTCTAGCTGTCATCTTTTCTGACCGTTCGGTTCCAATCCAAAGATTTCATCAATTGCCCTTAGCGTTTCCCAAGAAAGCTTCTTGCCAGAAGCCCCAACGTTATCTGTAACCTGGGAGGGCTTCGTTGCTCCAATGATGACACTACTAAGAGCTTCGTTGCGTAGGCACCAAGCTAGTGCCAACTGGCTCATACTTAAGTTTTCCTGCTGTGCTAGAGGAACAAGTTTCTGCACCTTCACCAACTGCTGGTCATCCAACTTCATGAAGGCATTCTGCCTGGGATCGCCAGCTCGGGAACCTTCCGGGAGAGCTTCTCCAGGCTTGTACTTGCCAGTTAGTATTCCCTGTGCCAAGGGAGAATAATTAATAATTCCCACTCCCTCACGGTGACACAACGGCATGATTTCTTTCTCAATGCTACGATCTAGGATGCTGTAGTGAGGTTGGTTGGAGGCAACCGGAGCAAGTCCTGCCAGCCGCGTGAGATCAGCAGCATGAGCAATTTGACCTGCACTCCACTGAGAAACACCGTAATAGAGAATTTTGCCCTGCTTGACCAAGTGGTCAAATGCCATTAGAGTCTCAGCCAGGGGAACGGTCTGGTCATAACGATGAGCTTGGTAAAGGTCGATGTAATCTACACCTAAGCGTTTGAGGCTAGCATCGCATTGTTCTAGGACGTGTTTACGCGATAGCCCCCGATCATTAGGTCCATCCCCCATGGGAAAGTAAACCTTAGTTGCTAGGACGTAGGAGTCACGAGGATGATATTGCCGCAGCACTTGACCAACAACTTTCTCTGCCTCGCCTCTAGCGTAGACATTAGCAGTGTCAAAAAAGTTGAT
>JAFASY010000310.1 GCA_019244235.1 Chroococcidiopsidaceae cyanobacterium CP_BM_ER_R8_30
CGATGCGAGAACGCAATTTACAACTTCTAGAGGTAGTACACCAGATGGAGAGCGCTTTTCCCAGGAACATTTATACCAGTGCTCATGATTGGGGTCAAGTGCTCATGTTTGAGGGCTAAAGCTGCTAACCCTTCAGGTCATTTACCACTAACTCTTCGTATCCCGCTGCATTAGGATGGGCTCCATTGGTAGCCTCCGCTCAGCCTCAGCTTGCCATCGCGACGCTAGTTCTGTACTCGTTTCACGACGGATGCCCAAGTTGTAATAAGTTACCGGGTACCCCTGCTGAGAAAGAGATACGCAGAGCCGTCCTGTCTATCCGAGATGAGTAGAGTCACCTGTTCCATTAATAAACGATTCACCAATAAAGCAAATCCTCACGTCTTTCATAGTTCTGGTATATCAAAGTGAGAGATTATTATTGCATTATCCCTGCTCCTGTTCGGGGTTCTATTGGCGTGAGTGTTCTCTGTCGTGGTGAATGTCTTACCTTACGATCTAGGTCTTCAGTTAAGTGCAGTTTGGAATGCTCCAGGGCTATCATGCAGTTAGCATAATCTTAACAACTAGCTCAGCAGATGTATGAAAATCAGAGCAATTATTCATCCAGCCGAGGAAGGCGGTTATTGGGCAGAGGTACCTGCACTTCCTGGCTGCATTACTGAAGGAGATACACTGGAGGAGGTGATGGCTAATTTAAAGGATGCCATTGAAGGTTGGCTCGACGTTGCCAATAATCGGTCTGGCGTTGATTCAACTGATCAGATTGTCGAAATCGCCGTATGAAATCTATTTCCGGCAAGCGATTCTGTAAGATTATGGAGCAAAAAGGGTGGGTTTTGCAAAGAATTACTGGCAGTCATCATATCTACGCAAATCCTGAAGTGAACCAAATTCTGTCGGTTCCTGTTCACCGCAATCAAGATTTGAAAGTGGGAACCTTGAGAGCCTTGATGAAAATAGCTCAGCTATCCGAGGAAGATTTACTCTAACACTCTTCAATCATTCTAAATAAAGAAAAATTTTACCAAGATTTGAAAATGGCTGTGCCGTAGGTCTTCCCAGCAAGATTGTCTAACACATTCCTGTATTTATAGGCTTTTAGCAGAAATTCATGTTACGAAACGTTTCAGAAGTTACCCTTGCAAGGGTGATTGAAGAGCGTTAACGCGCTCTGTTCAAAGTTGAAAAGCAAAAACTATGTAAATAGTGATATAGATCACAATCACGAACAGTGCACCTCCCTATAGTAGTACGCATGTACTTAATTGGAGGTGAGCAGATTATGCATGATAACGAATTGAGTCAAACTAGTGAAGTTGTTGAACTGTTCATCAGCTTGGCTATTGCTGAATCGTGAATGGGTTCCAGCTAACATAGTAAACCAGGCAGTTTTTCCAGATCAGGCGCAAACCCACCTTGAGCTGCTCATAAATCAGATGACAGGCAGTTTCCAGCCTGCCTCTATCTATAGGATCAGCTTGTGTACCAATACCCATCAAGGGCATGCCACATGGCAGCACTCATCATCGTGCAGGCAGTGCGACTACGAGCGTAGTCTGCCTCATCAAGCTGGTGGAGCTTCTCGGCAAGAAACTCCACCTCGCTTGTGTTATCAGCATGGACATCAAAGTACTTCCAGCTTGAGTCATCCCCTAGGTGGCGATAGTGAGTTGCAAGACCATCCAACTTTGCACGGGCCGTTCGAGGCTGCTGGGACTCGAAGGCATACAGCGCTCCCAGGCACTCTGGATGACCAGAGAACAAATTCCTCGCGATGTTTACTAGCGTCTTTGTCTGAGTCAGAGGCGATTCATTGCGGGCTTGGAGCGACTCTACGAACCGATTCCATAGAGAGTGGTGAAAGCGCTCTTCTTCAGAGTATTCTGGTTCATTTGCCTGATTCCAGCCCTCTGGTATGGTACCAATCAACTCGGCGTAGTCCGCAGCATATCGCTGCAGCTTCTCAAGAGGTAACGTTCCGTTCGACCAGGCTGTGTAAAAGGGGTGGTTGTTCAGGTCAAACATCCCCACTAAATGGCTTAGCTCTCCAATTCTATCCATGTCGCTCCAATTTATTACTCACAACAGCTAAAGCATCGTCCTCTGCTTAACGCAGTTCAAGGTAGCCTTAACCTAGCTTCAAGCTTAATTTAAAATTAAATATACTGTATTTTGATAAATTTACATAATTATAACTCCATTGCCGCTTTTCTGCCATCATCCAGATGATGAAGAATTGACAGAAGTTTTTCCAGACAATGCTTCAGAAAATTTTCTGTAACATCAAGTATAAAAAGTCAATCAAACTTAAAATACTGGCGAAATATTGGGCTAAGACTAAAAATCGGTACAAGTATTTATCCCCTCAACCGTTATTTGATTCTTCGTCTGAATCCTGTCTAGAGGTACAGCCAAATGCTTATCCAAATCTGCTGTAAACCATGAGATATAGAAGAATTAAGACCGGGGATCATCAAAATCGAAGGGAAATAGCAGAAAGTTTTTATGTTTTCTGCCTAGAGTCATATTGCCGTTGCCTGTAGAGCAGAAGATAATTTAAGTAAGAATACTTGGGGGGACAACTTTAGGTAGTTTTGCAACTGCATACTTTGGCTACTTTTTGTAGACTTTTGTAAACCCATTAAGGTTCCTAGTTTAATCTTCGCTTTTTCAAAAGCTTTTGCATCAAGAGGTTTCACAATGAGGACGATACAAGTAATTCGGTGTCCCAACTGCGGCAGCGAGGCTGAACGACACTATCTCCTAAGCAGTCGCCTGACTCGGACACAATGCCCAAGCTGTGACTACCTAATGGTCACTTGTTCCCGCACTGGCAGAGTAATAGAGGCTTACGCCCCTGGGATCTATCCTAGCGCCGTAGTTTCGATGCCCGGAGTTGTCCACAAGCCGCATCCGCTTCTAAGCCACGAGAGAAACGGACGCTCACAGCAATCTGTTGCTGCTTCAGGACGTTAGCAAAAGCCTGGATGCGACGGGAGGCTGGGCGTTGGTAGTCAGCCTCCCGAATGGGATTATAGGGAATTAGATTAACGTGACTCTGAAAACCACGTAGCATTTGAGCCAATTCGGCTGCTTGCTCTGGTAAGTCATTGACTCCAGCCAAGAGAATGTATTCAAAAGTAACGCGGCGACTCGTTGCTTGCACGTATGCCCGGCATTCAGCTAGTAAATCTTTTAAGGGGTATCGGTGAGCACTAGGAATGAGCTGTTCTCGCAGGACTTGATTAGAGGCATGGAGACTGACAGCAAGAGTGATTTGTAATTGGTGTTGAGCCAAGTCGAGAATTCGTCCAGGAATGCCAACGGTAGAGAGGGTCATATTTCGCTGCCCAATGCCCACATCTTGGTTGAGTGATTGAATAGCTGGAAGTACATTGTCTAAATTCAGCAATGGCTCTCCCATACCCATAAAGACTATGTGACTGACACGCCTTTGGAAGTCTTCTTGGACACTCAACACCTGATCGATAATTTCGTGGCGTGCCACGTTGCGGCTAAAACCTTCCTTACCTGTAGCGCAGAAACTGCACGCCATAGGGCAGCCTACCTGAGTAGAGACACAAACAGTTAAGCGCTTTTCGGTAGGGATGCCAACAGTTTCAATAATTTGACCATCTGCGAGTTGCAGGAGATACTTCACGGTGCCATCAGGGGCAACAGAGCGGTGGTGGAGGTTTGAGCGACCAATCTCCACATCTGTCAGGGCAGAACGCCACTGTTTAGGGAAGACAGAAATTTCAGAAAAGTGTCTTACACCCTTTTGATAAATCCACTCGTGCAGCTGACGCCCCCGATAAGCTGGCTGCCCTTGCTGCTGTACCCAAGTGGTTAACTCTGCCAGAGTTGCTCCCAAAAGAGGATTCAAGGCACGATCAGGTTGAGATTGCTCCCGTATTTGATTATTGGCGGCGGTTACCATAGCAAGACAGTGGAAACCAAAGTGGATATACTACGACGTTAACTTACTTTCACTCGTCAGAAGTGACTACCACCTGGCTAAGTTGACGGTTATCCAGGTAAGTGGTAGGAACCGCAGAACCTGTCCCCGTCAAAATGATTCCTGGTACTATTGGTAACTCCATCGTTTTGTACTCTAAATACTCGTGGTAGTCAAAGTTCTTTTGAGGTTGTTCAAGTTGCAATCTGACTAATGTAATCGACAGCCTGTTGAACCATCACAAGTTTTTCAGCTTCTACATCCGGAATTTCAACTTTGAAAGCTTCCTCCATAGCGATGATGATTTCTAGCATCTCTAAGGAATCTGCTCCTAAATCATTATTAAAATTTGCTAAACAAGTAACTTGCTCTGGTTGTATTTCTAGCTTATCTATAACAATATCTCGTATTTTTAGAAAAATCTCCTCTTTTTTTAAATGCTCGTACTCAATCGCTGTTTTAATTTCTCCCATTAGCTTAACTATATCTTTCAATACAACTACAATACGCTGATAGCATTGGGCATCATATTCATTTAAAGGTCTGCCCTGGCGAACTTTGAACCAGTTTTTACAGATTTGATAACTATTAAAGTGAAAGACAGATTTTTCCATACTATACCTTTAAAACAGTGTTAATTATCGCTAAAATTGCTTCCATACCTTTTTAGATGGCATGTTTTTCATCCAACTTCAAAAACAACGAATATACTTTAGTATCTGGCTAATGCCAAAGTTATTTTTTGAAAACTTTATTGCTCTGACATCTATATCATTTGTTATTTGCAAATATCTGATATAGCAGTTTTTATGCTAATAACAAGAGGTGGCTTTATAAGCCTCATTACTCCTCTAATTTTTTAAAGCAGAGGGTAACATTGTGACCTCCGAAACCAAAGGAATTAGAAAGAGCAATGTTGACTTGCTGAGTCCGGCTTTCTGTTGGAACATAATCCAAGTCGCAGTTTGGATCTGGTTGCTCTAGATTGATCGTCGGTGGAATTTGATCTGTAGCTAGTGTCATAACTGTTGCAACAGCCTCGATACCTCCAGAGCCGCCTAAGAGATGTCCAGTCATCGATTTAGTGGAACTAATGGGAATCGCAAAGGCATTGTCTCCTAGAGCTTTCTTAATGGCTAAAGTTTCGATAACGTCGTTGATAGGAGTGCCAGTACCATGGGCATTGATGTAGCTTACAGAGTTGGGGAACAAGCCAGCGTCTTTTAGGGCTAACTCCATGGCTCTAGCCGCTCCCTCCCCACCAGGAGTTGGAGTAGTCATGTGGTAAGCGTCACAAGTCAAACCATAGCCAACAATTTCTGCATAGATATGGGTGACCCCACGGTTCAAAGCATGCTCCAGTTCTTCTAGTAGTAAGATACCCGCTCCCTCTCCCATCACAAACCCATCTCGCTCTTGGTCAAACGGGCGCGAGGCACCTGTAGGTTCCTCATTTCTAGTTGATAGTGCCCTAGCAGTTGCAAATCCAGCCACAGACAGAGGTGTAATCGCTGCTTCCGTACCACCACAGATCATTGCCTGAGCGTAACCATGTTGAATTAGGCGAAAGGCCTCCCCAATAGCATTAGACCCCGCAGCACAAGCCGTAACAGTACAGGATGATGGTCCTTTGGCACCTGTGTGGATTGCTGTTTGTCCGGCAGCCATATTGGCAATCATCATAGGAATCGTAAAAGCACTGCAACGGTTGGGACCCTGAGTCAGTAAGATTTTGTGTTGTTCCTCTATAACATTGAGGCTGCCGATGCCATTACCAATTATTACCCCAACCTGAGCGGCATTGAGGTCATTGATTGTAAACCTGGCATCGGCGATCGCTTGAGCACTTGCACAAACTGCAAAAGAGGCAAAGCGAGCCATGCGTTTAGCATCCTTTGGCTTTAAATAATCACTGGGGTCGAAGTTTTTGACTTCTCCCGCAATTCTACAAGCATGGCTCGATGCATCAAACAAAGTAATGGCTCCAATGCCACTACGTCCCTGAAGGAGCCCCTGCCAGTATTCTGTTACTGTGTTTCCCAAGGGGGTAATGGCTCCTAAACCTGTGACGACTACTCGCTTTAATTCAAGGCTAACCATGATTCAGTTCTGCAAAAACTTTTGGATTGTTTTGAAGAATTGGACTAGGGACAATTTTGTCTAAAGTCCAATGGCACTAAGATGAACCTGAGCTACGGATTTAAGGTTTCAAAGCTTTATTCAACGTTGAAATGGGGCTTAGCCCCATTTCAACACCTTTGGCAACATTGGCGTTGCTATTGAAGGAGGTGTTTTAGTCCAGCGACCAAAGAATTGTCCTAAGGGAGCCATCTCCTGCATTAACTTTTCAAATCCCTCTAGTGTTAGAGACTGAGGCCCATCTGAAAGTGCAAGACTCGGATTGGGGTGAACCTCAATCATCAGGGAATCTGCTCCAGCTGCAATCGATGCCATTGCCATACTTGGCACAAACTCTGAGAAGCCAGTGGCGTGACTAGGATCGATCATGACCGGCAAGTGAGTAAGCGTTCGCAATACTGGGATTGCAGATAGATCGAGAGTATTCCTCGTATGTTGTCGATCAAAAGTGCGAATTCCTCGTTCGCACAAAATTACATTGGGGTTGCCTGCTGCCAAAATGTACTCAGCTGCCATCAGCCAATCTTCAATTGTGGCTGAAAGTCCGCGTTTTAGGAGAACTGGCTTACCAAAGGCACCTACTTTCTTTAGTAACGAGAAATTCTGCATATTCCTTGCCCCGATTTGCACTACATCAGCTATAGAGGCAACCTTTTCCAGGTCTGATGTATCCATAACTTCTGTAATAATTCCTAAACCTGTAACTTCGCGAGCATTAGCCAACAAGTCTAAAGCACTCTCACCGTGACCCTGGAAAGCATAAGGTGAGGTACGAGGCTTATAGGCTCCTCCTCGGAGAAACTGTGCTCCTGCTGCCTTTACTCTCTGTGCTGTTTCTACAATCATCTGTTCGTTTTCTACAGAACAGGGTCCAGCCACTAGAACTATAGGATGGTTTTGACCAAAAGTTACAGGTCCATTGGGTGTTGGTACAACTACCTCACTAGGTTCGCCATAACGAAATTCTAAAGAAGCCTTTTTAAAAGGCTTTTTCACTCGTATAACCTGCTCGATAAAAGGGCTTAGATTTTGAATTTGCTTTGGGTCAATCTCTGCCGTTTCACCTAACAAACCAATCACCACTTTGTGGCTACCTAATAATTTTTCTGGTATTACGTTCCAATAGCAAAGTTCTTTGCTGATTCGCTCAACTTCTCCTGCTGGACTGTCAGATTTCATGACAACAATCATTTTTCAAAATCCTCTTACAACTAATAGGTTTTTGATAGGTTACTAACTGGGGCACCCAATGTTTCAGTGTCGTAAGCGTATCAACAAGACTCTGTTCTGGAACCCCATCTAACTTTTCAACACTACTCTTCAAAGTCAATTAAGTGAGACCCAGAGCGCTTGTAAAGAATGCCAAAGACTCGGACTATTTGCTGCGTGGTAGGGTGAATCAGCAGGTAGACCATCTGTAAGGCGATGGTGAGCAATCGGCAAATTATGGTAAGGAATGCCGGGAAAGAGATGATGCAGTGCGTGGAATCGGAAACCGACTGGAGCCCATAATACTGCCCAAGGTGTACTGATATTGGTTGAATCAAGCATTTGCCCGACTAGAGACAGGGAGCTGTTCCGAGGATAAAAGCGATGTTCACGAATACTTTCGATAGTGCTGATGAAGCCAATACCAGCCCCTACCGCGTACCAGATAGCAAAGACACGCCATGGCAGTACCCCTTGCCAAGCTAAGACAATAAAAGCGCTCCAAATTCCTAAGATGAGTAACTCGATCGCTATGATATGAGTCTGCTCCACCGCCGATACTCGCCTACGATAGGCTTTGTTCGCTCCCACTGATGAGGCACGCTCCTCTAAAAATTGGTGGAAAGGTGGATACAGCAATCCTAACGCTGACAGCACCAGGAACCGAAGTAAAAGTAAAGCTGGAATCAGAACGCTCTGGACTACGGCTCCAACAAGCGCCTTTCGAGAGACTACTGAGGGTAAGTATTGAGGGTCATCAACTGTTCCATAAGTTGACAGCCGATGATGTTCGGAATGAATGCCGTAAACGAAATCCGGGAAGAGCAGAGGCACTCCTATAATGAGATTCCAGGCAAAGGTAAAGCCTGATAAGGGCTTGGATTTAAGATGGCTTAGTTCATGGATAAAGGCTGAGGCACGGTAAAGACCAAACACTGAAACAATAATGGCAACAAAGGTTTGCCAAGACAAAGGTTTTGCTAGACAAGCGAAAACAAATCCACTCCACCCTATAAAGGAGCTAAGTAGTAAATCCGACCAAAAGATGCTTGCGCTTGGCTCAAAGAGATCTTCTATTAACCTGCGTGCATCTTCCATTCGTAAGGATTCCTGAGAAGTTTGATTTGGCATAGGATATCTTCCGTTTCCAAAGTTTTTGAGAAGCATTTTCAGCAAATTTTCAAGTTTTTACTGGCAATTCTCCTTAGAAGGCTTGAATTTATTACAATCCAAGAAATCAATTAAATTACCAAAAAATACTAAAATTAGCTACTCCAAATAAATTTTCAAACTGGAGTTATATCAAACTATTTGTAGTAGTTTTTTTGTCTGAAAGTTAAAGCTCATTTAACTTGCTTCTATATATTAAGACGTATCAGTAAAAGCAAATATGCACTGACAGGTAAACTGAAAAAAACTTGTTAAACTTGAACCAGTGTAGTAAATGTTGAGATGGAAATTAAAAGAGTCAAGGCGATTGAGGAATGCGCCATTGACTCTTCTAATCTAGATAAAATCCGTAGCTACGTAGGCAAAAGGACGAACTTTACAAAAAAATCTCCTTTTGCCCAAATAATCTTTCTGCCTCAATCCCTCGATTTCTACATTCCTCAACTAATGTGTTAGACTCTACAATCGGGCGAGACTTTTCAGTGTATTGAATTGAGGTAATATAAGTTAGCCAAGGCTCTTGTCCCATTGCATATACGTAAACTTGCTTGGGATTTAATTGACTAACTATACTAATAGCCTTTTCGTAATTAGAACCATCACATCTTCTTGAGCGATCCATTTTTCTAGATAATTGGTTTGTCAATAAGGAACCATATAGCCAAGTCAATGGTCCCCCGTCACACTCCATTCCCAGAAACAGGATATCAATATTCCCAAAATGATCGTAAATGTGCTGGTAAAGTTTAGGTTCTATATTGTTAGAATCAGCTGCCAGCAATATCAAATTTGCTTTAATATTGACCAAATAGGCACTTTTAGTTCTAATATTTAGGTCGGCATGCTCACCAAGAAAAGGTAATCCAGTAATAGTTCCTCCTGCAATATTTAAGGTTTCCATGTCGTCAATTTCTATGACTTTTTGAAAACCTATTTGCTGCAAAATAAATTTCAAAGATGGGTCTGCCAATCCTCCACCATTGTTCTTAGGTACAATTACGTTCTTAGTTTTATGCCGTAACTGTAATAAAGTCTCAAATAAGCAGTGATCTTGGTGGTTATGAGTAATCAATAAGTAGTCGATACTTTCAGGTAAATCGGCATAGGTATAACGAGGCACTTCAGTATCGCTTTTATAGCTAATTACCGGATCGCACAAAATACTTATGTCTTTTGATTCAATTAAAACACAGGCATGACCAAAGTAGCGAATTCTTACCCCATCATCAGTATATTTAACAGAAGGTCGAGGTGCTTCTTCTGTAAAAAATGATGCAAACAGTTGCTCGTCTTTGTGCTTTATACCTAATCTTTCTTTAATGTGTTCTAAAGAATTAGGAGTTCTCTTCATTTTGAACAAGTCGTCTATTACATCAGAAATAAAGGGGATATTTAGATGTAACTCTTCATTACCCTCTAGCCGAGGAGTGCTGAATACAAAGGAACGTTTTTCTTCGTTGTTAAGTAGAGAAAGTGCAAGGCTCTGCGAGGACTGATTGTAATACTTGCTTTTATATAATAGCCCTTCTATAAATCGAATAGAAGGATGATTATTCAGGTCATAAACCAATTCAACATAACCTTTTAACCTCTCAGGAACTTTTTGATAAATAGGCTCAATAGAATAGCCATTGGCTTCGTGCATCAAGTTGCCTTCAAAAGTTTTGATAGCTTCTGCAAGCTCTAACATATGAGCTTGTTCTTTTATCGTTTTTTCCATTAATGCCGCGATTTCATCAACTTTACTAGGGCTATAGTTGATAAATGGACCACCCATCATTTCTGAATTCTTAAGAGCAGCAATATGTACTTGAGGTGCTGCTATAAAAGATTGCATGATCTTTAGATGCGAATTTACTATGTACATGGCTGCCGTGACAGGTGAAATAAGATAAGACCAGGCATACCACTGATTAATTAAAGGTTCTAGGACGACGTTCTGTTTTAGATATAATTTTGAGACTGTCATGTTTTTTCCCGTAATATTGAAGTTAGTTTACAAGCGTTTAGTTTTGGAATTTGAATTCATCAACATACGTTAGCTTAACGCTAGTGATGATTACGACTGCATACAGCAAGGTGTTCTTCAGAAAATTGCATATGCAGCTGTTGAGATAAACTCTGAAGTAAAAGTGTTTGAGCTGAGTGGATGAAAAAGTGGTCTCCTCTAAACATCTTTAATGAAAAGTAAGAACTTGTCTGTTGCCGCCATGCTTCAAGCTCCTCACAATTAACTTCTGGATCTTGCAAGCCGCCAAAGGCAGTAATGGGACACTCAAGTGGTGGTTCCTGGGCATAAACATAAGTTTCCAGGACGGAAAAATCTGCCCGCAGGACGGGGAGGAACAGTTGCATCAGTTCGGCATTTTCCAATACTGCTTTGGGAGTACCATTGAGGCGGCACAGTTCCAAAAGAAATTCAGGTTCTGGCAGGGTGTGAATTGACTGCTTTAAGTAGGGAATTTGAGGAGCTTGCCGACCAGAGATAAAGAGGTGAAGTGGAATAATACCATGTCTGCGAAGTAGACGAGTGACCTCAAAGCAGACAAGTCCACCCATACTGTGACCAAAGAAAGCGAATGGTTTATCTAAATGTGGTTTGAGGGCACAAGCGATCGCCTGAACAAGAGGCTCTAGTCGATTGAATGGAGCCTCCTTGAACCGAGTTCCCCGCCCAGGAAGTTTAATCGGACAAACTTCGATAGTTGCAGGTAGACTATCTGACCATGTGCGAAAAATCAGAGAGCTAGCACCTACGTATGGGAAGCAAAAAAGACGCAATTTCGCCTGAGAATTAGGCTTGGGACAGGTAACCCAGGACTTAAAGATTGGTGTAGTTGCCATATTTTCATTCAAGCTGATTGAGCTGAAAACCGCTACAAATCTGGCTAGGGATGCTCGCACTTTCTAAGAAGCTGCTCAAATCCCTAGCACTACTAAACGATGCTTAAACAGAAGAAACAGCTTCCTCCATCTTTTTTCTGAGACTGAGTGGTCTCATGTCAGTCCAGACTTTCTTAATGTATTCCAGACATTCCGATTTGAGACCACTTTTGCCTGCATCGCTCCAGCCGAGAGGGTTTTCTCGGTGAGTAGGCCAGATCGAATACTGCTGTTCGTGATTCACTACAACTTTGTAAATTGTGGTGTCTTCAAAATCGTCTCTGTTCATTTTTGTCTCCTGTTAGTTTTGTTACTTCTGCCTTATGCCGCTCGATGGTAGCAATCCACGATCCACAACCACCTGATCTTTAACATGTGTGACTCAATTGATTTATGCAGTTTGACATTCCTCTGATCTGGGGATGTGTGAGCAGTTAGTTTTTCATCCCCTTAGCACGTAACCAAAACCGCTCTATCAAGTTGTTTCATTAGTTCTTCCAGAAAATTGAAGGATGAAATTTCAAACAAATTATTTTGAAATTCGTCAATTTTTACTGCTGATTGAGTGACTAGTTGCCAATCAAATGGATGCACCTTAGGTTTTTCACTTAAGGCATCCTGAATTTCAGTAAAGCTTGATAGTAGCGCGGCTCCATATGCTTTACGTTGACCATTTTCTTGACATACACCGACCTCTACAGTGTACCAATAGAGGCTATCTAAATATTGACGTTGAACTCCCTGTGTCAAAATAATTTTTTGGCTGATGGTTTCCACAAATTTACTGTAGGTAGGATTTGTTAAAAGTGGTAAATGCCCAAACACATCATGCCAAGCATCTGGCTCAGCGAGATAGTCTAACTGGTCAAGATCTCGTAAAAAATTGGCTATAGGAAATTCCCGATTTGCCAGATGAGTAAAATATTCTTCAGATTCTACTAAACCGCTTACCGGAGCAAGTTTCCAGTTAGTGATTTTCTCGAATTTCTCTGACAAGTTTTCAATGTCAGGAAAAGATTGAATCAGGTGTTCAATTGCCTGAAGTCCTGTGATAAATTCTCGACATGCTCTGCCTTCTATGACTCTTAATTGCCTGGTTAAAAGTTGGTTCCAAATCATGACTTATTTTCCTTTTACAATCACTGATATCAGTTACTGAACTCACTAATATCAGTCCACTAAGTGATGTGATAAATCTTGAAGGAGGGGAATCTTTTTTGTTTATAATGTTGCAAACACAGATAGATAGTTTGTGTGTTGCTCAGGTTTCCCCTCACCATGTCTAAATTGGTTTAGCAAGTCCTTCTACGCATCTGGCAGTTGCTTTTCCAGTAGCCTGAGAGGGAGATATTGGTAGGCAACAACTGTTGCCAGCATGGTGAGTGTTCCCACAACAATGAACATCAGACCAATGCCGCGCCCTGGTCCGATGCCAACAATCTTTCCCAGGCTGCCAGCTAAAAGACCATTGGAAACTAGTAGGGGCTGGAAGACTCGGTCGGCTAATGGTCCGGCGACGATGTAGGCCAAGGGTAGGAATGCTCCAGCAATTGTGTTTGTCAAGGCAAAGAGCCTTCCTTGTATATCGGGTGCCACTTTTCTCTGAAAAATGACTTGGATAGAGCCGTTGATAATTGGCAAGCCGAAGAAGAACAGGAAGGCACTGATGGTGAAGAGCGAGACTTCAGGTCGCAGTCCAGCGATTAAAATGCATAGTCCGCCTAGCAGCATGAAGCGGAAAACACTGTTGATGTAGCATTTTGCTCCTCCCCAGGTACTCATTACCAGACTACCGAGCAGCATGCCGCTACCGCTAATAGACATTATGGTGCCAAGCATAGCGGCAGAGGTAAAAGACAGTACCAATGGCGTAGCTAGCACTTCAACTATCCCAGCCAGGAAATTAACGGTAGCCAAGAATATCAGCAAACCCAGTAAACCTGGTCTTTCCTTGATGTAGATCAAACCGTAGGTAAGACCGCGTTTCAGCGAAATCTCCGCAACACCTGTATTTTTTGTCCTAGCTTCAGGGAACTGGACGATTAACAGCGTCAACAGGGCGAAGAGAAAGGTGGCAAAACTGAGCTGGAGAACGCCCTGAATTTTAATGACCACAATCAGTATGCCTGCTAGTATTGGTGCAATCAACCGAGCAATGGATTCCCCTAGATGGATCAGACCACTAGCTCGACTAAGATGGTGTTTAGGTACGAGCAGCGTAGTGGCAGCCGCATAGGCTGGTAACTGAAAGGCACTCCAGGTGGAGTTGCTAGCTGTGAATAAGTAAAGGTGCCAGATTTTTAGTTGACCGACAAACAACAGTATTGCGATCGCCAAGGTACCTAGACCTGCCCCCAAGTTGGCTAAGAGCATAACCTGGCGTCGGTTCCAGCGGTCTATAAGGACACCAGCTACGGGGGAAATCAAGATTCCCGGTAGAGTTCCAGACAAAGAAATGAGGGCGAACAGGGTAACTGACTCACTGCGCTGGTACACCCACACACCCAGGGCAAAGTTAGTGAGAGCAGAGCCGATCAATGAGGCTAGTTGTCCAAACCAAATGAAGATAAAAACTCGCATGCTACTAGATATGGGAGTTTGGCCGATTTTAGATTTTTTAAACATCTGCTTCTAGCACTCCATCTAGGCAGGCTCTTAACTGTTCTGCTAAAGTCTGGACATGGGGTTCACTCATCATCGTGATGTGATCGCCTGGGACTAAGTGGGCTTCTACTGGCAAGGAAGAAAACTGTTCCCAACCCATCACAGGATCATGACCAAACTGATTGTTTTCTTTGGCCCGGAAGACGGTAATTTGGTTTGGATAAACCGCCTGTGGCAGATATTCAGTTAGATCGTTAGCCTTGAAAACCCGTAGCAAGCCACGAAGCTGCTCGAGTTTAGCCTCAGCGGGGAAAACGTTGACCGCTTTCAACCGCTCTAGGACGTAGTTCAATTGCTCATCCGGCTCAAGTTGCTGGAGAGCTTCATATGATACTGATAAGCTCTTGCCGAAAAAGCGTTCTACGTTTTGTGCAAGACCAGTTAAGTATCTTGCGTCATCTTGCTCTATAGGTTTGATGCCAGGGACTGGTGCCGGAGTGTCGAGGATGGCGATCAGTGCCACCTCCTGCCCTTGCTTTTGCAACTGCAGAGCCATTTCAAAAGCCACAAAACTGCCAAAGGAGTGGCCTCCCAAAAGGTAGGGACCCTGGGGTTGAACTGTTTGCAGCGCTTCAATATTGTAAGCTGCTATGTCCTCTATTTGAGTGTGAGGCGCTTGTTCCCCGTCAAGACCCCGCGCTTGCAGACCATAAAACGGTTGGTCTAAGCCCAGATAACGCGCCAAATGGTACAGATAGATAACATTTCCACCTCCTCCAGGCATAAAGAAGAAAGGTCGCTTTGAAGAACTACCATGCTGAATTGTGACCAGAGGACTCCAGGGCAAGGAATCTGAATCCTTTCGGATAATACTTGCTAGTTGTTCGATAGTCGGACCTGAAAAGAGTGTCGTCAGGGGTAGCTCTTTCTTAAACTGCTGCTGGATCTTAGACATCAGGCGAATAGCCAAAAGTGAATGTCCACCGAGGTCGAAAAAGTTGTCCTTGATTCCCACAGGATGAACATCCAAAATTTCTTCCCAGATTTCTGCCAATTGCAGTTCCAAGGTGTCACGCGGTGCGACAAAGCTGAATTCTAGTTTAGGTCGTGCTTGGCTTGGCATGGGCAAGGCTTGGCGGTCTACCTTACCATTAGGAGTCAGTGGCAGGGACTCCAGGAGCATAAAGTCTGAGGGCACCATGTAGTCAGGCAGGATGTCCCTGAGATAATCCCTTAGATCTTGGGTTAAGTTGTCCGAGCGATTGTTTTGTGTAAAATCATTGTCAGCAAACAATCGTTGATAAAAAGGTGTTTGCTTGAATTGATTCCTATAATGATAGGATACATGTTCAAACTCAATCACCTCCCCATTCTTTCTAATCAAACGACCTTTAATTGCATAATCTGGGTTGAGATTATTCTCGCAAAGTGTCCTAGAACACCACGCCTCGATAACATCCCCACAAGACACCTCAATACCAGGCTCAAATACCGGGAAATAAACTGGGAGCCAGCAATACTCATGTTCGAGAATATCTATTTCTTCTCCCTCAATGGTGTGCAAATTCAGCCAGACGAGAAAACCATCTAACCTTCCATTCTTAGAAATCGTAAAATTGACTTCGTGGCGTTCGCTCGTACTCACAGATTGCGTAAAGTCTAAATCTTCAAAAACATCCACATTGGAAAGGAGATTCGATTTAGGAAAGTTTTTAATACATACTCTCAGATCAAACGGATACCCGATTTGGGCAAAGATTTTTTGAGTATAATGCCCTGATACTTCCGTAAACCTAGGGTTGTGTAGTACTTCATCTGGAAGATTAACAGCAGCGATTTTGGTAATGCTTCTAGACGGAATCATGGCTCCATCTTGTTTTAGCAACCTTCTGGAGTTATTGATAATCACTGCTGCTCCTTCACATCCACCAATTGACCCCACAATTTCCGAGACGCAAACGTCAGCCTTTTCTAGCAGGTTAACTTGGGTAGCATCCCCATGAATTACAGTGATTTTGTCGGATAAACCTAGGTTTTGAACGGTGGTGGCAGCCAGCATAGAGGTTTCCTCACTCCTCTCAATCGCGTAGACTTTCTTCGCACCTGCTTCCGCACAAAATCTAGATAGAATTGCATCTTTACCTGTACCAATTTCGACGACAATTTTATCTTTTACCAGCCGATTAATAGCAACTTTATAGCTATTATTTCTCCGCTCATCGTTGGTCATGGCGTAATACAATAAGTCGTCGTAGACATAGTATTCCGCTACCGATGGCCAAAGTTCGATTTGATTTGTCTGTTGATTGTCCTGCTCGTGCAAGGAGTTGAGATCTTCTTCAGGAACAACATAAGCTATGAGTCGCTTTTCGCCTAGAGAGTCTTCCCGATCTACTACCACTGCCTCTCGCACATTAGAGTTTTGGGTCAACATAGCTTCAATTTCGCCTGGTTCGATGCGGAAGCCACGAATCTTGACCTGATGGTCGGCACGCCCAAGAAATTCAATGCTGCCATCCGGTAGATAGCGTGCCTGATCACCAGTTTTATACAGACGCGTTCCGGGTTCATTGCTAAAGGGATTGGGGATGAATTTCTCAGCAGTTATTTCTGGAAGGTTCAGGTAGCCCCAGGCAAGACCAGCACCGCCGATGTACAGTTCACCCTTGACTCTAATTGGAACTGGTTGAAGATGGCAATCAAGAATGTAGATTTGCGTGTTAGCAATCGGGTGACCGATGGGCGGTTGACTGCTGCTATCGGTACATTTAGCTATGGTGGCACAGACAGTCGATTCAGTTGGTCCGTAGGCGTTAAAGAAGCGCCGACCACCTGACCATTCGGCTACTAAGTTGGCTTTACAAGCTTCTCCCGCAACGATAATGTTTTGCAAGGCTGGTAGTTTTTCAGTAGGCAAAACAGCCAGCGCTGATGGAGGGAGCGTGATATGTGTAATTGCCTGCTCACGTAGCAATTGGATCAAAGCTGGTCCAGGCATCAACTTTTCTTGTGTTGCCAGACAGAGCATTCCTCCAGAACAAAGAGCCATGAAAATTTCTGAGACTGAGGCATCGAAGCTAAAGGAAGCAAATTGGAGAACACGACTGTCTGAGTAGACGCCGAAGCTGCGGATCTGCGCCTGAGCTAGGTTGCACAATCCTTGATGGGCGACTAGAACTCCTTTAGGCTGTCCTGTAGACCCTGATGTGTAAATCACATAGGCTAAGTTCTGGGCTGTTGCCCTACTGAGGGGATTCTCCTCACTCTTTTCAGAAATTTCCTCCCAGTCTGAGTCTAGACAAATGACTTGTGCCCAGTGAGAGGGTAGTTCTTCTAACAACCGCTCTTGGGTTAAGAGGACTGCTGGTTGCACGTCCTCTAACATAAAGGACAAACGTTCAAAGGCATAGGTTGGGTTCAGTGGCACATAAGCACCACCAGCTTTAAGAATGCCCAGCAGTCCTATTACCATTTCTAAGGAGCGCTCTAGGCAAATTCCCACTCGTACTTCTGGCCCTACCCCCAGAGCTTGTAGATAATTGGCCAATTGGTTTGCACGACAATTCAACTCTCTATATGTCAGTTGCTGATCTTCAAACACCACCGCAATCGCATCCGGTGTCTGTTCAACTTGGGCTTCAAATAACTGATGAATACACTCATGTTGCAAATCATCAGTTTTCGTATCGTTCAATACCAGCATCTGGTGTTGCTCATCCGCTGTTAGTATGGGTAATTCCCTAAGATGCTGTTGAGGATTAGCAACAATTGCTTCCAACAAAGTCTGGAAATGTCCTGCCATTCGGGTAATTGTTTCTGCATCGAACAAATCGCTGTTGTATATCCACGACCCGACCAGTCCAGATGCCTCTTCCATCACCAGAGTCAAATCATACTTGGCTGTGACACTCTCAATCGGTAAGGGAGTTAGGGTCAGACCAGGAAGTTCCAGTTTCCCCGTTGGCGTATTCTGGAGGGCAAACCCTACTTGGAACAACGGAGAATAGTTTAGGTTCCGCTCTGGCTGCAGTTTCTCTACCAACTGCTCAAAGGGTACCTCCTGATGAGCATAAGCATCCAGAGCCACCTGTCGCACCTGAGTGAGTAACTGCGAGAAACTCGGATTTTCTCCCAAGTTAATACGCAATACAAGGGTATTAATAAAACATCCAATCAAAGACTCAATTTCACTGTGCTGGCGATTGCCAATCGGGGAACCAACAACAATATCCTCTTGAGAGCTGTAGCGTGATAGTAAAGTCACGAAAGCCGCCAGCAGAGTCATAAACAGAGTCGTCCCTGACTTTTGGCTCAGCAGCTTTAGCTGTTCCGTTAAGCCGGGATTGAGTTCAACGCGCACACTACTACCTTGAAAGGTCTGCTTTGGCGGACGCGGTCGATCGGTGGGTAGTTCCAGCAGGGGTGGAGCTCCTGCTAGCTGTTGCTGCCAGTAGTTGAATTGAGGCTTCAGCACCTCTGCATTCAACCATTGCCGTTGCCAATGTGCAAAGTCAGCGTACTGTATAGGCAATTCAGGTAAAGGGGAAGGCTCTTTGTTAGAGAAGGCTTTGTAGAGCGCAGACAGCTCTTGGATAAATATCCCTATCGACCAGGCATCGGAGACAATGTGGTGCATGCTTAGCAATAGCACATGAGATTCTTGAGCTAGCCGTAGCAGGGTGACTCTCAGTAAGGGATCGTTTGATAAATCAAAAGGACGGGTTTGCTCCTCGGCAATTAATTTTTTCACGAGGGTAGACTGCTCAATTTCTGGCAGCCCCTGCAAGTTCACCACTGGTAGGGAAATAGTCAGATTAGGGACGATGACTTGAAGTGGAAATCCGTTTTTCTTTGGGAATTTGGTGCGCAAAACTTCGTGTCGTCGAACGATTTCGTTCAAGCTTTGCTCCAGATAGTTATTCTGGAGTGAACCGTCAATATTTAAGGCAAAAAAATCGTTGTAGGTGGCGCTGGTAGGATCGAGCTGGTCTAGGAACCAAAGCCTTTGCTGTCCAAAAGATAAGGGGATGTCTGCATCACGGGAGATAGACCGAATTGACCCAAAAGTGGAATTTGAAGTGGGATTGGTCTTTTGTAGAAACTTAACAATTTCTGCTTTACGTTCAGCTAACTCCCCACGCAGAGATGGTGTTATTGTTCCAGTGAGGGCATTACAGCGTAGGCGATCGCCATCAACCCAAAACTTTATGTCCAGGTCGCTAAGATCGGACAAAAACTCTTCAATGCTTTTCATGAAACCTCATAGTTAAGTGTGGAAATCTGGTGTCTTTATGCCTATAGGAAACTAAAGAACCTTGGATTTAGATGAAAAATGGGTAGCCAAGACTAGCTACTCAGTTCTACTTTTTGCAGAAAGAAGGTTAACTGTTTACTAACTTTCCATATGCTTAACACGTTGAGCCAAGTCAATTTATGCAAGAGGTGACGACGCGATTGGTGGTGAGCAACTTTTTTGGGTCTCTTGCATAAACGTCAAAACAGCACCATATAAGTATTGCAGTTGCATCTTCTACTGCGCCTTTAAAGTACGACGTGAGAGTTGGGAGCGAGGAATTGACATGCTCAAAAAACTGAAGCTTGAGGCTAAATTTACGTTACTGTTGACGCTAGTTTTCTTGACTGGATTTGTATTTAGTGGTGTTGCGCTGTCAAGCGCAATGCAGCAGAAAGCTGAGGACGAAATTAAGACCAAAGCAGAAATTTTAACTCAGACAATGAACTCTATCAGGGACTACACGAGCAATAAGATCGACCCACTCCTGAAAGATCGATTAGAAACTGAGCAAAAATTTATACCAGAATTCGTTCCTACCCACGCAGTACGGGAAGTATTTGAACAATTTCGTAAACACCCAGAATATAGTAGCTTCTTATACAAAGAAGCAAGCTTGAATCCCACCAATCCTCAAGATCAAGCAGATGAGTTTGAAACTAAGCTAGTGGAGCAGTTCCGAAGCCAGCCAGGATTAAGCAAGCTTTCAGGTTATCGAAATATCAAAGGACAGAATCTATTTTTCATTGCTCAACCACTGAAGGTGGATAAGCCAAGTTGCCTTGAGTGCCATAGTACACCTGCCTTAGCTCCTAAAAGCTTGCTTAGCACCTACGGCGATAAAAATGGCTTTGGCTGGAAATTCCAAGAAGTGATTGCAGCCCAAACAGTATTTGTTCCGGCGGACAATGTCTTAGCTCACAGTCGCCAATATTTAACTTTAATAATGGGCTTTTTTATCACAATTTTTGGGGTGATGGTGCTGCTGATTCATTGGTTGCTGAAGCAGGCAGTCATTCTTCCTATTAAGCAGCTGACAGCGCTTGCCCATAAAATAAGTAGCGTCATGAGCGCTTCCGAACAAGTGGGATTTGATTCTTCTTGGATATCTAAATTAGCCCGACGAGCTGATGAACCGGGACAGCTCGCCCGTGCCTTTCAACAAATAGCACGCCAGACCGCTGCCCGTGAGCAAAATATTTCTCAGGCAGTTAACAACATACCTCCCAACAAGCTGGAATTCGATAGCTAAGCACTACAGCATCTTAACAGTAATTTATTGAAGATTTCGTTAACAAACCAGCTGACTTTTCTCATAGCTGGACGTGGAGGAACGCTATGGCGCACAATGCTTTTTCAGAAGAAGAATTCGAGTCTGAGGAAGCGCTAACTATTAAACAGTTTAGCGAAGAGGAAAGGGAGCAGGCTCCACATAACACAGATCTGTACGGAGACAAACAGATGAATCATCAGGAACCTCCCTCCCATTCCAGGCTTTTTCTCGATGACAAAGTGATTCCAAGAAGCCTGGTACAAAAGCCGCCACGTCGCAGATGGCTCGCTCAATGGCTTGGTGTTACCGTTGGCATCGGTCTTGGTATGGCGATTGCAGTTGTGGGAATGCCTATTCTCTCTCATCTATTTGCCAAGAACTCAAAAGTAGTAAAGCACAACCGATCCCCAGCAGTAGACCAAAGCGTCGCTGTAGAACCAGCGAAGCTCACTCGCATTGCCCACACGCTCAACGTTACTGGCACGGTAGTAGCTCGTGACAGTCTCATCCCCGTTTTGCCCTTGACAACAGGCTTACAAATTAAGCAAGTTCTGGTAAAGGAAGGAGATGTTGTGCAAGCGGGACAGCAGATAGCGGTTCTGGATCAGTCGGTGCTACAGACGCAACTTGAACAAGCCCAAGCCGAGTTGGAAGAAGCCCAAGCCTTAGTGGAAGAAAGACTTGCAGATCGCGCTCAAGCCCAAGCTAAATTGGCGGAGGCTCAACGGGAACTACAGCGATATCAAACTCTAGCTAATGCAGGAGCGATTAGCCGTCAAGAGCTGGATACCCGTGCCACAACTGTTGAAACAGATGTTGAGGGTGTCCGAATAATCCAAGCCAATATCAGTAACGCTCAAGCGCAGGTTCACCTCAATGTTGCTCATGTAAAACAACTACAGGTCCAGATGACCCAAACCGTTGTGCGGGCTCCAGTTAGTGGCGTTATAGCGGAGAAAATCGCTCAAGTTGGGGATGTTACAGGTACGCAAAAACTGTTTTCAATTATTCGCAATGGCTTGTTGGAAGTCCAAGCACAAGTTCCTGAAATCAAACTACCCCAGGTAAAAATTGGTGCACTGGCGCAGATCACTTCTGCCATAGATAGTCAGATTCATCTACAGGGACAAGTTAAAAGCATTGCGCCCATAATTGACCCCCAAAACCGTCAGGCAAAGATTGAGATTGACCTACCGCTGACACGGTTGCTGCGCCCCGGTCAATTTGTACAGGCTGCGATCGCCCTTAACTCCACAAATGAACTAACAGTTCCAGCTCAATCAGTACTCTCACAAGCAACGGGTGGCTGGCTTGTTTTCGTGCTTTTAGCTAATGGAACAGTACGTGCCCAACCAGTACAAGTAGGGGAAATCAAGGGAAATCAAATAGAAATCAAGCAGGGATTGGAAGTGGGCACTCGTGTGGTAGTGACTGGTGCTGGATTCCTCCACGATGGTGATCGCGTACAAGTCGTGACACAGCCTAGAGTAACGCCCAACTACAAGCCACAACAAGCTGCCAGCTAACTGGGAGTACTGTATGCCATACCCTGACAAAAAATCAACCTAAGCGCGATCTTCAAACCACCCGTACATAAAACAGAATGACATGCCTGCCTCTTTTTCACGAGTTCCAAATCATGCAACGGCTAAAACATCCTTTAATATCTCCGCATGGTCAATTCGCCAACCAGTGCCTACCCTGGTTTTATTTCTGATATTGACTGTATTGGGCTTGTTCTTTTTTCCCCAACTAGAGATAGATGCCGATCCCAACCTTGATATCCCTGGGGTCACTATTACTGTAACTCAGCCTGGAGCTGACCCAACAGAACTAGAATCCCAAATCACGCGACCAATTGAGGATGCCGTGGCTGGTTTGGGTAATATCGACAACATTACCTCTACGATCGCTAATGGTGTTTCTAACACGGCTGTGTATTTTGTCTTGGGTACAAATAGTGATCGCGCTACGAATGACGTGCGTAATGCCGTAGCCCAAATCCGTCAAAGTCTGCCACAAAATATTAACGATCCAATCGTTAAACGGATTGATACTGCAGGTGGCTCAGTTCTTTCCTACGCTGTGGTTTCAGATCGCTTATCGCTAGAACAGCTGAGCGATTTAATCGATCAAAAAATTAGCCGTGACTTGTTAGCGGTGCCTGGTGTTGCCCAAGTTCAGCGAGTCGGAGGTGTAGACCGCGAAATTCGCGTGGATCTGAATCTAGATCGGCTACAAGCCTTGGAAATTACTGCTACCCAGGTGAATGACCAAATTCGCAGCCTCAACATCAACCTGCCAGGTGGACAAGCTAATGTGGGGGACAGCGAACAGACTATCCGCACCCTAGGTAGCGCTAGCAGTGTCCAGAAGTTAGAGAACTATCCAATCACATTACCTAAAGGAGATTTTGTTCCACTAGCTACCCTGGGAAAAATCACTAATGGCTACAGTCAACCGCGTCAAGCTGCCTATCTCAACGGAAAACCTGTTGTAGCTTTTTCCGTAATTCGCAGTCCAGGTGCCACCATCGTCACCGTGGAAGAAGGATTGAGGGCAGCGGTCAGTGAACTGGAAAAGACGCTACCAGCAGGTGTCAAGCTCAAACTGATCTATACTGTCGCAGACTTCATTCGAGAATCCTACCAAGCCTCTATAGATGCCCTTGTGCTAGGTGCGGTGCTAGCAGTGGCAACAATTTTGATTTTTTTGCGAGACTGGCGAGCAACACTGATTACTGCTGTAGCACTGCCACTATCAGTCATTCCCACTTTTGCCGTGCTGAAGGCGTTGAACTACACGCTGAATAGCATGACTCTACTATCACTGGCATTAGTAGTCGGGATCTTAGTGGATGATGCCATAGTCGAAATTGAGAACATTGAGCGACACATCCAGATGGGCAAAACACCAATGCGAGCGGCATTGGATGCATCTAATGAAATTGGGCTAGCAGTGATTGCTACCACAATGTCGATTGTGTCAGTGTTTGTGCCTGTCGCTTTCATGGGCGGAATCCCTGGGCAGTTTTTTCGACCCTTCGGCGTTACAGTGGCGGTATCGGTCTTATTCTCTCTACTGGTAGCTCGCACAATCACCCCACTCATGGCAGCCTACCTGCTCAAAGGCAAGCGACGCCAGCATGAGCAATTGCACAAAGACAGGCTTTCCTATCAATATCGGCGGCTCCTAACTTGGGCGTTGAAGCATCGGGTACAGACACTGGCTCTAGCTGTAGCTTTCTTTGCAAGTAGCCTGCTACTGGTTCCTTATATTCCCACTGGTTTCATCGATCGCGATGACACTGGGATTTCGACGGTTTCAATTGAACTGCCTCCTGGCTCTACTCTCAATCAGACAGACCAAGTGGTGCAGCAAGCAACTCAACTGTTGAAAACGAATCCGGCAGTAGATGTTGTGCTGGCATCAGAAGGCGCTGCCGCTGTCTCTAGGGGTACATCCTTTGGTGGCAATAGTGTGAATACAGCAAGCCTCTACATCAAATTGAAACCGCGAGACAAACGAATTGGGCAAGTACAATTTGAGGCTCAGATGACTCCCCAACTGAATAAAATTCCAGGAGCTCGGATTGGTTTTAATCAGGGGAGCTTTGGAGGCAAACAGCAGTTAACAGTTATCCTCAGAAGCCAAAATCCGGAGGCACTCACCCAGACATCTGCTCAACTTACTCAACAAATGCATCAAATACCAGGTTTGGTAGATGTTACATCTAGTGCTAGTTTAACGCAACCAGAAATTTTAATTAAACCAGACTTATACCGAGCCGCAGACCAGGGGGTGACTGTGGATGCGATCGCCAGTACCGCTTCCATCGCCACTATAGGAGATATTGATGCAAATTTGGCTAAGTTCGATTTACCAACTGGGCAAATACCAATTCGGGTTGAGTTAGCTCCCCAATTCCGTGAGGATATTGACACAATTAGAAATCTGCAAGTGCCAGCTAAAAATCATACTTTAGTACCTTTGATGTCTGTAGCTCAGATTGTTCTCGGTAGTGGTCCCTCAGAAATTCACCGCTACAATCGGGCTCGTCAGATTTCTTTGGGGGCTAACTTGCAAGGCTTAACTCTAGGGCAAGCTTATAGCGCTGTCAAGAAGCTGCCAGCTTTGAAGCATCTACCGCCCTCTGTAGAGCAGGAAGCTTCCGGCGATGCTAAGCTAATGGCTCAAGTTTTTGGGGGTTTTGCCGCAGCTTTAGGTACAGCAATACTATTTGTTTATGCTGTACTTACCATATTGTTTAGCAATTTCCTCCACCCGATCACAATTATGGCTGCTTTACCCCTGTCTATTGGGGGTGCCTTGGTCGCACTGTTGATGGTGCAGAAGTCCATAGGGCTGTATGCGCTGATCGGGATTCTGCTACTTATGGGAATTGTCACGAAAAATTCGATCTTGCTTGTAGATTATGCCTTAATCAACCAGCATGAGGGAAAGCCGATGTATAGAGCTGTCCTCGAATCGGGGGTAGGTCGGTTACGACCGATTTTAATGACTACAATTGCCATGATTGCTGGGATGCTACCCATCGCCCTGGAGCTTGGTGCTGGCTCTCAAGTGCGTAGCCCAATGGCGATCGCAGTGATTGGTGGTTTGATGACCTCAACCCTGCTCACCTTAGTCATTATTCCGGTGATCTTTACATACATCGGCACTTTCCAAAACCAGATTTTTCGGTTGATGTGGCTGATGGATAAAAAGAATGCCTTAGACACAGACACTAATTTTGATATCCGTAGGCGGAGGCTTAAATAGTAATCAATGACGATATTGTCATGAGTTACTATTTCTATCCTTTAAGTGCATATTTGATTTGGTTCACACGTGAATAAGTATAGTAGTGCAAGCTGATATTTTGTTTTGCAATTGGTTACTCACTTACGTCCTAACACTCTTTTGAGAACCAATAAAAAGGCAAAGGATACTACAGCAGAACTACTTCTAACTAATAGATTTGAGGAGAAAATCAGCTCTCAATTTGAGACTTTAAACTGCATTTTACTCAAACTATTTTGACTTGTACTATAGAGGAATCGCATGACCAATTCTTGCAATGATTTTAACTTCTCTACCTTAGTAGAGCTACTACGCTACAGAGCTTTACATCAGCCAAATAAAATAGCTTTTACCTTTCTAGAAGATGGAGAAACAGAAAGCTCTCGACTAACTTATCAAGAATTAGATCGGCACGCTCGGGCGATCGCTGCTCAGCTACAGTCTATTTCAGCCCCTGGTGAGAGAGCCTTGCTACTGTATCCATCAACTTTGGAATTTATTACCGCCTTTTTTGGTTGCTTGTATGCAGGGGTTGTAGCAGTTCCCGCTTATCCCCCTAAGCGTAATCAAAAAATGTCTAGGTTACAGGCTATAGTGGATTCTTCTCAAGCCTTAGTAGCGCTCACAAATACATCAGAGTTAACAACTATAGAGCCTCGAATTGCCCAAAATCCAGAATTGGAGGCTATGCAATGGCTAGCTACTGATAAAACCACTATTGACCTAGCAGCAGATTGGCAGGAACCAGCCTTGTGTGAGAACACTGTGGCTTTTCTGCAATACACTTCTGGTTCTACGGGGACACCGAAGGGGGTGATGGTTACTCATGGTAATATATTACACAATCAACAAACAATCAAGATTGGCTTCGGGCATACGGAGAAAACTATTTTTGTTGGTTGGCTGCCGTTATTTCATGACATGGGATTAATTGGGAATGTACTACAGCCGTTGTATCTAGGTATACCTTCCATTCTGATGTCACCAGTGGCATTTCTGCAAAAGCCTTTCCGCTGGCTACAAGCCATTTCTCGTTATAAAGCAACTACCAGCGGTGGACCGAACTTTGCCTATGACTTATGCGTTCGCAAAATTACTCCTGAACAACGGGCAAGTCTTGACCTAAGCAGTTGGGAAGTAGCTTTCAACGGAGCTGAACCCGTCCGTGCGGAAACATTAGAGCAGTTTACAGATGCTTTTGCACCTTGTGGCTTCCGCGCCAAAGCATTTTACCCTTGCTACGGGATGGCTGAGACAACTTTATTCGTCTCTGGGGGGGTAAAAACAGCTTTACCCGTTGTACTTTCTGTTGAAGGGGAAGCTATTGAGCAAAATCAAATTGTAGCAGCCGTCAGTAACCAGGAGCGCATCCAGAGAATCGTAGGCTGTGGTCAGACTTGGTTGGAACACAAAGTTGCGATCGTTGAACCTGAGTCGTTAATTCAGTGTGCAGATGGACAAGTAGGAGAGATTTGGGTTCATGGTCCAAGTGTAGCTCAGGGCTATTGGCATCGACCTGAAGAGACAGAACAAATTTTCAATGCCTACATGGCAGATACCAAAGAGGGACCATTTTTGCGTACTGGGGACTTAGGATTTTTGCAGGATGGTGAGTTGTTCGTCACAGGGCGACTCAAGGATGTGATTATCGTCTGGGGTCGCAACCATTATCCCCAAGATATTGAATTGACAGCTGAGAAGAGTCATCCAGCACTGCGACCTGGCTGTGGGGCAGCTTTTACTGTTGAAGTCAATGGTCAACAGCGACTAGTAATTGTTCAGGAGGTTGAGCGGAGTTACCTCCGAAAGCTGAATGTGAATGAAGTCGTTGGAGATATCCGTTATGCAGTGGCACAGCAACACGACCTAGAGGTCTATTCTGTCCTGCTGCTCAAGACTGGGAGTATTCCCAAAACTTCCAGTGGTAAGATTCAACGCCATGCGTGCCGGGTAGGTTTTCTAACGAGAAGTCTAGATGTGGTGGAAGACTCTCACTCAAATCCTCAATTACGTGTTGAATGCACTTTAGCTTAATTAAGATACGGAGTTTTAAGCATGAAAAACCAGAGTGTTCAAATCACTAAAATGCCGACTTTGGTAGATCGAAAAGCAGATGATACCACTCAACAGCTGAAAGCAACAGAGGTAGAGATTCAAGCTTGGCTCGTCTCCTATATGGCTGACTTGCTGCAAGTCCACACAGATGCAATCGACGTTACGATTCCTTTTTACCGCTACGGTTTAGATTCTGTAGTCATAATTGGTCTGGCTGGTGACTTACAGCAGTGGCTAGGATGTGAACTCGATCCAACTTTAATGTATGATTACCCCACAATTGAAGCTTTAGTTCAGTATCTAGGCGGGGAATTTCAAGAGGAAAGGTAATCTGAATTCAACTCTAATGCTATAGGGCTTACGCATCACTCTGGCAAATCAGACTTTTAGAAACCATCGAGCTATCAGGCAATACTGATGATGGCGTAAGTCCTATGCGCTAGTTGAAACTTAAAGAGTGAACGTGAAGATTAGTACAAAATTTATCAATTCAGGGAATCAACTATTTATGTCTCAAAATCAGAAAAAAAAGCATCAGCAAGTTGTTGAAAAAACCTTTAGTAAAAACAATACCTCGAACTACACTGAGAAACTCAGAGTTCTGGGCAAGCAATTTAACTACGCTAGCAACAGCAATTATTATTGGAGCAATCCTGAGCTATCACTACTTTACAGTACCCCACTCTACGAAGCCGCTTCACCTTTGCAAAAGCTAGCTTTAAATCATTTGTATTGGGTGGGGAATTATAACCAGACTGCTGCTAGCGAAGCCAATACCATTATTTACAACAAGGTCACGGCTGGTGTTTTTAATGCTGTTGGTGGTTACGACACCCTTTGTCGTGAATTAGACTTTGAAACCGATCAGGAAAACGACCACATTCGCGCCTTTCAACAGGTTTGTTACCAGACAAAAATCGCCATCACTGGCAAGACAGTATTAGGCAACCCCCTTTACAGTAAATCAGATAAATTGAGTGCTAGTGATTGGGTTAGACAATTAGTACCTCAACAGCTACAAAAGGTTTTCATCTCAAGCCAGGGGACTACTCAGATGTCTGCTTACTGGAACTCTGCCTTAAGCTTTGTAGCTAAGGAGATGCTCAAGGAAAAAAAAGAATATTACTCCCATTATTTGCGGGAGCTAGATCAAAAAGGCAAGCAGATTCCTGCTGCGGTGGATGGTATAGTAGGGCGAATAGCACCTCAGCATTGGTTACGCTTCTTTACCTTAAACTGGGGGATTTCGCCGTTCATGGCTTGCCAGTACTACTCCATACGTTACACAGGTAATGCAATTCTCAAAAACCAAGAATATCCCTACTTCAAATATTTCCAAGAGTTAGAACAGAAAGGCGAGTTTATCCCAACCCCAACCGCTATATCCTACAACCATTTATTGGATGAAGCTTTCCATACCACAATCTCTCAGACACTCGCTAGAGATATATACAAAGACTTTCCGAAGCCAACAGCTTATGAGAAGTTCGTGTCTGGTCAGATGATCTACATGATGCAACAAAACCTTCTGAGTGGTCTTTCTGGCGTGCTACCTGGTCGCTGTGTTGCAGATAGTCCCTTGTTGATGCTGTTCTTCTACAAGCTATTGAAGTCTCCTTTATTTGCATTATCTACTCAAGAAGCACTTGATTGGCTTGAAAAGTGCTTTTGTCAGGAACACGATGGTTTCCATGTGGGACTCAAGTACCATCAAAGGCTAATAGAATCTCTACGCAGATTATTCAGCTGCCTAGACTATCAGTGGCCGATTAACCGAGATATGGGTGTAATGGCTGCAGGAGGCTCCATTAGCAAAGCTCTCCAAAATAATATCAAGACCTTTAATCATTTCTCTAAGTCTGTTGCTGACAACAGCTAGAAATTGCTCGTCATTGAGGGCTCAAGCATAATACCATTTCTGAATAATTTTGCACTCTTGTAGGAAAAGAAAGAGTTGATTATGACAAGTGCCCCTCAAGTTGCTGTGTAGGCAGGCTCACCAGGCTCACTTTTAAATACCTTTGAGTTAAGGGTCTTGACCCCAAACTCTAACTGTGCCATCCCAACTGATACTTGCTATAGTTTGCCCGTTCGGGCTAATAGTAGTATCCGCGACAGTTTTGGTATGTCCAGTTAGGGTTTGAATCAATTGATGAGTTTTCATGTCCCAAACCTTAATTGTATTGTCACTACTTCCGCTGACTAAGATTTGACCGTTGCTACTAAAGCTGAGAGACCGAACATAGTCTGTGTGACCGTTAAGCGTTTGTACGACTTGTCCAGTGCTAAGTTGCCAGGTTTTGATTGTGTGGTCAGTAGTAGCACTGGTGATAGTTTTACCATCGGGACTGAAAACGACTGGAGCGTAAGTCCACAAAGGACCATCAATCTTGTAGATTTCTGATATTGTTTTCCAGTCCCAGATCTTAAGCTCGTTAATGCTGCCATGAGCGAGGGTTTGACCATCTGGACTGATAGCAATGGATCTGCTATTTACTTCTGGGTCAACGACGAGACCCATCTCTCGGTGCTTGGGTAAATTCCATACTTTAATTGTGTGGTCGCAACTACCGCTTGCAAGTGTTTTCCCATCAGGGGTGATAGCTAGACCAACAATTTGAAAGGCATGACCCCGGAAGGTTAGTGTCTGTTTTCTGGTATCTAAGTTCCACACTTTAATGAGACCGTTTCCCACATCGCAGGCTAGGATTGGCGCATTTGAGCTTTTAACCATGGAGCTAATGATGACTGGTCGGCCACCTTGTGCTAAAGTACAGAGTTGTTCGCCGCTATTTAGATCCCATAAAATCAGTTTGTCTATGCTGTTAGTGATAAGATATGATCTCTCTTGATGAATGGCTACAAACCCAGGTATATCTTTGTGTCCTCTTAGGGTGTGTAAACATCGAAAATTAGCTGTCATTTGAACAGAATTGATAAATAACTTTATAATAGACTAGCGTTAGCTAGCTTGAATCGAAGCTAATGCGAGTTAAAATGGAAAATTTTCATTAAACTTCGCTAACAATGCTGCTTTAATCTGACGCAGGCAGTGGTCTTGTCGCAACTCAGCATCGTTGTGATCGAATTGTTTTTCAAGCTGTTGAACTTGACCCGTTTTGCAAAGATAAAGTGCACGTACTCGGTCTCTTAGACGAGCTTTCGTTTGACGACCCATCAGCTCTTTGAGTTCGGTCTCACTTTCTTGGATGTCAACATGAAAGACACTTGTCATGACTGCACATATCTAACTCTGGCTTTTCCTACAATAGTGCAAATTTATTCGGAAATGGTATAAGAGCCTTTTTGTGCTACTTGCACAGCATAAATGTCAAAACAGAGCCGTGTAAGTATTGAGATTGAATTGGCATTGATATGGAACCGATAGCGATTGTAGGAATTGGATGCCGTTTTCCCAAGGCTCACAACCCAGAAGCATTTTGGCAACTTTTGCATAAAGGCATAGATGCAATCACCGAGGTGCCGCCAGAGCGATGGGATATTGATACCCTGTATGACCCAGACCCAAATATACCTGGAAAGATGAACACCCGCTGGGGTGGTTTTCTTGACCAGGTTGATCAATTTGAACCTGGCTTTTTCGGAATTTCTCCCCGCGAGGCCCAGCGAATTGATCCTCAGCAACGACTGGTGCTGGAGGTGGTATGGGAAGCCCTAGAAAATGCCGGAATGATGCCGAAAAAACTGGCTGGCAGTCAGACAGGGGTATTTTTCGGCATCAGCAATCTGGATTACCACAGGCTTCTATACAAAGAATTATCTGACATAGAAGCATACAACGGCACTGGAACATCTCCCTGCATTGTCGCTAACCGCGTATCCTATTTGCTGGATTTACGAGGACCAAGTGTAGCAATAGATACAGCTTGCTCTTCATCGCTGGTTGCGGTTCACCTTGCCTGCCAAAGTTTGCAAAGTGGGGAAACTGATTTGTGCTTAGCCGGAGGGGTAAACCTAATTCTGTCTCCAGAGCCAACAATCACTTTCTCTCAAGCACATATGATGGCAGCTGACGGTCGCTGTAAGACCTTTGACGCTAGTGCCGACGGTTATGTGCGGGGAGAGGGCTGCGGCGTAGTAATTCTTAAACGCTTTTCAGATGCGCTTAGGGATGGAGACAATATCCTAGCACTGATCAGAGGCTCAGCAGTTAACCAAGATGGTCTTAGCAATGGAATTACAGCACCCAATGGACCCGCACAGCAAGCGGTCATCCGTCAGGCTTTAAAAAGTGCTGAGTGCAAACCTGCGCAGATTAGCTATGTTGAGGCTCATGGCACTGGCACATCCCTGGGAGACCCCATTGAAATTAAATCCCTAAAAGCAGTGCTGATGGAGAACCGTTCCCCAGAACAACCTTGCTGGATTGGTTCGGTCAAGACCAACATTGGTCATTTAGAAGCCGCTGCCGGAATTGCTAGCTTAATCAAAGTGGTACTATCACTACAAAATCAAGAAATCCCTCCACATTTACACCTCAACCAGCTCAATCCATATATTTCTTTAGCAGGAACTCCCTTTGCCATCCCTAGTAAATGCCAGCCTTGGTCTTGCTCTGGAAATCGCTTAGCCGGAATTAGCGCGTTTAGCTTCGGTGGCACAAATAGCCATGTGATCCTTGAAGAAGCACCTGTCATTTCTCAGGTAGCTGGTGACATTGAACGCCCCCTACACCTTCTTACTCTCTCTGCAAGAAGTGAGAAGGCTTTGAAGGAAGTGGCACAACGTTATCAAGACTTTTTGGGCTCTCATCTTGAAGCTTCCCTTGCAGATATTTGTTTCACGGCCAATACCGGGCGATCACATTTTAACTACCGCTTGAGCCTCATCGCAGAATCGACCGTACAGATGCGATCGCATCTAAGTGCATTTGCCACTGGCAAGCAGACATTGGGAGTCATAAGTGCAGTGGTGCAGAATAAAAAGCGCCCAAAAATAGCATTTTTATTCACAGGACAAGGCTCTCAATATCATGATATGGGGCGGAAGCTTTATGAAACCCAACCCACCTTTCGCGCCACCTTGGAACGATGCGACCGCGTGCTTTACCCCTATCTGGGACAGTCTTTGCTAAAGTTACTCTACGCACCAGATGCAACCAATGTGTTGCACGCAACTGCATATACGCAACCAGCGCTCTTTGCGCTGGAATACGCGCTTTCCGAACTGTGGCGTTCTTGGGGAATTATACCGGATGCTGTTATGGGTCACAGTGTAGGAGAATACGTAGCGGCTTGTGTTGCTGGGGTATTCAGCCTAGAAGATGGACTCAAGCTCGTCGCCGAACGCAGCCGACTGATGCAGTCCTTACCACAGGAAGGTGAGATGGCAGTGGTGTTTGCAGGTGAGAAGCAGGTCCTCAACACTATTGCTCACTATGAGTCACAAATAGCAATCGCTGCTGTCAACGGACCTGAAAACATCGTCATTTCCGGCGTGAGAGAGGCTGTGCAGTCTGCACTCGATCAGTTTCAGTCTGAGGGGATTCTCGTAAAGCCTTTACAAGTTTCTCATGCCTTCCACTCGCCCCTAATGAACCCGATTCTCGACGAATTTGAGCGCCAAGCATGCCAAATACAGTTTAAAGCCCCACGCATTGCCCTAATTTCAAATCTGACAGGTCAAATCCTCAAACCTGGAGAAATCCCAGATGCCAGTTACTGGCGTTGCCACCTTCGAGAACCAGTGCAATTTGCAGCGGGAATGAATACGCTGGCTGAACATGGCTATCAAATATTTCTAGAAATCGGTCCGCGCGACATTTTGCTGGGAATGGGTAAGCGTTGCCTGGGAAAAGAAACTGGCTTGTTGTGGTTGCCTTCATTACAGCTTAGACAAGATGACTGGCACGTGCTGTTAAACAGCTTGGCGATGCTGGAAACACAGGGTGTAAATGTAGACTGGGCTGGATTTGACAAAGACTACCAACGACATCGCATGCCCCTACCTACTTATCCCTTTGAGCGTAAACGTTATTGGATTGAGTCTGACAAAAAGAGAGATGTAACCCTTATGCATGTGAACAACTCAGAAAACTCATTGCCTAAGCCACAGATTGAAACAACACAAAAAACCCAGCTAGGAGATAGCATTCGGTCACAATTGCGCGGCATCGTAGCACGTTTACTGCAAATAGACCCAGCAGATGTAGATATTTATGCACCGTTTCTCGAAATGGGGGCTGATTCGCTAGTTCTCGTAGAGGCTATCCGAACTATTGAGAATAGCTTTGAAATAAAAATTGCAATTCGCCAGTTGTTTGAAGAACTTACAACCATTGATGCCCTTGCCACATACATAAACAACCATCTACCTCCATCGCTCCTTAACAATTTCCCACCGTCTGAGAGCGAGCCTAGTATGGCATCCCAGCAACCAGCCTTACAGACATCTGTAGATGTAACAGAGACTGCACCTGTATATACAGCCCTGGACAACAAGGCAAGAATGGCGTTACCTGAGACGGTGCTAGAACGAGTTATTGGGCAACAGCTGGAAGTTATGACTCAGCAGCTAGAAGTCTTAGGCTACAACAGGGTACCCGCACAGACATCTTTTTTAAAAGAGCCTGCATTATCCAAGTTCCTCAGTCAACCAGCATCTAACTCTAACTATCCTGCCGATGCATCCTTTCAATCTCAAGATGTATCCTCTAACAAGGCATCTGTTAAGGTCGAGTTAAATAAAGCGAATGTACATCCATCTTCGCAACTAATAAAGTCAAAAGAAAATGGCAAGTTAAGTCTTGAGCAGCAGCGACACCTGGAGGCATTAATTGCACGTTACACTAAGCGCACTCAAAAATCTAAGCAACAAACACAAAGCGAGCGTCCGTTTTTGGCCGATAGGAGATCCTCAGCAGGGTTTCGTTGGGATACCAAGGAAGTGTGTTATCCAATCATTGGACAGCACTCGCAAGGTTCCAAAATCTGGGATGTGGATGGAAATGAATACGTAGACCTCACGATGGGATTTGGTGTACATCTGTTTGGTCATAATCCGCCTTTTATCACGGAAGCCCTGAAAGAGCAGTTACAGCAAGGAATACAAATTGGTCCCCGCTCACAACTTGCTGGTGAGGTGGCAGCGTTAATTTGTGAACTGACGGGTGTGGAGCGAGTTTCTTTCTGTAATTCAGGTACAGAAGCAGTTATGACTGCACTCCGCTTAGCCCGAACGGCGACAGGTCGCACTAAGATTGCTATGTTCACAGGTTCTTATCACGGTCACTTTGATGGCACTCTAGCTACAGCTCAGACAGTGAAAGGAGAGCTGAGTTCAGCTCCATTAGCACCTGGCGTGCCACAAAATGTAGTTGACGATGTTTTGGTACTCAATTATGGCGATCTCCAATCTCTCGACATAATTAAAGCTCATGCCCAACAGTTGGCTGCCGTTCTGGTCGAGCCTGTGCAGAGCCGTCGCCCTGATTTGCAACCCAAAGCATTTCTACAACAACTGAGAAAATTAACGCAAGAAGCGGGAATAGCACTGGTATTTGATGAAGTTCTTCTGGGCTTTCGCATCCATCCAGGCGGTACTCAGGCGTGGTTCGATATTAAAGCAGACCTGGTTACCTATGCGAAGGTGGTTGGCGGTGGCATGCCAATAGGAGTAGTAGCTGGTAAGACCGCATACATGGATGGAATTGATGGAGGTATGTGGAACTTCGGGGACGCATCGTATCCTCAGGCAGAAACCACCTATTTTGCGGGTACCTTCTCTAAGCATCCTCTGGCTATGGCAGCTTCCCGAGCTGTACTCAAGCAGCTCAAAGAGCAAGGACCAACTCTTCAGCAGCAGTTGAACCAACGCACAGCGCAACTAGCTCAAAGCCTCAACACTTACTTTGAGCAAAATGATGTACCTATCCAAGTGGTGCATTTTGGCTCCCTGTTTCGCTTTGTCTTTGCGGGCAATTACAGCGTTTTCAACCAACCTCTAGAAATGGAGTTGCTGTTTTATCATCTGCTCGAAAAAGGTGTTTATATTTGGGAAGGGCGCAGTTGTTTACTATCCACAGCCCATACAGACGAAGACATTAACTATGTGATCCAGGCTGTTAAAGATAGCGTAACCGAAATGCGATCGGGAGGTTTTTTCCCGAAATGTTCGCCTAACGTGCCTAAGCTTGGTAAACAGTTAGAACAGCAAATAAATAAGGTAAATTTCGAGTCTAACATCCAGAGCTTGAAAGTTACTGAAGTAGAAGCGCAACCAACTGGGTTTTGGGAGCGAAAAACTTATAAACCTGCTTTAACATACCGTAAACCTACAGGAATCAAATTAAGCCGAGATCCTAGCCAGGGAATGTCTTTTAGCCTGTATTACTTCGGCAAGTATGAGTCAGAATTCAACTCTGACAAGTATAACCTCTTATTTGAAGGAGCAAAATTTGCCGATCGATCTGGTTTTGCAGCTCTATGGCTACCCGAACGTCACTTTCATGCCTTTGGAGGATTTTCACCCAATCCATCAGTAATTGGTGCTGCACTTGCCAGAGAAACGCAGCACATCCAGATACGTGCTGGCAGTGTTGTATTGCCACTACATCATCCGATTCGGGTTGCTGAAGAGTGGGCAGTCGTTGACAATTTATCAAAAGGCAGAGTCGGAATTTCGTTTGCCTCCGGTTGGCATGCTAATGATTTTGTGCTGGCACCAGAGTCTTATGGCAAGCATCGGGAACTGATGTTTCAAGAAATTAAGACAGTGCAAAAGCTCTGGAGAGGTGAGCCGATTCAATTTCGAGATGGTGCCGGAAGCGACATCAATATCAAATTGTTTCCCATGCCAATGCAATCAGATGTGCCAATTTGGATTACAGTTGTCAATAATCCAGAGACTTATATCAGAGCTGGTGAAATCGGTGCAGGCATTTTAACTAATTTGATGGGGCAGACAATTGAAGATTTAGCGAGGAACATAGCTCTGTATCGTGAATCTTTATCTAAGCATAGGCATGATTTAGAATCTGGTCAAGTGACGGTTTTACTCCATACATTTGTTGGAGATGACCTGAATCTTGTTCGGGAAAAGGCTCGTCAACCTTTTTACAATTACCTCCGCTCAACTGTCGGTCTTTTTCAAAACCTGGTGAAAAGTCAAGGGCTGGAAGTAGACCTAGACAAACTTTCAGAAGACGATATTGATTACATCCTCTCAAAAGCTTACGAGCGTTATGTACAAACGAGCGCTTTAATTGGAACGCCTAATTCTTGCTCCCCAATTATTGAGAACCTGATAGCAATTGGGGTCGATGAAATTGCTTGCTTTGTTGATTTTGGAGTAGACAATGATTCTGTTGTAGAAGGATTTCAGCATTTAGATCAGCTGAAAGAGTGCTATAAAAAACCGGAGGATAGTGCTTCTGAGAAATCTCATTCATCTTTAACAACAGTATCTTCTAGTAAAGAAGTCAAGCCTGAGGTTTTAAGCATTCCCTTAACGCCAACACAAAAACAGCTCTGGCTTTTGGCACAGATAGGAAACGAAGCATCAAGCGCCTACAACGAATCTATCATGTTTCGACTGCGGGGTTCGTTGCATTTGGAGACTATACATCAGGCTTTTCAAAAGGTTGTCGATCGTCATGAAGCGCTGCGGACAATCATCAGCCCAGAGGGAGAGATTCAGCAGATATTACCCAGTTTGACTATAGATGTTCCTGTGATTGACTTCTCAAGTCTAGATCCCTCTGAGCGTGAAACAAAAGTGGCTCATTGCTTAAAACAAGCAACCCAACAAAGTTTTGACCTTGTGCGAGGACCGCTATTGCGTGTAAATCTTCTGAAGTTAGAGGAACAACTTCATCTGCTAATATTCACGGCTCACCACATTATTATTGATGGCTTGTCGATTGGCTTGTTACTACAAGAGGTAGCTACCTTTTATTCCGCCGAGTGTCAAGGAATCGATTGTGAGCAAGAGCCACCACTGCAATTCCAAGAATATATCAAATGGCAAGAGCAGCAGAGCAAAAGCCCAGAAATAACAAAACAAGAAGCTTACTGGATAGGGCAATTTGCTGACCAGATTCCTGTTTTGGAGTTACCTACAGACCACCCGCGACCGCCTGTTAAGACTTATAGCGGAGCCAGAACAAGTTTGCAGGTTGAAGCAAACCTTTATGCCGAGATCAAAAGACTCAGTAAGCAAAAAGGATGCACGCTGTTCATGACGCTCCTAGCGGTTTATATAGCTTTGTTGCACTGCTGGACAAATCAGAATGATGTTGTCGTCGGTATTCCAGTAGCGCAGCGAAAAATGGAAGGTAGTGAAAAGATGGTAGGCTACTGTGCCGAATTACTGCCAATACGCAGTCGCCTGGTTGGTTCTCCTACATTCTCAGAATTTCTAACCACAATTAGGCGTGTCTTGTTGGATGCCTACGAGCATCAGGATTACACTTTTGCTCAGTTGCTTAACCAACTGAATCTAAGTAGGGACCCCAGTCGCTCTCCTTTAGTAAGCGCAACATTTAACCAAGACCGAGCCAGTGGTACGCTGCAAATGTTTGGGCTAGAGATGGAGTTGGTATCGTCTCCTATCAGTTACACAAAGTTTGAAGTTCATTTGAATGCGATCGAGATCAAAGATAAATTGCTGTTGGAGGTAGACTATAACACCGATTTGTTTGACGCTACCACTATTAACCAAATGCTGTTGCATTTCCATACTTGGTTAAAGGATATAGTCGCTAACCAAGATCTGCGGCTAAAGGACTTGCCGCTCCTGACTGAGGCAGAGCGCCATCAGTTACTTTTTGAGTGGAACGACACTCAGGTGAATTACCCGCAGGACAAGTGTATTCATGAGCTATTTGAGGCTCAGGTAAAGCGAACACCTGACGCTGTAGCGGTAGTCTTTGAAGATGAGCAGTTAACCTACTCTGAGTTAAACGATCGTGCTAACTGTCTGGCGTATTACCTCCGTTCGTTGGGAGTAGGACCAGAAGTACAGGTGGGTTTGTGCTTGGAGCGCTCAGTGGAGATCGTGGCGGCAATTCTAGGCATTCTCAAAGCTGGTGGTGCATATGTGCCTTTTGACCCAACCTATCCCCAAGAGCGCTTGACCTTCATGTTGCAAGATGCCCAGGTATCAGTGCTGTTAACTCAACAGGATCTGGTTGAAAAGCTTCCCGAACATCAAGCGCGTATTGTTTGCCTCGACAAAGACTGGCAAGCGGATGCCTTTGCAAGCAGGACTAATCTGGTTAGTGGAGTGACACCCTTAAACTTAGCCTACATAATCTACACTTCGGGTTCTACAGGACAGCCCAAGGGTGTAATGGTTCCCCATCGTGGTGTTTGTAATCTACTTCAATGGAGGCAAACAGCCTTTGGACTCAACCAGACAGATCGACTTTTGCAGACAATTTCTGTTAGCTTCGACCCTTCAGTATGGCAGATATTCTGGCCGCTATCATTTGGAGCGCAACTGGTTATGGCCCGCCCCGGTGGACATCAGGACACCGCTTACCTTGTTAAGCAGATTGCTCAGCAGCAGATTACCGCCATCACCCAAGTGCCCTCCATGCTCCGCCTGCTGTTAGAGGAAAAGGGAATTGAGGACTGTAAGTGCCTAAGGCATATCACTTGTGGTGGGGAAGCTTTGCCAGTAGAACTTATAGAGCGCTTCTTTGCTCATCTGGACTTAGAAAATGTCTTGCATAATTTCTATGGTCCTACTGAAGCTTCCATCGATGCCACTTTCTGGACATGCGATCGCGGAACTAATCAATCAATTGCTCCCATTGGTCGCCCCATTGCCAACGCAGAGATTTATATACTTGACGCGGATTTGCAGCCTGTTGCTGTCGGTGAACCGGGCGAACTATATATCGGTGGCTTGGGATTGGCGCGAGGCTATTTCAACCGTCCCGATCTAACCGCCCTTAAGTTCATTCCTCACCCCTGGAGCCAGGAAGCTGGAGCACGTCTGTACAAAACTGGGGACTTAGCGCGTTATTTACTAAACGGTAACATTGAGTTTCTTGGTCGGATTGACAACCAGGTGAAAATTCGTGGTTTCCGCATCGAGTTGGGGGAAATTGAGACAGCCTTGAGCCAACATAGCGCGGTGC
>JAFASY010000319.1 GCA_019244235.1 Chroococcidiopsidaceae cyanobacterium CP_BM_ER_R8_30
ACCTTGAGCCAATATTTCTGGCATGAGGACAATCTCTACTTGACGTTGAGGAGCAGCTTGTTTAAATTCTGTGACGATCTCTTGAGCTAGAGCGCTCAAATCGACCGACTCAAACTGCAATTCCCAGTATGTCATCTGAGAAAGACGCAGCAGATCGCTCATCAGCTGCATCATACGATGAGTGGCGTTGTGTACAGCTTCTAAGTAATATTTTCCTTCTGCATCTAACTTATCTTCATAATCTTCTAGTAAAGCTTTGCTGAAACCTGCTATGTGGTTGAGGTGAGTTCTTAAGTCATGGGAAGCTGCATAATTGAAAGCCCTTAATTCTTGATTAGTAGCTTCTAGAGCGATCGCTCGTTGCTCTAAATCTTGGTTTAGCCTATTGATCTGTTCCTCTGCCTGCCGACGCTGAATAATTTCTGCTGCTAGTTGTTGGTTGGCAGCTGCTAATTGGGATGCTTGGCGTTTGATCTCCTCCGTTTTCCTAAAAAGATCGACAAATACTGCTATCTTTGACTGCAATATTTCTGCCACAACTGGTTTAAATAGGTAATCTACCGCTCCTAGTTCATAGCCAGTCACAACACGACTCTGGTTCTTATCAATCGCCGTTAGGAAAATAATTGGAGTGCGGCGAGAGCGCTTGCGAGATCGAATGATTGTGGCAGTCTCAAATCCATCCATTTCCGGCATCTGCACATCCATCAGAATTACGGCAAAATCTTGATGGAGTAAACATTTTAGAGCTTCTTCACCAGAGAGGGCTTGCACTAGGTTATAACCTGGCATTCCTAGAATTGCACTTAGTGCCAACAAATTTTCTGAATGGTCATCTACGAGAAGAATGTTGATTTTTTCTTCAGGCAACATGTTCCTATCTCCCTCTCTTACCTCGGTTAGCTAACTCGATTAGGCAAGACGCAATTTTTCCCAGCGGTAGAATATGGTCTACCTGAGTAGCTGAAATTGCAGCGATGGGCATGGGACTACTTTCAGCCTCATTCGGATCTTGAACAATTGCCAGTCCGCCCCTTCTCTTTAAAGCGGCTAGACCTTGAGACCCATCCTGGTTGGCCCCAGTTAAAATTACACCGATAGCTCGATGGGTATAGGCGTCTGAAGCAGACTCAAATAATAGATCGATTGAGGGACGCGCATATAACACTGGCGCTTCGGTAGAGAGAGCAAAGTTACCAGGTTCTACTAGTAAGTGATAATCGGCAGGAGCAAGATAGACATGACCGGGGGTGACCGGATATTTATCTTCTACCTCTACCACTGGTAACAGGCTATGCTGTTGTAGCAATTTGCTGAGTAGCTCTTTAGCGTTTCTGTGACGGTGCTGAGCAATTGCGATCGCTAAGGGAAAACCTTTTGGTAAACCCGATAGCAAAATTTCAATTGCCTTTAGTCCTCCCAATGATGTACCAATAACAACTAGTTCAAATTTCATATATAGAAATAGAATCATTACTCAAGAAATTTTGCGATATAACTTTTCACAACCTACCAGCTCTTCGTAATCTTGATAATATGAGATGAATTTTAGAGATTCCTGACGACCTAAGCCTAAAATACCAAATCTACTTAGACTCTTATAGAACAAAGTTTGAACTCGTTCCTGTAGTATTTTGTTAAAGTAGATAAGGACGTTACGACACACTATTAAATTAAATTCGTTAAAGGGACCATCTCCTACTAAATTATGCTGAGAAAAAACTAAATTTCGCTTCAACGATGAACTGAAAATCACATGTTCGTAGCCAGAAGTATAATACTCAGAAAAAGACCGTTTGCCGCCTGCTTGCTGATAGTTCTGTGTATAGTCTTGCATCCGGTCCAAGGCAAAAATCCCTGCCTTCGCTTGCTTTAATACGGCTTCGTTCATATCTGTTGCATAGATCCGACAGCGGTCATATAAACCCTCTTCCTGCAACAAAATTGCCATTGAATAGATCTCTTCACCCGTCGAGCATCCAGCATGCCAGATGCGAATAAATGGATAGGTTTTTAGCAGTGGTACAACCACATGACGTAACGCTAAGTAAAAGCTGGGATCGCGAAACATCGCAGTCACATTAACAGAAAGCATCAGCAAAAAACGTTCTAGACAATCTCTGTGATGTAACACCTTATCCTGCAGTCCAGATACAGTTGTCAACCCTTCTGCCTGAATCGCATTCCAGACTCGTCGCTTGAGCGAAGCTGGAGCATAGTTCCGAAAGTCATATCCGTAATAACGAAACACAGCTTCCAAAAGTAGCTCGATTTCGAGAGTTTCTAGTTCTAGTTCATAATTAATCATGCCTCATTCATGTCAAATTAGTTGTTGTATGGATATGCCCTAAGACCGATACAACCAGACTCTTAATAATGACAATAGCTGCTCAGTTTCTACGGGTTTGGTAATATAGTCTGACGCACCTGCTTCAAGGCACTTTTCGCGATCACCCTTCATTGCTTTAGCAGTGAGCGCTAAAATCGGTAAAGAGCGAAACTGACTTTCTTGACGAATTGTACGCATTGTCTCGTAGCCGTCCATTTCTGGCATCATAATATCCATCAAAACCGCATCGATATCAGGTTTTTCTTGTAATAACTCAATGCCTTTACGACCATTCTCTGCAAACACAACTTCCATTTGATGCTCCTCCAAAATGCTGCTGAGAGCAAAGATGTTACGTACATCGTCGTCTACAATTAATATTTTCTTGCCAGCTAAAACAGGCTCTTGTTGCCTGAGTTGCTCCAAGATTTGCTGTTTAGCTTCCGGCAAATTTGACTGTACGCGATGCAAGAATAAAGCCGTTTCATCTAGCAGCCGTTCTGGTGACTTGACATCTTTGATAATGATCGCCTTTGTCACTCGCTTAAGTTCAGTTTCCTCTTGCTCGGTCAATTCTTTACCCGTATAAATGATGATAGGTAAAGAGGTACGACTCTCTGTCTGGCTAGTGCTAACTTGTCGATCGATTTGCTCAATTAGTTCAAAGCCACTCATATCTGGCAGACCCAAATCGAGCACGATACAGTCAAATGGTTCAGCTTTGAGGACTGATAGTGCCTGTGTCCCTGTACCAACAGCAGTCGTGTGAACATCCCAATGACTGAGCAATTCCACAATGCTCTGACGCTGTTCTTCTTTGTCTTCGATCACTAGCAACTTCTTGACAGGGCGCTCTACAAATCTCTGGATATCGGTCAACGCCGATGCCACGGCTTCTCGACTGGCAGGCTTTTGTAGGTAAGCAATTGCCCCTAATTGCAAGCTCCGTTGCCTTGCTTCTAGACCAGAAACAATATGAATGGGGATGTGTCGCGTCTTCTGATCGTGCTTCAAGCGGTCTAACACTGACCAGCCGTCCATTACAGGCAACTTAAGGTCTAACATAATGGCCGTTGGACAAAATTGCTGTGCTAAAGCTAACCCTGTATCACCCTGCAAGGCCACAATCCCTTTAAAACCTTTCTCCCGCGAGATGTCTAGCAAAATTTGCGCAAAGTTGACATCATCTTCTACGATTAAGAGCGTGCGGTCTCCTGATTGGATGGTATGCCGATCGTCTAGAATCTGCGCTCTCTCCTCAACGACTGCTGGCAAGGGAGAATTGGCTTTTGGTTGCTTGACGGGTAATGCATTTGGCACAACAGATTCAAGATTGGAGCTAGGGACGAGTTGTTGCAACCCTCCATTATGAACTTTAGACTCGTGCGGTAAATAGAGCGTAAATGTACTTCCCTGCCCTGGGGTACTAACTAAGCAAATTTCGCCATTGAGGAGATGAGCAATTTCCCGACTAATTGATAAGCCCAAACCTGTGCCACCATACTGACGGCTGGTGGTGCCATCGGCTTGCTGGAATGCTTCAAAGATAACCTTTTGTTTGTTGACAGGAATACCGATTCCCGTATCACTAACTGAAAAGGCGATTGCAGTACCAGCACTGGGACGCATTTCTCGTTCGGGACTCCACCCTTGAGCTACCAACTCAACTCGCAAACTGACTTGACCTTGGGCTGTAAACTTGAAAGCGTTGGATAGTAAATTTTTCAGGACTTGCTGTAAACGGTTCTCGTCTGTGTAAATTGCCCTTGGCAGGTTAGTACCAAGTTCAATTGTGAAATCGAGTCCTTTACTCTGTGCTACTTGTCGGAAGTTACGCTCAATGTTATCTCGTAAAGTTGCGAATACCACTTCGCTGACTTCTACCGTCATTTTGCCTGACTCAATCTTGGCAAGATCAAGAATTTCGTCTATCAGGTTCAATAGGTCTTTACCTGACCCATAAATGGTATTAGCGTATTCCACCTGCTTCGAGGTCAAGTTAGCTTCTTTATTCTCAGATAACAATTTAGACAGGATGAGCAGGCTGTTGAGAGGCGTCCGTAGTTCGTGGGACATATTAGCTAGAAACTCAGACTTGTACTTTGATGTCAAGGCTAGCTGCTTGGCCTTCTCTTCTAGAGCTGCTCTTGTCTGTTCAATCTCTTGGTTCTTGCGTTCTACTTCTCGATTTTGCTTTAACAATAATGCTGCCTTCTCTTCAAGCTCCTCATTAGTTTGCCTTAGCTCCTCCTGTTGCACTTGTAGTTCTTCTGACTGTGCCTGAGATTCTTCTAGTAATTGCTGCACCTGGGTACGGGAACGGGCAGAATTGAAGGCGATTGCAACTCCTTCAGCAGTTCGGTTAAGAAATTCAATGTGGGTATCAGATATCTCCTGGAAGAAACCTAGTTCAACGACTCCCTCCACGATATCTCTATACAGTAAGGGAACAACAATTAGATTGCGTGGAACCGCTTCACCAAGTCCAGAAGTAACGGTGGTGTAGTCAGTTGGAATGTTTGAAATAAGAATAGTTTTTTTTTCTAATGCCGCCTGTCCAACAATGCCTTCACCTAGATTAAATTCATTCGATAAGTTCTTGCGTCTAGTATAAGCATAACTGCCTAGTAATTCAAATTTTTTGTTACCATTTACTAAGTAAATCACCCCTAGCTGGGCATTTAAAAGAGTTGCAATATAATTAATAATACTTTGAGCTAATGCAGTCAATTCCTGCTCCACACGGAGTCTTTCGTTTAATTCAGTCTGCCCTGTCTTTATCCAGTTCTCTCGCTGATTTTTCTTGGTCGAATCCCTCAAGGTTTCAGTCATTTTGTTAAAACCAACAACCAATTCATCCTTGTCGGAACGAGGTAAAATCTCTGCATTATAATTTCCTTGAGCAATTTCTTTCGTTTGTTGCATGATAGCCAGGAAAGAGGTGCGCAATTGATTTAAAGCAATTGATAGTTGTCCGACCTCATCGTCTAAACTGGCTGGTAAAGGTAGAGGAAAATCACCAACTGCAATCCTTTTAGCAAACTCAACCATTGGCGGGAATCTAAGCATTTTCTCATCTGAGATTCTGCGCTCTTTGAAATAGCGACTCAGGAAGTAATAACTTAGGATGAGGAAGACAAAAATTAGCAGAGTTAAAATTGAAAAGAATTGAATAGTATTGTTAACACTTGCTTTAGATTCCTGAGCCCTACTTCGTAATAGGTTGTTTTCTTCTGCCTTCATCTGATCGATGATTTGGCGAATGTCGTCTCTGAGTTGTTTACTTTGACTTAAAACGATGGGTATCTGTGCAGCCTGAAATCCTCTATTTCTTCGTAATTCATCAGTCGCTTTTATTTCAGTTTGTCTGCTCTTAACTAGAGGCTCAATATCATTCAATCTTTGCTGCTGTGCCGGATTATCCCGTGTTAGTTCCCGAAGTTGCTTGATTGCAAAATTGGCTATGGCAACCCTAGTCTGATACTGTTCTAGATAGCTTTCGTTCCCTGTAATCAGGTAATCCTGTTGCTCAGTCTCAGCCTGATTCACTTGAAGTTGGAGATCGTCAAGCCTAGATAGGACTTGGTGACTATGTTCCACCCAGTCAGATGTATCAACTAGTCCGCTTATTGTACGGTATGAGATGACTCCCACGCTGGCCGCGATCGCAAACACTAAACCCAGTCCTGCTACTAGCCTCCTTTCAATAAATGAATTCATCTAAAATGCCTACCAGTAGTGAGATGCGTCATAGCAGCATAACCACGAACTTGCTCATATGATATAAACGCTTCATCTCTAAAAATACATTTCCTGAAGCGCTAACACTACAAGTAGATCCACATAATACAATTACATAGAGTAACTTAACGCCAACCTTCCTATATTTCCAACAGTAGTTTTACTGAAAAAACTGAGAGTACTTGCCCTCTGGGCGCAAGATAACTTCAGTAGATGTACGGTAAACAGTAAAAACTTTATAAAACGTATTTAATTAGCTTCCGTCACAGAGGACACGGAGAAGAGTTTTCAACTAATCTAAGATTGCTATAGGTATGATAGGTTGATTGATTAGGTAGATGTCTCCTCAGCTCAAAATCTATGAATGGGGATATCTCCCCTAGCTTTAAAAAGCATAATTTGGTAATCAAAACATACTCATATAAGGTGTGTTCTCCTGGTTAAGTATGTTTTCTGCCTATATAGGTTGATTTTTTGTATTTATGTACCTGTATTTACTGATAGAAATACCACTGCTGTTTTCATCTTGTCTTATTTCTAAATTCAATAGAAATACGGTTTAAATCAGCTTGTAGAAGCAATTAAGCTTTAATTGTTCGAGTCAACGTTCTCTCAGAGGAAGTTTCCGGGAGCTGCGTTGACATTGTCAAAATTAGATAAATTAAAACACCGATCTTCAATCATGGAATGCGGTGGTGCTTGCGAACTTGAATTCAAGCTCGATCACCACTTCTACAGCAGTTCATCGAACCTATATAAACAGAACTAAATTATGAAAACTGTTATCGCCATCAACATAAACTCAGCTCAAAATTCTTCAATTAGTAGTGCCACGGTTCATAAGGAAAAAATTTGATGATCATCAACACCAGCACCAAGCCCATCCAGAAGTGGATTACCATTTTGGCAATCAGCATGGCTACAACCATGAGCCTAGCAACTGCTTTCTACCTCTTGCGTCCGTGGCTCAGTGCCGCTCAAGGAAGCTCTGCGGCGGCTAAGGCAATCCCCACCTTAAATGCCGTGACTGCTCTAGGGCGATTAGAACCTCAAGGAGATGTGATTCAACTCTCGGCGTCTAGCGCAGCTCAGAGTAATCGCGTGGCGAAACTCTTGGTCGAGCAGGGAGACAAGGTGCATGTGGGACAAGCTATTGCTATTCTCGATAGTCACGATCGCTTAATGACAACACTGGAGCAGGCACAAGCACAGGTGAAAGTGGCACAAGCCCACTTAGCACAGGTACAAGCGGGAGCGAAGCCAGTAGAGATCACGGCTCAACAAGCAAATATTAATAGTGTTAAAGCTCAGTTGCAGGGAGAGGCTAATGCCCAAGAGGCAACAATTGCCCAGCTCGAACCCGAACAACGCCATGCCCAAATCGAATATCAACGCTACCTGATGTTATATCAAAACGGTGCCATCTCAGCTTCAGCTCTTGATAGTAAGCGCTTAGCAGTCGAAACACTTAAACAGCAAATTGCTGAAGCCCGAACCAATCAGCAACGCACAGATAGACTTTTCCAACAGCAAACAGTAGCAGAGAAAGCCGCCTTAAATGCACTCAAACAGGTGCGCCCAGCTGACGTACAGGAGGCGCAAGCCGAAGTCGAAAAGGCAATAATTGAGGTAAAACAGGCGCAAGCTAACCTCGATTTTGCGACAATGCGCTCACCCATCGATGGGCAGGTGTTGAAGATCCACACCCAACCAGGAGAGGTTGTTAGCGACAAAGGGCAAAGGATTGTGGAGCTGGGTCAAACCGATCAAATGTACGCGGTGGCAGAAGTCTACGAAAGTGATATTGCCAAAGTGCGTCTAGGGCAAAAGGCGACGCTGACGAGTCAAAATGGCACATTGCCCAAGACATTGCACGGTACTGTGGAGCAGATTGGCTTGCAAATTGGCAAGAAAGA
>JAFASY010000024.1 GCA_019244235.1 Chroococcidiopsidaceae cyanobacterium CP_BM_ER_R8_30
GGCGGTGCTGGTCTCAATAGACAAAGGACACCATAGGTCAATACTATAATCTGCCAAGATGCCAGTTGCGTAGTATACATCCTTCACTAAAGCTGCGATCGCCTCTTCTAAAGTTCGACCTTGTAAAGGATCTGACCTCAGAGTGGAGACAGACTGACGCACTTCTTGAAGGGCTGTTGAGCCAAGCCGCTTAGCTTCTGCCAGGAATGTCTGAGCTTTTTGAGGATTAGATTGCCACAGTTTCAACGCTCCTTCTAACTGAATGTTCAGTGCTGTTAACGAATGTCCTAGAGAGTCATGAATATCACGAGCGATGCGATTGCGCTCTTGGAGTGTTACCTGATCTTTCAGTCGCATTGCATAGTGCCGCAATTGCTCGTTAGCGATCGTTAGCTTCTCTCGACTCTGGCGCTCAGCGAGCAAGGCGTTGATTAACAGCAACACAAATATCAGAATCAGTCCAAAAAACAACGCAAAGTTCAGCTTGAGGAGCAAGAAAGTAAAACTGAGCTGCTCTTGTACTATTGGTCGTGCTACGTCAGGACTCTCAGATCGCAGAAACAGAGCCAGCAGGAATGACATAAAAGCCAAACCTGCCACTACTAAGCGACCCTGTGGTTTAAAGATGAGGCAACTACGTATGACCACAACAAGACAGAGCAATGGGAAAAAACGGATACCCGCCCGACTGTCTAGGACTGTTGGCAACAAAACCAATCCAAATTCTAATGCTGTATAAAGGACTTTAAAGATTGTCCTACCTGTTGGTAATTTGAGACCTATCAGCCCAAATCCAGTAATGACTAGAATTGTTAGCAGTGGGAACTGGGGCGCGGGATGATGTGGATCGTGTATAATCGTTGTAAGGGTGCTCATGCCCAGTAATATCCACTCAAGATAGAGTAGCAATCGTAAGGAATTGCTCTGGATTAGGATCTGGTGCTTCACAAGAAATGAGTGTTTTCCGAGGTAGCTTTTAATTTTACTTTATTGCACGGTTGTACGTACCACTAGCATCTATAGTCACATTTACTCTTAATAGACTATGACTAGAGTCTTGATTCAACTTATGACTTTAGTCATAGGTGGATTGTGACTTTCTGCTCATGTACAGCTCAATCCTAATTTCTAGTATCAAGATACAGCATGTAAATCATTAGGGCAATCTTATTTGCGGTTACTGTTGCTTTGGCTCCTACATGTAGAGGTAGTATATGCGTCAAGCGAATTGGAAGATGAAAAGGCAATTTATTCGCAGTAAAACGTTTGCGAGAATTCCGACGCAGCTGAAATCTGCGCTCAGAACAAAGCTTTTTCTATTGCTAGCTAAAGCAATAACCGTTACAGATAGTTCCGATCCAGATAATTGGCACATTTCTAGAGATTCTGATGGCATCTATATCATCGCTCCTAATGGTAAGTACTACACAATTAAACTGGAACTCATAATGTTGTTGGCAAAGGTAATTGCGCTTAGAGATGATTCTGAGTCAGTTGATTGGCGAGTTTTCAAAGGTCCTGATGGCATTTATACAATTCATCCAAACGGAAAATACTACAAGATCAATATTAATTCAGACGGGGAACTAAAACTTTATCAAGGCAAACACCGCATCTATCTTGGTAGGCGTTTAGAGCAGGGTTACTTCGAAGCTTCAAAGTTACCAAGTTACAGCTTCAAACAGTGGGACTGAAGTCGACAGTATGACGCCTTTATGTATTGGTGATATCTGTAAATAGCTCCCTCCGCAATGACCTACTGTTGCTACATAACATAATTTTTTTTAAAGCCAAGCACAGAACATGCTTAAAGATAGAAGGCTGGAGGATGAGGTAAGTGACAAAATATTTACCAGAGTTCCAGAAGACTTATCATGCTCGCCCACTGGGCTCAAGTTTGTGAAAGACTTTGGTAAAAATAGGATTACTAGGTTGCTGCTAGGTTCAATCATCTTAGGCTTAGTAGCAGGAGGTGGCTTGACGGCTTATCGCCAAGCTATCCTCATCCCGCGTCTAGAAGCAAGTCGTAGAGCCCAGACAGTACCTGTAGAAAGAGTAAGCATACCTGTAACTGTTTCGGCTAATGGGACTGTCCAGCCTGAACGTTCTGCCAATATCAGTCCAAAAACTGCTGGGCTCCTAAAAAGTCGGCTGGTAAACGAAGGGGATCAGGTTAAACAGGGACAGATTCTGGCACGCATGGATGACTCCGATCTGTTAGGGCAACTGACTCAATATCGGGGACAACTAGCGTCAGCTCAAGCAAATCTGGAAAAGCTTATAAATGGCAATCGACCTGAAGACATTGCCCAAGCTGAAGCCCAGTTAAGGGATAAGCAAGCCACTCTGCGGCAAGATGAAGCAAATCTGGCTCAGAATCTGCAACTTTATCGCTCTGGAGCCCTAGCCTTCCGAGACTATAATAACTCCCTAGCAGCGCGTGACAGTGCCAGAGCCCAAGTTGTGCAGGCGGAGCAAGCCTTAGCTGAGCAAAAGAAAGGAGCACGTGTTGAAGACATTGCCCAAGCGCGAGCCCAAGTTCTCACAGCCGAAGGCCAGGTTCAAACTATCCAAACACAAATTAATGATACGGTGCTGCGGGCTCCCTTTAGTGGCATTGTGACTGCCAAGTATGCCGATCCAGGTGCCTTTGTCACCCCGACGACCTCTGGTAGTTCTGTCTCCTCGGCAACTTCCTCTTCAATTATGTCTATTGCCGCCAATAACCAGGTAGTGGCACAGGTATCAGAGAGTAATATTGCCCAAATCCACTTAGGGCAAACGGCTACCATTCGAGCGGATGCTTACCCAGGGAGAACGTTTAAAGGTCGGGTGGTTCAGATTGCGCCTCAGTCAACCGTAACTCAGAATGTTACTAGTTTTGAAGTGAAACTAGAGATTCTCGACGATCCTCATAATCTCCTACGTTCTGGGATGAATGCGGATGTAGAGTTTAACGCAGGTATGCTTCAAAATGCCTTGGTTGTGCCCACAGTCGCAGTTGTTCGGCAGGACAATGGTACGGGTGTCTTGGTAGATAGAGGAGATCATCCTCCCGTATTCACTCCTATCACGACTGGAGTCACTGTCAACGATAAAACTCAAGTCATATCTGGATTAACAGGGACTGAAAGAGTATTTGTCACTTTCCCCCAAGGAACCAAGCCGACAGCCAACGGTCCATCTTTCTTTTCAGGTCCGCGTAAAGGTCATCATTAACGTTCTAAGGTCTTGCATGAGGTCATCTAGTCGTTATCGCACCAGCACTGTGTCAAATGGCGAAGTTATAACCATGGCAGCGGAGGCTCTATGGAGCAACAAGCTACGCACAGGGCTAACCATGTTAGGTGTCATTATTGGGATCGCCTCAGTCATTGCAATTACATCTGTAGGTCAAGGAATTCAAAAGGCAACTGAGCAGCAGATCCAAGCTTTAGGGACAAATCTGATCCTAGTTCTAGCTGGGGCATCAACCTCCAACGGGATTAACCAAGGAGTTGGCTCTGCAACAACCCTAACCTGGGCAGATGCTGAGGCTGTTGCCAAGGAAGCTCCAGCCGCTCAAGCAGTTAGCGCCTTCCTACAGCGTCAGACGCAAGTTGTGTATTCAGGGCAGAATGAGCTAACAACTGTGATCGGGACAGATTTGAGCTACCCAGACGTTAAGAACGTTCATCCTCAAGAGGGGAGATTTTTCACTCAAGCAGAATTGGATGGGGCTCAGCCAGTCGTTGTCCTAGGATCTAAGGTACGAGATGAGCTTTTTGGCACCAAAGGCAAATCTCTAGGTGCAGACATCCGAATTCAGGGAGGACGTTACCGAGTGATCGGGGTGATGAAGTCTAAGGGCTCTGTCGGTGGTCAAGATCAAGATGACCGCGTTTACATTCCTCTGCCAAATGCAGCCGCTCGGATTGTCGGCAAAAATGCTATAGCCGGGGTAGCGATTACCGGATTTTATATAGAAGCCCGCGATCAGACTCAGTTAGATGCGGCTCAATTTCAAATGACTAACCTCCTGCGCTTACGCCATAACATCTACCCGCCTCAAGCAGATGATTTCCGGATTATTAACCAAGTGGATATCATCAACACATTTACCAATGTGGTGGGTTTATTCACAGTTATGGTAGTGGCGATCGCCGGGATTTCGCTCCTTGTTGGGGGAATTGGCATCGGTAACATTATGTTGGTTTCGGTTGTGGAGCGAACGCGAGAAATCGGGATTCGCAAAGCTGTTGGAGCCACCAATGCCGCTATCTTAAACCAATTCCTCGCAGAAGCAATTGTAGTTTCGGTTGTAGGGGGAGGAATTGGTATTGGTTTTGGGATTGCAATTGCCTGGGGAGTGGCAGCTGTCTTCAAATTTCCATTTGTTGTCTCTCTCTGGTCGGTCACCGCAGGCTTCGGACTCTCTTTTCTAGTGGGGTTAATTGCTGGAGTCATCCCGGCACGCAATGCTGCCAGATTGGACCCAATCGCTGCTTTACGGAGTGACTGAGATGGGAACGATGATTCAGATGGAGGCAATTACCAAGACCTATCGCCTGGGAGAGGTCAATGTGCCAGTACTGAAACGCATTGACCTCTCGATTGATGAGGGAGAATATGTCGCCATTATGGGGGTATCAGGTTCTGGTAAGTCTACCTTAATGAATATTATGGGTTGTTTAGATCGTCCAACGACAGGGCTCTATCTGCTTGAAGGCAGAAACCTGACGACTTTGGATGATGATGAACTCGCCTACATCCGCAACCAGCGAATCGGCTTTGTGTTTCAGCAGTTCAATTTGTTGCCACGCTCCACAGCACTGGAGAATGTTATGCTGCCGATGGTCTATGCTAATGTACCAAAGCAGAAGCGACACCAACGAGCAGTGCAAGCACTCACTAAGGTAGGTTTAGCGGATCGGCTATCGAATCTTCCCAGTCAGCTCTCTGGCGGACAACAACAAAGGGTTGCTATTGCACGGGCTCTGGTTAATCGACCCGCTCTAGTCTTAGCAGATGAACCAACGGGAGCCTTAGACACCAAAACCTCTCAGGAAGTGATAGACCTACTGACAGAATTAAACCAGCAAGGCATCACGATTGTGATCGTGACACATGAGCCTGATGTCGCTGCCCAGACAAGACGAATCATTCAGGTACAGGATGGTTTGGTAGTAGATGTCATTACTAAGAGCGCAAGCTAACAAGAACAGCAAAAAAAGCCTCCTAAAGTTTTAGGAGGCTTCTAGGTCATGGTACTCGTCTTTGGTTTACATCATAAATTTTTATATCGCTGGGCAGTAGTGAAAAACGTCATGAGTTCAAGCGTGACAAAAGTCATATCTGTCCATAATATGAGAAGTCAATATTGAACATTTACTACTCTAACGTCTTCTAAGAGAACTTCTTACTCTCCTGATTTAGAAAATTCAGTGCTATTTCGAGACTAGACTTCATCCGGTTAAATGCTACGACTAAAGCCCCAATTTCATCTGCCGGGGGTTTGCCAAAATCAGCACTCATATCCCCAGTACTAACGTTCTGAGCAACCTT
>JAFASY010000044.1 GCA_019244235.1 Chroococcidiopsidaceae cyanobacterium CP_BM_ER_R8_30
GTGTCGGTTGCCCTGACACGAGCACGGGAGTTAGGCTTTTCTACTGTGTCTTGCGCTAGCACCGGGAATTTAGCCAATTCAACAGCCGCGATCGCTGCTCATGCTGGTTTAGACTGCTGCGTCTTCATCCCAGCAGATTTGGAAGCAGGTAAAGTTCTCGGTACCCTGGTTTACAGTCCTACAGTGATGGCAGTACATGGTAACTACGACCAAGTTAATCGGCTCTGCTGCGAAGTTGCTAACACCCACGGCTGGGGCTTCGTCAATATCAATTTACGCCCCTATTATTCTGAAGGATCAAAAACCCTGGGCTATGAAGTGGTAGAACAACTAGGATGGCAGTTGCCCGACCACATCGTCGCTCCCCTAGCTTCTGGCTCTCTTTACACAAAAATCTATAAAGGCTTTCAAGAATTCATTCAAGTTGGGCTGGTGGCAGAGAAGCATGTCCGATTCAGCGGCGCTCAGGCAGAAGGTTGTTCTCCCATTGCCCAAGCCTATCGGGAGGGACGCGACTTTGTGAAGCCAGTCAAGCCCAGCACTGTTGCTAAATCACTAGCAATTGGCAACCCTGCTGATGGCATTTATGCCCTTGAAATAGCACGGAAAACTAACGGCAATATTGAATCAGTTACCGATGCCGAAATTATTGAAGGTATCAAGTTGCTAGCGGAAACCGAAGGTATTTTCACCGAAACGGCTGGTGGCACGACAGTTGCGGTATTGAAAAAACTGGTAGAAGCAGGCAAAATCAATCAAGACGAAACTACCGTGGTCTATATTACTGGCAATGGTCTAAAAACTCAGGAAGCTATGCAGGGCTATGTTGGCGAACCGTTGACCATTGAAGCGAAGCTAGATAGTTTTGAACGGGCACTGGAGCGATCGCGTACTTTGGAGCGCCTCGACTGGCAGCAAGTCCTGGTCTAATTTTGGACATCAGCGTACGGCTGACATCAACTTTGCTCTGTACGGCTGACATCAACTTTGCTCTTGGCTTAATGGCAAATCCAAGAATCTTGCATATCACCAAATATCCACATAGCGTTTAAACCCTAATCATGTCTGTCAAAGTTTTGATTCCTACTCCTTTACAGAAATTCACGAACAATCAAGCAACACTAGAATGCAAAGGCAGCAATGTGGCTGAGCTGCTACAATCCCTAGAGCAAAGCTGTCCCGGTATTATGTCAAGTTTGTGCGATGACAAGGGTCAGCTGCGACGATTTGTTAACTTCTACGTTAACAGTGAAGATATCCGATTTTTAGAAGGGACAGAAACACCCCTCAAAGAAGGCGATGAAGTTAGTATCGTCCCAGCAGTTGCTGGGGGCTGAAAACGAGAGATGTTAAGTGGGGGATAGAGTTGGCTATTCCTGTTGTCTATGCCCCATATTCTCTCTGAGCCAAAGCTAGATCATCCCCCAGATCTGCTAAGAAACGATCCTTATCAAATGTATGTTCTTGTCCCAAGAAAGATACTAACTTTTCGGTATCATCTTCTGCGTTTTGTAAACAAGTTGAAGCCCCAGGAGATGGTGTGATGTTGAATAAGATATCTTCTCCTATGATTTTGGCTTCTCCAAGTTCAAGACGTTTGGTCTTAAGATTGACGATCTGCGGTCTGATTCCTCCATATCCTTTGGCAAGCTGTATCTCACTCGATTTAATTGAGGGAACAATTTTCCTGACTTCTTTAAGAAAGAGTCTTTTGCCAATTAAGGGCACATCGTAAATAAAATTTCTCACAATGTATTTGAATATATCTTTGTCTGATAAGATGTTGAAAAAGCTGATAAATGCATTAAGGCTAAGTCCCGCTGTTCTGAAGTAATCAACAAGAGTCGCATAGTTATGTTGCTCCAGCAGCGGAGTTACTTTTGCAGTAGGACCAAATCTAGTCTGGCTTTGGTCGTGAACTTCCGAATCTCCATGAATGGCTGCAAAAGGTATCTTTTTAAGCTGTACAGTGTAAACTTTTCCGTTTAAAACACCTGGTGCGAGATAGAAATTTCCAGCTACGCTTAGTAGAGCGTAATCCATGCCGTAACCTAGTGATTTTGCAAAAAGTAAACTGTATGCCCCAGCAGCAAATGCAACAACTTTAGAGAGTATAACCCCTCTATCAGTCTGAATGTGATATAATCCACCTTCTTTCTTAAGTCTTTTAACCTTCGTTTCTGTCATCAAGTCAATCAATTTATTGGAATTATTAATTGACTTATGTAAGAAAGATCTAGCTAGATTCTGAAAATCTATTGCGTAGCCCTCTTCAGTAAAGAGAGCATTAATCTCTTCATCTAATGCCCTGTTTTTTACGACATTAGGTTCAAACAACTCTATTTCCTCTCTTTCAATCAATTTTAACTCTGGAAATAGTGTTTTAAATTCCTTGTATCTTTCTCGAAGTTCTTCAGTCTGTTCTTTTCCTATAGCCAAAACCATTTTGTTGTATTTGCTATAAGTTTTTTGCTGTGGGTCGTTTCTCAAAATATAGTTTTTAACTAAACTTGCAGCTTTTTTGACTTTTTTAGCTTTCTCCAAGTTGTAGTTAGTTTCAACGTCTCCAAAATGTAGCGTTTGACTATTACTTGTTTTATAAGAATTGACTAAAGCAATATCTTGTTTTTTTTCTATCAAAGCAATCCGGCTGACATTAGTATAATTACTCAAGCAATACAGTAATGCAGTTCCAGAGATTCCACCTCCAATGATTGCTACTTCGTAAACGCTGTCTTCAGAATGCATAGTTTTTCCAAGGAGTTGTAGAGCCTGTGTACTTCTATCACCTAAAGCTATCTTAGCGTCCCCTGCATGGGAACAGGATGGACTAGGATTGTCCTCCATCACTCGACACTAGCATCCCGGATGTGTTGGATCGCGACAATGAGTGCATCAAGCATCACTTCAAAACTGGCATCTGTAGAGCGTTCCAGCGTGAGAAGCCCAGCTTGTTCTACGGCAATAAACCCATTAATTGCAGCATTGACCATCCGCATCGCATCAATCAATTTGGCTTCTGAAAGGTCATAGGATTGTAACACTCGCCTCATGAAATCCAGTGTTTCCCGAATCAATGGAGCTGCTACTGTATCCTCAGAATACAGTTGAAATTGCATCATTACCCGGTAGCGTGGCGGATACGAGCGTGCAAATTCGCGAGTGGCATGTCCACCTACTTTTAGCATCTCACAAGGGGAATTCACGCCGTTAAGCCGCTGACGACACCATGCCGCATACTGTTGCCAGATGGATAAAGCAACCGCTCGACGGAGAGCTGCATTGCCATCGAGATGTTTGTAGATGGCAGGCGGTTTAATGCCCAATTCTCGTGCTACCCGATTGACACCAAGAGCAGACTCTCCCTCCCGATCGAGACATGCGATCGCAGCCGCAATCACATCTTGTGGTGTTAAAGAATTTTCTTTCGTAGGACGACCCATAACTCTAAATTAGTTAACTTAATTAACTAAATCTGATATCATCATCTCATTCAGGTTTACACAAGGGGTCGAGTGTATGAGTCGTCTCGTGTTTGTGCCTGCCCACCAGCTTGCTCAGATGATCCGCGCTCGCGAAGTTTCTGCCGTTGAAGTGCTGGATGCCTATCTCACACAAATTGCCACCCATAATGCTAAGGTAAACGCGATTTGCATGCTGGATGAAGACCGTGCTCGTCAACGTGCCAAACAAGCTGATGAAGCATTATTCAAAGGTGAAATTTGGGGACCACTACATGGAGTACCCATTACGATTAAAGATTGCCTGGAAACAGCGGAACTTCGTACAATAGCTGGTTATCGACCTCTGGCTAATTATGTGCCACAACACGATGCGACAGCAGTGCAAAGGTTAAAACAAGCAGGCGCAATCATTTTCGCAAAAACAAATCCAGCCAAGTTGGCTGGCGATTATCAAACGGATAATCCAGTCTTTGGTCGAACCAACAATCCTTGGAATCTTGATTACACGACTGGCGGAAGTTCGGGCGGATCTGCTGCGGCGATCGCGGCTGGTTTTTCTGCACTAGAGTTAGGCAGCGATATTGCTGGATCGATTCGACAACCTGCCCATGTTTGCGGTGTCTATGGATTAATGCCGACCGACCGCTTAGTTCCCATAACTGGCCATATTCCACCATTACCAGGCGTAATAGGAGATATCCGACATATGCTGCGAGTGGGACCATTAGCCCGCTCGGTTGAAGATTTGCGCTTAAGTCTCTCACTCATCGCTGGTGCTGATCCACGAGCGCCTGAAATGCCTCCAGTAAAATTAGAACCTAGTGTCGATAAAAAACTCGATCAGTATCGACTTGCTTGGTGCGATCAGTTTGGAAATTACCCGGTTGCCACTGAAATCAAATCTGCATTGCACAGAGTCATTCGTACCCTAGAACAGGCAGGGTGTGCAGTCGAGCAGGCAGCACCGCACGCATTTGATTTTGAATCAGCTTTAGTCGCTTACGGTGCTTTGGCTTCTTGCCAGTTCTTTGCAGCTGGATTGGTAGATTATTACAATGCAATCAAGTTTACGCTGACAAATGGCTTCTACGATCGCTTTCAATCGAGCCTCAAACGGTTGAATCCAATCATTCGAGGCGGTTTTCAGACCTCGTTTGGCAGAATTACGGATTACTCAAAAGCATTGATTGAGCGCGATCGCTACATCCTGCTGATGGACCAGTTTCTTGAGCAATGGGATGCTTGGATTTGTCCGGTCGCAATGACAACCGCTTTTACTCATTGCCCAACGGGAAAACCCATCGAGATTGATGGCGTGAAGTATCCCTATTTCTTGGCAAATGGTGTGTATACTATGACCTTTAATTTCACAGGTAATCCAGTTGTGGTGATTCCTATTGGACAAACTCAAGCAGGATTGCCGATAGGAATGCAAATTGTGGGGCGACGGTGGCAGGATTTACTTGTGTTAGCAATTGCGGAGAAACTGAATGAAGTGATTGGCAATTTTCAACATCCATCGGGTTATTAGATAGCTTTTAGATTTGTTACGCTTTCTAAACTTCTTGCTGGCTGAATGGAAACCCTGTGTAATCGGTTAATCTGAAGTAAGCATGTCTGTTCAAGGAGGCGATATGCACCTTACCTTTAAAGACCTGGAAAAAGCACAGCAACAGCTTCCCGACTATCGAATGGAATTGGTGCATGGAGAAGTCATCGTTATGAGTCCATCGGGACTGGAATCAGATGAGGTCGCTGTAGAAATCTGTGCTCAATTACGGAATTGGATTCGTCCTCGTAGATTAGGAAGGGTTGCAGGTTCCAGCGCTGGTTATGTGTTGCCTAATGCTGATGCCGATGTGCGTGCCCCCGATGCGTCATTTATTCGCGCCGATCGCTTGCGACGGACTACTCGAAAGTTTGCCCAGCTCGTACCCGACTTGATGTTTGAGGTAGTTTCTGCTACTGACTCTCTGGATGCTCTACGAGCCAAGATTCAGGAGTTTTTGAGATTGGGGACACTGGTAGGTGTTTTGGTTGACCCTAAATCTCGGATAATCGAGGTTTATCGGTCTAATGCTGAAGTTGTGATTCTCAGGGATGGCGATGTGCTGACTCTGCCCGATCTACTCCCCGGCTGGGAGATGGAAGTTAATAGCATCTGGGCACCAGAGTTTGATTGAGAAACGGTTTACAAATAAAACATTAAACTGTCTTGTAAGTTCTAGGGTTATGTTGTCTTTACGAGAGGATGTCTCTTGAAGTATAGAATATGACTCCAGCACGTTAAGAGATAATAGTCACCCTAGATTCCGTCTTTGAAGAACGAGTAAATGCAGATGCTAGTTCAGGACTTTTTATCTGTCTGTACTTCTTTACACGCATCAATAAGACAGGTAATTGTAATATTTGCTACCTGTTCCATTGTTTTCTGACTAATCGAAGGTTCTGAAAAGGTGAAATTTAAAAACATTTTTCCTGCAAATGTCAAAACCGTAGCAACTAAAGCCCCTCCAGAGTTCGCTGCTGCTGTAGTGAAGCTAATTTCTTCTATTTTGAATAAGCCGTAAACTTGAGGAATATTGACTCGTCCAATATTGGACAGAGCCACACTTGCAGGTATTTCTCTTGGACGAGCAAGAAGGAATTCAAATATATTTCTTAACATCAATATCAGACTGAAGATAGCATCACCTTCTAAGTTAGTCTCTATTTGTTGTCTTACATCCCGTGCTAAATCCCAAAAAGATGTATTTGGTTTTAGCGTATGGAATGAGATAATGAAAGAAACCAACATTCCCAAGTTTTCGTTGTCAATTATTGGTTGTATATGATTACGCAAACTTACAAATGATTGACAGCATAAACGCACATCTATCCTTTTCCCCACAGCAATCTGTTTTGCAACTGCCCTCATCATTGCTGCAGACAAAGCAGCCTGCACAGTTGTTTTTTCTTGACGACAACAGTTTACGACTCGTTCTGTTAGCTCTTCATCTAAATGCCTATGAACCATGTTGCTGCGACGAGACTCAAAAGCTACGTACTCCTCAAACCCTAATGTTTCTGGTCGATGCCAGTCACGCAGAAACTTCAGCCTCAACAAGTTATAGAATCCATTTATCAGCCCTGGAAACCCCTGTAGAGACTTTGGTAGTAACCGTTCAATCGATGGAAGAGGAGGCAAGCTTGTAACTTCACCAATTGGTTCACCAGAAGCTATTTTTTGGCAATATGTCAGTATTTCTGAGTAGAGTTGAATGCTTGACAAGCCATCTGATATAGCATGATGCAAAGTTACAAGTAGATAACTGACGTTATTTTCTCGTTCAAAATGAACTAGTACAGCTCGCACTAGACCTTGCTGGCTCTCAATTTTCTGATTCAGTTCTTCTAAGACAACTTCTTGCCATCGGGAACTATCAGCTTTCTTCACAACTCGTAAAGGAATCTTTATCGCACCATCTGCAAAACGCAGATTACTTAAATCCCCTACAATACGAGATTTAAGACGAGGATGACGCTTTTGCAGTAAGTCGAGGGCTGGTTTAAGAACCTCTGCAGTAAGTGGTCCAATAACGCGGCCGATCGTCACTACCTGTAATGAGTGGGCACGGCGATTCGCAATTTCTAGAGCTTGCTCACTAGCTGCAAGCTTTCTGTTTTCTTCCATGTCATTTAGTGTGAACCAACAACAATTAACCTGCCCCAGTACTTAGTAAAGAATGAGTAGTTCTTAGCAGGCAACTATAGCAATCCTAAATAATTCCTAAAAATCTCCATTGCTTTTCTTGGCGCTCTTGGCGTCTAACGGCTTCGCCTAACGCCTTCGGCTTCGCTTCGCTAACGCTGCGCTGGGGCGGTTCGTCATAGTTTTCACAACTCAGATAGGACTGCTATATTTTTTATCGTGGCTGTGGGGACTACATTGATCCAGAGCTAAATCTATTCTCTGGGAATGGTTGACTGCACTGATTCGCGGCGATGGAGTTGGTTAAACCACTGAGCTATCTTGGGATATTGCTGCTGCCAATCTTTCCCAAACCGAAGACTGTAGTAACCAATACCAGATAAGGCGGCAATATCGACGGCAGTGAGCGTATCGTTCAGCAGATAAAGAGATTCTTTCCGCTTTTGCTCAAACACGCCAAGCACTCGATCAATGGCAGATTGATATTGTGTCTGTGCTACTAGGTTTGCCCCATCTCCTTTGCGGACTTCGTACCATAAGCCAACAATCATGTCTGTTAGGGCATCTGCCAACTCTTCCCCCTGGCGGCAACGGATCTTTTCCAATCGAGCGTTGGGGTAAAAAGCAGGTTCGGGATAAGTTTCATCTAAATACTCCACAATCAGGGTAGAATCCCACAAAACCAACCCATTCTCATCTACTAGAACCGGAACTTTACCAATAGGAGACAGGTTGAGGAATTCTAGCGATTTGTTTTTAATGTCGGTTTCTTGCAATTGGCAAGGCAACTGTTTCTCTGCTAACACGATTCTGACTTTCCGAGCGTAGGGCGATCGCTGGGTGTAGTACAAAGTTCTGGACATGGCAGCATAATTCTGTATTGAACTTTACAATTTTAGGACCTTATGGACCATGCCAACGTAGGAGGTAAAGATACAACAGAGTCAGTTTTCCCCAGAGTGGGATGAGTAAAGATTCCACAAAGCTCCTGCTCACTACAAAGGAGCAAACAGAAGCATTAGCGGAAGACGAAGCATCATACGAGAACCAAACCCAAACAATGATGAAGATTCCTATTGAGTTGTTGCCTAACATCGAGAGCTGATTGCTAAGAATCAAGCAGCCTCCCATGCCTTAGAAGTGGGTTCAGTGTTGTGCTTGACTCAACTATGTCAAGAACTCTGTAGGGATATGCGTTCGCCTTGCCTCGAACTTGGAGAATTTACATATACTCCTCGTCATATGTAAAAAAGCCAAGATTACGGTTATCAACATCACCTACAACAATCCCTCGATCCAAAAAACGATTGAATTCCTCACAAGCTGTTTCAGGGCTACAATTTTAGACCGGGACACTTTGCAGGGTAGGTCTTTGAGACAGTGCTAACTTTTTAGAGATTCTGGGACGAGGTAGCTCACCCATCTGCTGCATCACCCAGGTCAACAGATTTGGGAATTGTCTACCAAAGAGACGTTGTGCCGCAGTGGTGTCATCAGTACGCTTCAAGTCGAAGTTGTGAATCACAGTCAGGACTGGGAGATGATGCTGCCAAAATCCTCGCTGTAGATGGTGTCGTTGAGACAGATAACCATTACGACCCTCTACGGCAGAGGAGGCACGGTGGAATTGAGTCACCATGCGTTGAGCCCACTCTTGCCAATGTCTACACTGCTCCGAGACTAGGGTAGCGGTGAAAGGATGATTGAGTAGAGACTGATGTGCCCGGCGATGCGCTTGTCGATAGATGCGCCTCAAAGTGCGGGATTTAGTCTTACCAAGTTGATGTTGCCAGTAGAATGTGGGCAGCAGCTGACCCAACAACCAGTTAGTTAAAGGTGTTTCCAAGTTTTCCAGTGAGAGGGAGCGTTGTACCCACTGCCACCAGCTATTCACCCCAACTGCTAAAGCCGGAATTTGCTGTCGGAATTTCTGGAAAACTGAATCAGCCTTAACCAGTTGATGCCTGTGCTGGAGAGTCTCCAACTTGAATAGCAATTGTTCTAACTGAGCTTGCACCTCGGTTGTGGTCTTGAAGCTACCGTCTGTCAAGGCGAAGGGATGCACAGTTAATGTCAGTTGCTGTCGTAGTTGATGATAAGTGCGTTGTCCCGATTGCACAAATTCCAGGTGAGCCTGTAGTTGCTCCACCAACTGTTGTTGAGCTGTTGTATCTTTAGCTAATGCTGTCAGTTGCCCTAGCTTCTGTTGCGCCTGCGTCAGCTTCTGATGCGCTTGATTGAATTGCCGACTCAGGGCGGCTCCAAAAGTCTTACTCAAGTCCCACAATGGGTGAAACAAATCCGCAATACTTGGACACTCAAATCCTTCTAAAGCCAGCTTGATGAGAGCGGGCGCTCGATCACTAATCAATGACCTGACTCGCACTCCTACTTGGGTTAAAGCTGTTTGGGCTTTGTCAATCCAAGTCTGGTATTGTCGATTCTCCACCTCTTCTTCTACCAAGATGTAGCCACTGGACAAGTCCATCAGCACTAACACATCTCGCTCAAAATTCGTTTCATCCGCTGCCGCACAAATCTCAATCGCTTTCCGGCTTGACCCCTGGGTTGATTGTTGCTGCTGTTGGTATTGCAGAATCTTTTCCCGGACCTCAACTTCTAGCTTATGTAGAGCACTGGGTGACACTCCTACCTGCATGGGCAACTGCAACAGATAGAAGAACTCTGACAGTGTCTCAACCCCGATGCCGCATTTGATACCAAAGATGTAAATTGTTCCTAGCACCAGCAGCCTGAGCCATTGTCCTCCTGCTGCTGTTTCCCAGAATTCTGACTCTGGGTACTGGTTACGCCGTTCGATTGCTTGCTGATGGCGGCGGACACTACTTTTAGCGATGCCTGTAGCCTCGGCAATTTTCCTGATGGAACGCTTGCCCCCTTTCTTAATTGCCTCAAACACCTGCTGGCTACGTTCGCGTAACTTCATTCCTTAATCCCATACTGTGTAGTTCACAGCTTAGTCTAAACCTCCTAGGGAGAGCTAAATCTCTGCTCTGACTTCGTCTAACTGTCCCGCTTTAGGTTAGTTGCCTTCTAGGGCTTCTATTTTTTCTCCAAGTAGCTTATCCTCAGACTGTTCTACGCTAGCAGGACTTTGGGGCTTTACAGCCTGTGTCCCTGGGCAGGGCTCAGAAGGAGTAGATAAATCTCTAACTACTGTCTCAACCTGAACATCAAAAGTTTTGCTCAAGATCGCTGGAATCTATAAAGAGCCATCGGCGTTTGCTGAGCTTTTCTCGGAAAGCTTCCATATAAATGTAAAA
>JAFASY010000183.1 GCA_019244235.1 Chroococcidiopsidaceae cyanobacterium CP_BM_ER_R8_30
TTAGTCTCGTATCTCTTGCTTATCAAGGTCACTTACGTTCCCAAGGTATTTCGAGTTATGGAGTTCTCATTATGGCTCACCGTCAGCGACAAATTAGTGCTTTAGATCTTGTCCAAGCTGCAGTTAATACGAACTTGCTGCCAACTGAATTTTTAGAGAACTCCAAGTATTTGAAAGCAGTTGAAAATGGTTTTTAACTCTATTACTTGTCACATCCAAGACCTGAAAATTTTGTAGTAAATAGGAAATATAATGTCTAAAAACCCTCCTCAAGCAACGATTAATTTCACACACCCACCGGGACAGTATTACAATGTTCAAGGTTGAAGACTCTAGATAGAGCAACAGGGAAATGGCGAACCTTTAGAGGATGTCCGAGAAGTATAAAATCTTACGTTATCGTCCAACCATGAGCCGGACCATATCAGCATAGATAAACGCTTCGGAAGTAGCAGGCAAAGCTTCATAATCTATCATCAGTGTGGGAAGTTAGCATTTAAATTCAGAACCTGAAGGCACGGGGAGTCTCTGGTGCAAATGATGCCATCCGAATGTAAAGAATTTGGTAGTCATGACATACAGCCTATATGACTGCAATTTCTTACTCTAGAAGCATCTACTCCCGATCGTTTCAATCTCATAAAATCTTCGAAGCGAAAAATACAGCCGTTTTATTAATTCACTGCGTATCTAGTGATGTGTAAAAGCACAAAAAGCATGAAGAGGAGAGGTATACCAGCAGAAGCCCTAATGGAATTGCGTCAACGGTTAGAGCAATTGCCACCACGTAGTGAAAGCCGCCAATTGTTAGTCCAAGAAACCGCTCAGCTTTACGGGTCTCAAAAGGTACTCTCTACCGAGCCTTACGCGAACAAAATAAACCCCGTTCAGCGCGACGAGCCGACCGAGGAATTCCTCGTGTGATGACCAAAGATGCTCTAGAGCAATACTGCGAGGTGATTGCTGCTCTCACAAGATCCGCACCTCCAATCGAGCTGGTCGCCATTTATCTACAGTACAAGCTATCCGACTCCTAGAAGAGCATGGAATTCATACCCCTGATGGTCATCTTCTCGTACCGCCAGGACTTTTGAAAAAGACAACAGTCAACCGCTATCTCAAGCAGTGGGGTTACGAGCGAGAGACTCTGTTGCGGCAACCTCCGGCTGTCCGCTTTCAAGCCGAGCAGAGCAACGATTGCTGGCACTTTGACCTCAGTCATTCAGACCTTAAACACGTTACAGCCCCTGCTTGGACAGAACCAGGGCGAGGACATCCACTGTTGATGCTCTATAGCGTTGTGGACGATCGTAGTGGAGTGGCTTATCAGGAATATCACGGTGTCTATGGGGAAGATGTTGGGGCAGCACTGCGCTTTCTATTTGCTGCTATGTCTCCCAAACCGATTGAGGACTTTCCCTTTCAAGGCATTCCTCAAATGCTGTACATGGATAACGGTCCAATTGCCAAGAGCTTAATTTTCCAAAGAGTGATGGGCTATCTAGGAGTTGAGGTCCGCACTCACTTACCTCAAGGGCGAGATGGACGGCGAGTGTCAGCTCGTGCCAAGGGCAAAGTGGAGCGCCCGTTCCGCAGTGTGAAAGAAATGCATGAAACTCTCTACCACCTCCACAAACCTGATACGGAATCGGAAGCCAACGCCTGGCTAATGCGTTTTCTGCTCCACTACAACAGCTTGTCCCACCGAAACGAACCTCATTCTCGGATGGAGGACTGGTTGGCTAACTTGCCCTCTCAAGGAGTGCGTCAGATGTGCAATTGGGAGCGATTTTGTACCTTTGCGAGAGAACCGGAACGCCGTAAGGTCGGCATTGATGCTCGCGTGACTGTAGAGGGCTTATCTTATGAAGTCGATCCTAACCTGGCTGGAGAAACAGTGATTCTCTGGTGGGGCTTATTCGACAATGAACTGTACGTAGAGCATCAAGAGCAGCGTTACGGTCCTTATATTCCAGTAGGTGGTCCGATTCCTCTCCATCGCTACCGGAGTTTCAAGAAAACTCGGAGGCAGCAGAGAGCTGAGCGGATTGAAACTCTAGCCAGACAGTTGGTTTTACCTAACTCTGCTTTAGGGACGGTGCCTTTGGAGACTCAACAAAATAACGTTGTCGAGTTTCCTGTTCAGCCGTATGTTGACCCTGACCCTTTTGGAGAACTGTTTTTTCCCACTGTCATTGCTGCTAAATTGGCGATCGCTGATCACCTGGGAAAACCGCTGGCTAAACTGACATCGGAGCAGATAGCGCAAGTGGATGTCATTTTAGAGAACACTCTGAATAAACAGGAGGTAATGTCGCAAATCCGTGATTACTTCAGCCCCTCTCCAGGGAGTTCGCTATGTTGAGTGATGTCATGCAGTATTTCGGTCTGCATTGCGCTCTTGACCGTGTTGGGTACTTTGAAACCGAGCAGCAGGCGCAGCTGTTTAAGGAAATCAAGCCCTTACTTCGTTCGGGAAGGTTAGTTGCTTTATCTGGCACTATCGGCTGCGGTAAAACAACTACTTTGCAACGACTGCAATCAGAATTAGCTTCTGAAAAAGAGATTCTCATCTCCCGTAGTCTGACAGTGGATAAGGACCGGATCAACTTGGGAACGTTAATGACTGCTCTGTTTTACGATCTGACTACAGGTAAGGATCTCAAATTGCCAAAAGAACCTGAGCAACGCGAACGCAGATTGCTGGCTTTGATTCAGAAATCCCGACGTCCCGTGGTGCTATTTGTAGATGAAGCCCACGATCTCCATAGCAAGACATTGGTTGGACTCAAGCGGCTGATTGAAGTGGTTCGTCAAAATGGTGGCATCCTCTCTGTGATTCTAGCGGGACATCCCAAGCTCAAAAACGATCTGCGTCGGCCTGCGCTCGAAGAAATTGGAGCGAGGGCAAGCGTGTTCACCATAGAAGGTATTAAGGGACACCAACAGCAATATATCAAATGGTTATTGAGTGAATGGACTCATGACAAGTCTCAGCCTGAAGACCTCCTCACCCCAGAGGCGATTGCATTGTTGGCAGAGCAACTAACAACTCCTTTACAAATAGAACACTACCTCAAATTGGCTTTTGAAGAAGCTTACAAAGCTGGAGAGAAACCTGTTGGACCAGACATCATTAAAACGGTTTTGGCGGCTGGACTCAACGATTTGGAACCTCACCTCATCCGGCATGGCTACAATGCCAAGGTGCTGGCTGATTTACTGAATGTTCGGACGGCTGAAGTCCGTTCATTTCTGCACGGTCAATTACCGCTAGGTCGAACTCAAGACTTGAGAGACCAAATGTTAAAAATCGGTATTCCTGTGTGGAGTAGTTAGTTTCAGCTAGTGTGGGTCTAAGAAGATAATTTAGGGTCAGTTCCAACTAATGTGGTCTCAGTCTCAAATAATGTGGGTTTTAAGACCTCTATGGTTTCATCTATTGTGGGTCAAGAACTGCTTTAATTTCGGGTCGGGGCAATTATAATTTCAGGTCGCTACACCTTGACAAATGGAGAGTAACCTTAACTTGTGAGGAATGCTACTCAATAAAAAAGATAACGATACCTGTGTCAAATGAATTATGGCAAGCCAACCAGGATTTAGTGCAAGCCTGCTTAAAACATCCCTTTATCCAAGGTATTGCGGATGGGACTCTGGAACGAGAGAAATTCGCCTACTATATAGGGCAGGATGCCTTTTTCCTGGAAGCCTTTGCTCGTGCCTACAGCATTGCGGCAGCTAAGGCACCAGATTGGGAAGGCTTTCAGGTGTTTCACGGGTTGGCGGGAGGAGTCCTGGAAGAACTGCGTCTACATCATGGATATGCCACGGCTTGGGGAGTTAACTTGCACTCTATTGAACCAGGACCAGCGACACGTCGTTATACAGACTTTCTGTTGGCTACTGCTTGGGGTGGGGATGTGGGATTAACAACTGCTGCTATGTCACCTTGTATGTGTCTGTATGCCTTCTTAGGACAACAGCTAGCTCAGGGTGGAATTCCGCATCACCAATATGCTGACTGGATTCACACATACACCAACCCAAAGTTTTGCCAACTGGCGCGACAACTTGAGAGTTTAGCTGAGCGATATGCTAGCTCAACGTCACAGTCACAAGTGCATTCGGTTTACCGCTATGCCATGTTGTGTGAGCGAGACTTTTTTCATACTGCTTGGGTAAAGTAAGTACGACTCTATGGAGTTCAACAAAATTCTAGGAGATTTTTCGGTATCCAATCGGTATCTAAACAGACAATTACCTTGAAGAGAAACGAGGCTTGACTACTTAGAGGTTGCCAACTCATTCCCCAGTATTTCTGGAGAGAGCCAGATGAAGAATTTTAACGAAAATGTTGCTCTAGGTAAAAGGTCATCAACTTTATTAAATTGGTCTGAGTATCTGGAGAGAAGACTACTATTCTAAGATTTAGACACAAAACAAGTAACAAACTCCTTGTTCCCCACTTGAGATTAGTGCCTGTGTCGCCTGCGCTAATCAACTGACAATCTCTAAGTGTTAAGCGTTTCCCAGATAAGAGAATAAAGTTGGCTTAAATCTCATTATGTTCAAATCATTGGAGGTGAAAATCAAAGCCAAAACTACTGTCTGAATTGGCAGTGCTAGGGAAAAACTTAGGTAGATTGTGAGAAAAGTCCACTGTAATAATAGAGTCAAGTCAGTCTGAGAATCGACCAATTAAGTGAATTGCTAATCAGCATAACGGTAATAGCCTGCCACAAGCTACTGAATCTCTACCAAGTAGTGTGGCAGGTTGATTGTAATTAGTTGAAAGAGCAATAAATTTAATTGCTAGTCTTTCTGAATTTTGGCTTATCTTTAAGAGTTTTTGGTGGGGCTGGCAAGCTTGATTTACCCTCACCTAAAGGTACTGTTTTGTTATTAGCTCCTGCTGTTTTTGCTGATGTTTGTTGGCTTTGAAATTTGTTTTGATTCTTCTTAGTCTCCTGCTGTACCAAGGCTTTGTCCTCCTTAGAAGCTTTGAGAAACTTAGGGGCTTTTTCTTGTAGTGGAGCTAGTAGTGCTTCAAACCCAAAGACATTTCGATGAGGCAAAAACTTCGCCTTGATAGATACAAATACTGGGTGTCCTTGGTCAGACTCAGCTTTGGAATTGAACCTAAATGGTCTAACAGGTGCATCTTTCCACAACACAGGCACATGAATAGCTTTCATGTATTTCACCTTACGAGCTGGCTCAGATTGTTTCATGTACTCTAGCCTTCCTGATGTGAAGTTGCGGAAAACAGAGATACAGGGAGTTGAGCAAACTGGGATAAATTGCCACAATCCTGAGAGTTTGAAT
>JAFASY010000031.1 GCA_019244235.1 Chroococcidiopsidaceae cyanobacterium CP_BM_ER_R8_30
TCTTGTTGGCGAAGACTAAGTCAGTGGGGCTGTAGCTTTCAGGTCGTATTGCCAGAAGTAGGCTGGACAGTCTAGTACCGCATGGGAACTTCCGAGCCTTGTTTGTCTTGGTACCTTTCCGTATTCCCTTGGTGATAACGCTGCTGAAAATTATGGTACGACAATCGCTGCTCACGTCGCCCCACCTCAAACCCACTGCCTCGCTGGTACGGCATCCAGTCAGGAACAGGAACTTGACAAAGTTAGCGTAGCGGCAATGTGCCGGATGCTCTTCAAACGCTGCGATAATCGCGTCGCGTTCAGCCACAGTGAATGGGTCGATGTCTTCCTCTTGCCTCCGTTTGTTCTTGATGTCCATCGCCATCCCGTCAAAGGGATTGACCTTAATCAAGCTGGATTTGACCGCCCACTTACATGCGGCGTTGAACTGTACCAGGAGCTGCTTAGTTGTTCCCGGAGTTCTAGTCTGGAGCAGGTAGTCTCTAATACCCACAGCATTGGCTAGCAGCTTGTTGGGCAGCTCGACTATGGCATTACGGTATCGCCCAAGGTAGTTAATCTCATAGTGGGTGATGGACAGTTGCGGTCTGCGATATTCGCAGTATTTGTCCCAGATGTCCAGCAATGTTATCTTGCTGGCGTCGATGGGTAGCAGGGGATTGTTTGACTTATATCGCTCAAGTGTTGGGTCGAATGTCCCGTCAGCGAAATCCATTTCAATCAGCAAGGCTAATTGCCTAGCTTTTCTCCACCCCTCTGCGCTGTCTGGTTGGGATGTGTAAATCGCTTGCTGCTTACCGTCGCAGAATTCGCGTGGCAACCTTAGCCGTAATCTGCCTCTGTATAACTCTATGCCTACCTTTGTTCTGTACCCCATGGAAAAGTCTAGCGGTTCTGTGGATGTCGGCGGGGACGTCAGAAGTGTATAGTGGTAGTTGTTAGAGTGATATTCAGATTGATACACAAAATCTCCAGAGGTCTAAAAAACGGCCTAATCCAGTGGTGGAAAGGGATACATGACATCCCGATTCTAACCTAGACACATTAGAGATATGATGAAAATCAGCTAGATGGAAGTGTTCATGGTTTTTAATCCTGACTTTCTTAGTGACAACGCCCAAGAAGCTGAGGTTAACCCGCTCCTAACCTATCTCCAGCACCAATCGCCAGAGGTTTTAGCTCGTGTTGCCAAGTCTGCCAGCCCAGAAATTAAGCAAATTATTTCTCAGAACGTCCAAGGGCTGGTCGGAATGTTGCCATCAGAGAATTTTAACATCCAGGTCACTACCGACCGGGATAACCTAGCAGGTCTTCTAGCTTCTGCCATGATGACGGGCTATTTCCTACGCCAGATGGAACAGCGGATGCAGCTAGATGAGAGTTTGACAGGTTCAGCAGCACTCACTCAAGACAATAGTGAAGAGTGAACCCTGCTCTCTCATCAAGCTAACCCACGTCATTAGCAGGAAAAGTGCCTAGCTTCACTGTTAGGGTTACATTTAGACCTCGACGCTTCACTTCTATGCGCAAGGGGGAACCGATCGCACTTGATTCTACCTGGTCTTGCACCTCAGCAGACTTTTTGACTGGCATCCCGTTAATTTTTTGAATAATGTCACCTTTCTTTAACCCTGCCAGCTCTGACGGTGATTTTTCAGTAACCTGTAAGATCAAGACGCCAGTTTCCTGCTTCAGGTTGAGGTTGGGTTCATCCTGATTAAGTTCTTCACGAGAAGTGGCTGTCAAGTCTACCATTTGAATACCCAAGAAGGGATGATCAACATGTCCTTTGGCAACCAGCTCATCAGCTACGCGCATAGCAGTTTCGATGGGAATAGCAAAACCGAGTCCCTGACCATTAAGCCGAGTAGCAGTGTTAATACCCACTACCTCTCCTTGGGCGTTTAAGAGTGGTCCACCGGAGTTTCCAGGATTAATAGCCGCATTAGTCTGGATGAAGTTAACCCGCTTATCAGGATCGCCCACCTCAGCGCTAGAGCGCTCGGTCGCACTGATAATTCCAGCTGTCACCGTATTGTCTAAACCAAGAGGATTACCAATGGCGATCGCCCACTCTCCTGGCATCAACTTTTTTGAGCTGCCTAGTTTGACTGTTGGCAAACCCGTAGTGGAAATTTTGACGACTGCGACATCAGTAGCGCGATCGGCTCCCACCACATCGCCTTCAAAGCTTTGCCCATTACTTAGGAATACTCGAACTGTATCTGCTGCGGCTACCACATGAGCGTTGGTGAGTAAGCGTCCATCTGAACTCAAAAGAAACCCAGAACCAGTGCTGCGTGTACGTTCTTCCGGAATAGGTTGCTCAAAGCTGAAAAAGGGACGAAATAAGGGGTTGTTAAAAGCTTCTGGAATATGGCTCTCTACTTTACGCATTGCATCAATGCGTACTACCGCCGGACCCACTTTTCGCACCGCTAAGGCAATAAAATTGAGGTCGCTATGCTCGGTTCTTCTGCCTTGGGTCATGTCTCTAGAAACATAATCCCGCTCAGGCGCTGGTGTCAGCGTCATTGGCACTGCTGTTATGCGTGTCATCGAGCGTTTCTCTGCTGAGAAATAACGACTGCTGAACCAGCCTACACCGCCGCCAATAGTCAGTAGGGTGAGAGAAAGAGCCAACTGTCTCAACGATAAACTCATGATGTTCCGCCTCATAACAGCAATGCGGGTGATAACTTCGCTCTTTAGGTGACACATCCCCTTACCGACTCCTAATCTAGTATGGTGAGAACTGCTTGTAAGGACTGATAACAAACAAACAAAACCCCAAATGACTGAAGCAACGCTAACTCATCCTGGTCAGCAACCCGGCATCACTCCAGCAATTCACTACCAGGTCACCATGCCCCAACCAGAATCACATCTGTTTGAGGTGACGTTGTACCTCAAAGACTACATACTGCCGATTCTAGATTTAAAGCTGCCGGTGTGGACACCGGGCTCCTACTTAGTGCGGGAATACGCCAAACACCTCCAGGATTTCTCTGCTCAATCAGGGGAAGAGCTATTGCCCTGGCGTAAGTTAGGTAAAAATCACTGGCAAATTGAAACATTTGCACTTGACAAAAAACCTGATAGTACGATTGAAGTGCGTTACCGCATGTTTGCTGCGGAGCTTTCAGTTCGGACTAATCATCTAGATGCAACACATGGCTACTTCAATGGTGCAGCCCTGTTTTTTAGAATCTTAGGGGTAGAACAACCTATCTATGTAACTATTATGCCGCCACACCCTGAGTGGCGGGTTACGACTCCCTTGCCAGCATTGCCAGAGCAACCCAACACTTTCTTAGCCTCAGATTACGATACATTGGTCGATAGTCCCTTTGAAATTGGTTGCCATCAGTTATATCAATTTGCAGCCTTAGGCAAATCTCATGAATTAGCGATCTGGGGGCAAGGTAATGCCGATCCGACAAGAATGATCCCAGATATCCAGAAGATTATCCAGGTAGAAGCTGAGCTGTTTGGCGGTTTGCCCTATGACAGATACCTGTTTCTCCTGCATCTATCTTCCCAGGGCAATGGCGGTTTAGAACATAAGTACGCTTGCTCTTTGAACTATCCCCGTTTTGGGTTTCGCGCTCAAGATAAGTATGGTCGCTTCATGCAGTTAGTAGCGCACGAATTTTTCCATCTTTGGAATGTGAAGCGGATTCGACCCCAAGCGTTAGAGGTATTTGATTACGACCAGGAAAACTACACTGCCTCTCTATGGTTTAGTGAGGGGACAACGAGTTATTATGACTTGGTCATTCCCTTTCGAGCTGGTATCTATGATGTCAAATTTTTCTTGAATGGTCTGGGTAAGGAGATTACACGGTTACAGACAACTCCAGGACGACGGGTGCAACCATTGAGCGAGTCGAGTTTTGATGCCTGGATTAAGCTCTATCGACCAGATGCGAACAGTGGCAATTCTCAAATTTCTTACTATTTGAAGGGAGAACTGGTGTCTTTATTGCTAGATTTGCTTATTAGAGAGCGACATGGCAACGCCTGCTCCCTTGACAATGTGATGCTCACGATGTGGCAGCAGTTTGGACAAGCAGAAATTGGCTTCACCCCAGAACAACTTTTAGATGTCATTGAGTCAGTGGCAGGGATGAACTTAGCTGATTTCTTTAAATTGTATATTTATGGCACAGAGGAATTGCCGTTTGACCAATATCTAGAACCTTTTGGCTTACGAGTGGTAAGCGATCTGGATGAAGAATCGGTACCTCATTTAGGGATTAAGGTGCAGGCGGAAAATGGTCGGGAGTTCATTAAGTTTGTCGAAGCTGGAGCGCCTGCGTCTGCTGCTGGAATTGATCCGGGAGATGAACTCTTGGCAATTGATGGCATTCGGGTGACAGCACAGCAACTGAGCGATCGCCTCAAGGATTACCAACCTGGCGATACCATTCAAATGGCGGTTTTCCATCAAGATGAACTCCGCTACTTACCCATTACCTTATCAGCACCGTCTCCTAGTCGCTATCAAGTAGTCCCTTTAGAACAGGCTTCCTCAGTACAGCAACAGAACTTTGCTGGCTGGCTAGGAGTGTCGCTCACAACAATTTGATCGGTAAAAATCTCAGTAGCAACAAAAGGAATTTTGGATGTTTTTAATGTCTAATTTCTCTAGTTGGTTATCTAGAGTGGCTGTATTTATAGCGCTCACAATCACAGCAGGTATATTTGCTCCCTTAAGCATTTCTGCTTTGGCTTCAGCTCAACGCTTCGCCGGAGGTAGCCTCCGGGCGGACGATAAAGCCTGCGGGAAACCCGCAGGCAACGTCCTTGAGAATGGCGGGGTCGATGCGATCGACCCCAACCGCCTCGACTCAAGAGCGCAAGCTCAAACTAATCCTGTAGGTGAGGTTGAGCTTGCTCAAAGCAGCAGCCGGAGCTTTCTCCGGAGCCAGTCGCGTGCGGAGGTTCCCTCCGTTGAGAAGGGAGCGCGTTGCGGGGGTCCCCCCCGTTGTAGCGACTCCCGTCGAACTGGCGTGCTGACCTTTGAGAATTCCAATCAGCCTACCTTTTCTGACGTAGGTAGTAACTGGGCTGGCCCGTTTATTCAAGCTCTGGCTGCCAGAAACATTATTTCTGGATACCCCGATGGTTCTTTTAGACCAGCTCGGGTTGTGAACCGCGCTGATTTTGCGGCAATGCTCCAAAAAGCTTTTCCTAATCAAAAACAAGTTCTGTCATCTACAGGTAGCTTTGTCGATGTTTCTGCTAACTACTGGGCTGCCCCTGCAATTAGAAATGCCTACACAGCAGGATTTATGACTGGTTATCCTGATGGTTCATTTCATCCTACTAAATACATTAGTAAAGCGCAAGCAATTGTTGCTTTAGCTAAGGGACTAGGTTTATCTTTTACTGGTTCTCCCGCAATAGTTTTGAATAGATATTACAAAGATGCAAAGGCAATTCCTCACTATGCTGCTAATGGTATAGCAGCCGCCACACAAGCACACATGGTCGTTAATTACCCAAATGTGAAAGTGCTTGCACCCAATCAGGTCATTAGTCGTGGGGAAGCAGCTGCCTTAATCTATCAAGCTTTGGTTGCTCAGGGAGTATTGCCACCGCTTTCTGCTGGTACAGCTGATGCTAACTATATTGTCGGTGGCATCATGGAAAGAAGCGGACAGTAGAAGGGTGGCGCAGAACTAGTTTTACTCATCCAATTTTGGGAAGATTGAAACGGTCACGAAAGATTTAGGACAATCTGAGCCAGGATCTTTGCCAAGCGATCGCGATCACAAGCGGAAATACCTGTTAGACACTTTTCCAAAGAAGCTGAGGCAATTGGAGGTAAAACTTCTTTCAGATATTGTCCCTCATCAGTCAACCAGACTCGCCAAATCCGACGGTCTTCAGGATCGCGCTGCCGACGGACGAGCTCGCGTTCCTCCATTCGATCTAGTACCCCAGTTAGAGTAGCCCCCAGTTGCTTCAATTTTTCAGCAATACCAGAAGTCGCTAGACCATCCTCCTGCCATAGGCAGCACAGAACTAGGTAGTGAAAAGGTGTCAGTCCAAACGGCTCAAGCCGTCCTTGAAACTCGCGATAGGTTAGTTGAGATACAAGTTTGAGCTGATAGCCCAAGTCGTGAGGGGTCAAGGTCTGACATGTCTGATCGGAAAATTCGTCCTTGGCTGACTGGGTCGTCATTAAAATATGAGTAGATTATTTAATATTTTTATCATCCTGAAAATGAGTTTTTGTATGAGAACGAGCCAAGATTTAGATCAAGATGCATGAAAAATTCTCGCTCCCATGCATTTATCGCCCTTCGAGCAGTTCATCGGGGAGCTTATGCTGATGCCGCCATAGACAAAGTCTTGCGTGAGGCCGAATTAAATGTTGCAGATCAGCGGTTAGTGACAGACTTAGTTTATGGAAGTGTTAGAAGGCAGCGAACGCTAGATGCCCTAATCGATCAACTAGCTAGGAAAAAAGCACACCAACAGCCCCTCAACCTGCGGACAATTCTGCATCTGGGCCTGTACCAGCTCAGGTACCAAGAGCGTATCCCCAGCTCTGCTGCCGTTGACACCACAGTTCAACTAGCTAAAGAAAACGGGTTAGCTGGACTAGCTGGGTTCGTCAATGGTTTGCTGCGGCAGTACATCCGTTTAGCATCTGATAAGGTTGACCTTCTCAAATTGCCAGAAAATCCGGTCGCGCGATTGGGCATTTTACACAGCTATCCTGACTGGGTGGTGAAAGTGTGGCTAGAACAGTTAGGAATGGCGGAAACAGAACAACTGTGTGAGTGGATGAACCAACCACCAGCAATTGATTTACGAATTAACCCCCTACAGGTAGGAATAGAGGAAGTTGAAGCAGCGCTAGTTACTGCTGGTGTCCTAGTCCGACGCATTCCTCAGATGCCTCAAGCCTTGAGATTGATTGGCAGTACTGGCCCGATTCAAAATTTGCCTGGTTTCAGCGAGGGGTGGTGGACTGTTCAAGACAGTAGCGCTCAGCTTGTGAGTCATCTACTCAACCCCCAACCGGGCGAAGTGATAGTTGATGCTTGTGCAGCACCAGGAGGGAAAACAACGCATATCGCAGAATTGATGAGGGATCGAGGGATAGTCTGGGCCTGTGATCGCGCTGCCTCTCGACTGCGCAAACTGGAGGAAAATGTTAAGCGGCTACATTTGCAGTCGATTCAGCTTTGCGTTGGAGATAGTCGTAACCTCACCCAGTTTGAGGACTCTGCTGACCGCGTGTTACTAGATGTGCCTTGCTCTGGCTTGGGAACTTTGCACCGCCATGCTGATGCTCGTTGGCGACAGACAACTACATCTGTTCGAGAACTTGCTGTTCTCCAAGGAGAACTTTTACTACAAGCATCTACCTTTGTCAAACCTGGAGGGGTGCTTGTTTACGCCACCTGCACTCTACATCCCCTCGAAAATGAGAGGGCGATTCAAGCCTTCCTAGCTCGTCAATCAGATTGGCAGATCGATCCTCCAGACCCTGATACAACTGCGTCTGTTTTTGCCACTTCAGAAGGTTGGCTTAAAGTCTGGCCTCATCGGCATCAGATGGATGGTTTCTTTATGGTGCGTCTAAAAAAAAGCAAATTGAGACTTCCACGACTTGAAGTCATGGAAGTCCCAACCTAACAGTCATCAACGTTATTCTCTCTCGATTTGCTGCAGACCACGCATCCGCAGACACTGCTCACGACGCTTGCGTTCTTGGTGGTCAGCCGTCATCAGATAACGGAACTTTTCTTGGACAGATAGATGATGAGTATCGGGTTTCATACTTTCGTCTCCCAGGTGTTAGCGGTTGATGAGCGCGTTCCTTCAGGACGAATCCTTACTTCCGTCTCCCAAGTTAAGAGTAAGCTTTATAAGGAGATGAACGATTTAATTTCTGTATCTATTGTAACCGTTTTTTAGAAAAAAGCAAATTTTTAGAGAGAAGGTTATTCTGACCCACCCTGGTGCTAGCACACCACATCTCGGTTGAACCCATTTTCTACCCAACCCAAACTGAGGAGAGTGCTAAGGCTAGAACTCCCCAATGAACACTATCACCATAGGTGTACTACTAAACTGGTGCCACGACCTAGAATGATGAAGATTTTCACAGTTTCCTTAGATTTCACCAGCAACGCTAAATGACTATGAGTGCAGTTCCCAACATCACCCTCAATAACGGAAAGACTATCCCACAGCTAGGATTCGGAGTCTTTCAGATTAAGCCACAGGATACTGTAAAAGCAGTAAGCAAGGCGCTTGAGATCGGCTACCGACATATCGATACTGCCGAGATGTACGGAAACGAGAAGGAGGTCGGTGAGGCTATCCGCACCTCTGGCATCGAACGCAGCAACATCTTTGTCACCAGCAAGCTCAACAACGGGTACCATCGGCCTGATGATGCCCGTAAGGCGTTCGATACGACTCTCTCCGAACTCGGCTTCGACTACGTGGACCTGTTCCTCATCCACTGGCCTTTACCCACGCTCTACAACGGTGACTTTGTCTCGACCTGGAAGACACTGGAGGAGTTCTATCGTAACGGTCGTGCCCGCTCAATCGGAGTGTCAAACTTCCAGATCAAGCACCTGGAGAGACTATCTGCTGAGACCGAGGTAGTTCCAGCAGTCAACCAGATCGAGGTACACCCCTACTTCACCAATGAGGCGGTGCGCCAGTACGGTCAGGAACATCAGATTGCTACCGAGGCATGGTCACCGATTGCGCAGGGCAAGGTGCTTAACGACTCTACCATCAATCAGATTGCCCACAAGGTAGGCAAGACTCCGGCACAGGTGGTGTTGCGGTGGCACATCCAACGCGGAGACATCGTATTCCCGAAGTCAGTGACACCATCACGCATCAAGGAGAACTTTGAACTGTTTGACTTTGAACTCACTCCCACCGATATCAGCACAATCAACGCACTTGATAAGGGCGAGGATGGTCGCACTGGTCCCAACCCGGACAGGTTCGACTATGTTCCTAACTGACTCATCTCCAAGCAATTTATCCTAGACATTTTGTCTACTTAAGCCCTTGGATTGTCCAGAAAAATAGCTGCTAAACCTCTACAGGCTAGAGTTCGCTCTATCCAACTTATAACCTTTGGGAGATCTTTCGTAGTTGGAAGGTTAAAGTTACTTGTTTGTAACATAACATACTTTATCTGCAAGTTACAGAATATTTTATTGCTTTATACCTCATAACTGCTTGATTCACGTCGTATCTGACCTCAAATTAGAAGTAGTATTTTCAAGAACGCGGGTGTCTATGTCATTGCTTAGCTTCCCGTGACTCATTCTGCGATAGAACTACCCGCAAGATAGGGAGGGGAGAAGCTATGACAACTGGATTGTTTGCAAGAAAATCGGTGGATGGTTTGCTCCAAGAAGCGTCTACTGATGACCATAAAGGACTGCATCGGACACTTGGCGCTGCAAATTTGACGGCTCTAGGCGTTGGAGCCATTATTGGTGCTGGGATTTTCGTGCTGACGGGACAGGCAGCAGCTCAGTATGCCGGACCAGCGATCGCTCTTTCCTTTGTACTATCGGGTATTGGCTGCGGCTTTGCAGGATTGTGCTATGCCGAGTTTGCGGCAATGATTCCCATGGCAGGCAGTGCCTATACATATGCCTATGCCACGTTAGGAGAATTTGTAGCATGGATTATTGGCTGGGACCTTATCCTGGAATATCTTTTTGGTGCTTCGACAGTTGCAGTGGGGTGGTCTGGATATGTTGTTAGCTTTCTTAAAGATCTAGGAATCGTGATTCCTCCAGGGCTGTCTACGGCACCACTGAATTTACCAGCAATGTTCATTGTGGCACTGATAACCACACTGCTTGTTTTTGGCATTCGCAAGTCAGCAGGGTTTAACAATGTCATTGTGTTCGTTAAGATTTGCGTGATTCTGCTATTTATCTTTTTTGGATTAGCTCATATCAATCCCCAGAACTTAACGCCATTCGTTCCGGAAAATACAGGACAGTTTGGTCATTATGGCTGGAGCGGTGTCCTAAGGGGTGCAGGCGTCATCTTTTTCTCTTACATTGGCTTTGACGCAGTTTCTACAGCAGCACAAGAAGCACGTGATCCCCAAAGGGATATGCCAATAGGTATTCTTGGTTCGCTATTGGTTTCCACTGTACTTTACATTGCTGTAGCTTTAGTCCTAACAGGGATTGTGCCGTATCAAAAGTTAGGTGTTCCCGATCCAATTGGTGTAGGCGTCGATGCAGCTGGTTCTGCATTACATTGGTTGCGACCAGTCGTTAAACTCGGAGCGATCGCTGGCTTGACTTCTGTAGTTTTGGTGATGTTGCTTGGGCAACCTAGAATCTTTTACACCATGGCAAAAGACGGCTTGTTGTCACCGAAATTTGCAGCTATCCACCCCCGATTTAGAACGCCTGCTACAACAACTATTGTGTCAGGAGTAGCAGCGATGATTTTTGCTGGCATATTACCCATTAGTGTCTTGGGAGAATTAGTATCAATAGGCACTTTACTAGCTTTTTTTATCGTTTGTACTGCGGTGCCAGTTTTACGTCGAACTAGGCCAGAGCTGCCTCGCCCATTTAAAACGCCTCTAGTTCCTTTAGTGCCGATTTTGGGTGCAATCATCTCTCTGGTACAGATGGTTGCTCTACCCCCTGATACCTGGCTACGACTAGTTGTGTGGCTATTAATTGGCTTTGTTATTTACTTCGCCTATGGTCGCAGACATAGCAAAGTGCAACTTCAAAGAGCAGAACAGCGCGATGACGAGGAATCTCACTAGGTTGAGCATTAACAAATAGGTGATGTTCTAGATCTGGTGTTTAACTCTCAAACAGATATGTCAAAGTCATAGCAATTAATAAACAGCCCAATCACCCAATCGTGCATCTCTTCTGTCTTGGAAAAACAAATAGTCTTACATAGTAACCTCTTGACCTACTTCATTAAAAAATTATCCGTATAAGTAGGACTGTAATAGTTATGACTACCATCATAAATGCTAATATTCCGAATATCAATAATGGTCCTAATTGAAATCCTCGCCTAGCTCCTCTTTTACCCTTGTAGTAACTACTAGAGCGTTTTCCTGGCAGTTTGGTATGACTAGATTTATTATTAGTTGTGTTAAAGCTAGAATTCTGCAAACTATCAGTTATCAAATCTTTATTAAATAATGTTTTAACCCTTAACTCTAGCTTCTGAAACTGCTGGATATTTACTAGTAATAATGGGAGTATAACAAAAAAGTTTTTTATGCTATTACGTGACATGACTCTCTTTATTAATTGCGGTGTTGCAGACAGATTAAGCAAATTTTCCTAACGAGTAATGCTATCGATTATTTGTGGATAAAATAGAAGTGGAGTGGGAGTAAAAGGAAATTACAGGTCTATATTACATTGAATGTCTCTACTTAGTTCGACTTTATCCATTTGAGCACAAAAGAAGAGCGGGGCTGAGGATAGAGGGAGTATTGTGAATTTGTCTCCCTAGGTAATATGGTAAGCTACTGTCGGATTGAAAAGTTTGAGCCGCGACAGACACTTTAACACTAGTCTCTATGAGAGACTAGTGGAAGGAGTTGTCTGCATGGCGCTGATTAGCAGAGACTCGTTCGCCTAACTCCATGACGATATACCGATAATGTCGATTATTAAAAAAATATTCACTGTCGTCAACATAGCCTTTTTTTTCAGTCTAATTATCGTCCTAATTATTCAGCAGCACTTAGAGAGAAAAGCTACATGTGTAGAAGAAATTTGCCCTACTGATGCTGCTGCTGGGATGGCGGCACTTCAAAGCTTCTACAATGACTCAACCGGACTCTGGGGCGTAAAAAAAAGGTGGAACTCAGCCAATGCACTGGAAACAACCATTGACTACTTGGCGTTGACTCATACAAAGACTTACTTTACAACTATCCTTACGACATTTGAAAAGCATCAAAATAGCAAGTTTTTAAATCCTTGGTTTTATGATGACGAGGGCTGGTGGGCGCTTGCCTGGATCAAAGCATATGACTTAACTGGAGAAATTCGCTACCTTAACATGGCAAAGACCATTTTTGAGGATATGAAGAAAGGTTGGGATTCAACCTGTGGTGGTGGCATTTGGTGGCATAAAAAGCGCAAGTATAAAGATGCCATTACTAATGAGTTATTTTTATCAGTTGCAGCCAAGCTTCATCTACGAACGTACAATGACCAGAGAACCGGAAGCTACCTCGATTGGGCGCAACAGGAATGGCTATGGTTTAAATCTGTGGGACTTATTAACAGCAACAACCTGATCAATGACGGCCTGAACAGTGCCTGTCAGAACAATGGAGGAACGATATGGACTTACAACCAAGGAGTTATCCTGAGTGGTTTGGTCGATTTATACAAAAGCACAAATGATACCTCCTTGCTACTTCAATCACAGTTAATAGCCAACACTGCCATCTATAAACTAGCACCTAACGGAATTTTGCAAGAGCCGTGTGAACCATTCAATTGTGGAATTGATAGTTCACAGTTTAAAGGTATTTTCATGCGAAACTTATCCTATCTTAACCAGATTGTTGATAGACAGACTTACAGAGAATTTATCATCAAGAATGCTCACTCAATTTGGTTACGAAACCGTAATCAGGTTAATCAGTTTGGGCTCAGTTGGGCAGGTCCCTTCGATAGTGCCGATGCTATAAGGCAAAGCTCGGCAATGGATGCCATTAACGCTGCCCTTGCCCTCGCTATAAACAAAGCAGCAGATTCATGACACGAGCTACAACGCCTCCGTCGAATCTTCTGGCTCCGGTAGGTAGTCTTCATTCAACACTTGCTTAATCGACCAAGAACATTCAGATGGAAATGTCTCTAGCGGCAGCTTTGTTTCCTGCGCTGCATCCTTCCGAGCTTTGGCATAAACCTGGCTTTACCCAAATATTTCTATCAGGTACGGCATCAAGCTAGGGCTAGCTTCCAAAATCGACTCTATCTGACGCCGTTGCTCAACAATCGTTCCAATTGAGCTTTCAGGCCTTTTCTGAGACTGGTACTCCCATTTCAGCAGGTGCATCAACAACACTCGTAGTCGATTCTTCAGTTCCCGTCGTTGGCTCCCACTCAACTCCTCCACCTCATCAATCAAATTCGGCAGATCCAGCTCCTCGAACTTTTGCTCCTTGAGTAGTCGTACTATCTCCTGTATCCACTGGTTATAGTCCTGCTCATATAGGTTCTTGAGACTGGGCGAGTCTGACAGCATAGCAACACCTCTAACGGTCTTTCTTGTGTCGTCATACATTTCACATTAATCAGCTAAAGTTCTGGTCTATACGGAAAACTTGGATAAAAGCCCTGTATCTATTAGTATTAATACACGCTACTGGTACAACTTAATGCTATTCTCAACGCTGCCAGCTCTGACTCTAAAACCTATGATGTTAGGTCAGACTCAACTTCTTTATGATCAGAGGTGATGCGTATAATTGCAAGATGTAACTGGAATTAAATAAATTTATTTAAAATTGGCTATGTGTGTATTTATATACTAATGAAAATGCTACAAATCTGGCATCAGCTAACTTCGTTAGGGTTTTGGCTATGGTTCAGTAATCCCGATAACTTGGAAATTATTAAGACTTTTGCGACAATTGCTGTAGGTGTTGGAGTTTTTCTAAACTTTTACACGGCAACCAAAAATACAAAGATTGCACAAGATAATGCAAAGACCGCACAGGATAATGTAAAGATTGCTGAATCTCGTTTACTTACAGAGCGTTTCTCTAAAGCAGTTGAACAACTGAGTCATGAGAAGATGACAGTTCGTCTAGGAGGCATTTATACACTGGAGAAAATTGCAAGAGATTCTCGAAATGACTACCACTGGACAGTTATGGAAGTCTTAACATCCTTCCTTCGCGAAAATGCCTCTTCCAGCAAAGGAGAGCCTAAGCCCCTTCTTTACCAGGTATTCTCACAATTTGAACAGCTGAAGGAACCACCTAAGCCTGATACTGATATCCAAGCCGTTCTAACTGTGATTGGACGTCTTCGGTGTTCACAAGAGTATAGGCATCTGGAAGAGCAGTCCCTTGATTTGTGTGGGGTAAATATTCAAGGAGCAGATCTTAGAAGGGCTCATTTAGAGGGAGCATTATTTATCAAAGCTAATCTTGAGGAAGTAAACCTTAGAGGTGCCCATCTAGAAGGCGTGAATTTCTGTGATGCCAGGCTGAGTGGTGCAGAACTCTATTCCGCTAATCTACAAAATGCCAACCTTTGCAATGCCTATTTGCAGAAAGTAAAATGTCTTCATTCTCATCTTGAAGACACATTATTTTACGATGCTCATCTAGAGGAAGCTGATTTTCAATATTCCCATTTAGATAGGGCGCAATTCTGCCGTGCTCATCTTAAAGATGCAAGATTTGCCTATGCTTACATGGAAAAAGTGAAATTTACAGAAGCCAATTTAGAGGGAGTATGGCTCAATGATGCCTACTTGAAACAGGCAAGCTTTTATTCTGCTAACTTGAAGAAAACTAGCTTTAATGATAGCAATCTAAGAAAAGCGTGCTTTAAATATGCCCGTCTAGAACAGACGTTGTTCATCGATGCCGATTTGGAAGGAGTAGACTTTAGTGGTGCAAGTTTAGATAGTGTAAAAGGATTTACAAAAGCTCAACTTAACCCAGCAATAGAGTTAATGTTAAGTCAGCATGTTAGTAAATGGGTCCTCTTCTGCTATCTGTACAAGGCTGGTACTGAGAACAAAAATTTTTGATGATCGGGCGGCGCACACCCGTGTCTTCTAGGCATGGGTAAGCCGTCCGCGTGGTATAATAATTTCTAACAGAGCATAGCAAAAAAGTGCAAAAAGCATTCAAGGTCACATTGCAACCAAACCACAACCAGGAAGTCTTAATCAATAAGACTATTGGTTGTGCTAGGTTTGTGTACAATCGCTTTTTAGCGTTAAGGAAAGAGTTGTATTCCACAGAGAAGAAAACACTTAATTACGGAGGTTGTAGTCAAGCTCTAACTCAACTCAAGAAAGAAATAGAATGGCTACGTGAGGTAGATAAGTTTGCCTTACAGAATGCACTCAAGAATCTGGAGACTGCTTACAAGAATTTCTTTGCTGACTTGAAAAAACCTAAAGCTAAAAGACGTTTTGGTTTTCCTAAGTTTAAAAAGAAGTATGGTTTTAAGCAGTCGTACAAGACAAACCTAACTAATGGCAACATTCAATTAAGAGAGAACTATCTAAAACTGCCAAAGCTAGGATGGGTAAGGTTTCACAAGTCTCAGGAGATTACTGGAGATATCGTTAACGTGACTGTGACTCGGACAACAACTGGCAAATATATTGCTAGTATTCTGTGCGAGACAGAGATCATTGTACATCCGTATACAACAAAAAGTGTCGGTGTGGATCTTGGGGTCAAAAGCTACCTTGTTACTAGTAATAACGAGGTTGTGGCTAACCCAAAGTACTATAGAACTCAACAAAGAAAACTACGTAGAGCCAATAAGAGACTTGCCCGTTCTCAGAAAGACAGTTCAAACCGAGTTAAAGCGAAAACCAAGTTAGCTCGTGTCCATGAACGAATAGCCAATCAAAGACAAGACTTTCTGCAAAAGCTCTCGACTCGCATAATCCGAGAAAATGCCATCATTTGTCTTGAGAACTTAGCTGTTAAGAACATGTCAAGGAACCGCAAACTTGCTAAAAGCATTATGGATTGTGGCTGGTCAATGTTTGTTGCTATGTTGGAATATAAAGCTCTCTGGCATGATAGGATTGTGCAGAAAGTTAGTAGATTCTATCCCTCATCTCAAACCTGTAGTTGCTGTGGGTATGTCAACCTAGAAATTAAGGATTTAAGTATCAGAGAATGGGACTGTCCTGCTTGTAATACTCGCCATTTGAGGGATGCTAATGCAGCAGTCAACATACTCAACGAGGGATTGAGGTTGTTAACCGCCGTCGGTGCGCCGGAGGTTTCAAACGCCTGCCCTTGAACTTGTAAGACCTGGAGACATCCAGGCTGAGATCGTTGAAGCAGGAATCTCGTGAATAGAATTCACGAGAGGTTCAATATTTGACAGCTAACTTCAGACGGGCAAGCATGGGAAGGACTCTTTGGTTTGGTACATATTTTATAGAGGACCGTGTAAGGGATATTAAAGAGAAAAGCTCTTGCTATAAATCAATTCTTGCATTGCAAGAATTGATTCTTCACGATCTATTTCAGCTCCCAGCAAGTAATCTGAGTTCAGTGCTAGTTCATACAGCTCTATTTAGGAGGCATGACTACCTTTCTTGCCAAGCCCAGCATCTTTAGAGCTTGAATTGCCCACCAAGTCATATCGACTTCCCACCAACGCCAGCCTGCCTTTGCTACATGAGGGTAGGCATGATGGTTGTTGTGCCAGCCTTCTCCATAAGTTAAGAGTGCTGCCCACCAGAGGTTGCGAGAGTTATCCTCTACCTCGACAGTACGATAACCCCACAGGTGAGTGGCAGAGTTAATTAACCAAGTGCTGTGCCAAAGCAAAACCATTCTGACAAACACGCCCCAGATAACAAAGGACCATCCTCCTAAGCCATATAGTAGGAGCCCAAGCGGAACCTGCAACAGCAGATGGTAGCGCTCCATCCAGCAATAAAATGGGATACGGGCGAGATCGGGGGCAAATCTGGCATATTTGCTTTCTGCAAAAAACTCTGGACGCGGGTAAAGAATCCAAAGCATATGGCTCCACCAAAAACCACGCCGGGAAGAGTATGGATCTTGGTTTTCATCCTCTGTATGAGCGTGATGGAGCCGATGTCCTGCGACCCAAAAGATCGGTCCTCCTTGTAAAGCCAGTACTCCCAGAGTGGCGATCGCGTACTCAAGCCACTTGGGGACTTGGAAACTCCGGTGGCTTAGAAGCCGATGATAACCTAAGCAAATGCCAATACTGCCCAACAACCAGTGGAGAAATATTGTTACTGCCAAAGCCGACCAAGAAAAAAACCAGGGAGCTAACATAGCTAGAACGTGAATCGTACCGAAAAATGCTACGTTAGTCCAACTTAGTACCAAGGATGGCTCACTCTTAGAGACAGTTGAGTTTCCAGTCATAATTTTTCCTTCGATTTGCCGTCTCCATAACATCTATATGCAGTTACAGTAGAGTTAGAGGATGCAAGCGTTACTTACATTTTAAAGTTTATCAGTATATTGAGTATCATGCAAGCAGTACTTTCATTTCTATGATGTCTTCTCCACGAACTTCCACTCGACAGCGAATAATTCATGCAGCGCTTGAATTATTCGCGGCTCAAGGTGTTACAGAAACTACAACCCGACAGATTGCTGAATTAGCACAAGTCAACGAAGTAACGCTATTCCGGCAGTTTGGAAACAAACATGGATTGCTCCTAGCAGTGATTGAAGATTCTGCATTGTTTACCTATTTAGGTGAATCATTAGTGGAGCCACTTCATCAAACTAGCAGCTTTGACCAAGCTCTCAAAGACTATGCCAGTGGTCGTTTACAGGCTCTAGAAAGGGTTCCGGAGTTCGTGCGCTCTGTAGTCGGTGAGGCAGGTCAATATCCGTTAGAAACTCGTCAGGCACTGGGACGGGGGTTAACTCAAGCTAATTGCTATGTTGCCCAGTATTTGGCAAGCGTGATTCAGGAGAGACGGTTGCACACTCCTCTACCAGCAGAAAAATTGGCAAGTTTACTCAACTGCTTGTTGTTGGGATATGCCGTGATCGAGTTTACCAGCGAGTTTCATGAACTTTGGAAAGACAGAGCTGATTTTTTAGAGAGTTTAGTCACCTTGTTTTTGCCAGGATCTGAAGCACCACTGCCAATAGACCCAGCAAGTTCTACCAGCTTGCCAGTCATGGAACAGGTAGCTGATTTGCCAGCAAACTTAGTCCACTCGATTCTGCAACGAGCTAAGAAACAGGGGCTACGCGATTATGCCATGGTCTACATTTTGTTTGGAGCTGGCCTTTTTCCAGAAGAAATCGTGGCTTTAGAGCGATCGCACTTTCTGAGTGATGTTCATCAGCACCTATTGCAAGTCACACAACGTTCTGGCAGAGGCGGCTCTTTAGCTCAAGGTGCAGTACGACAAGTACCACTCAACCACTGGATTCTAGGCAAGCGCTATGGTTCCCATACTCGCAATCCCTTGAGTCAGTGGTTAAAAAGCCGCAGAGATAGCCAATCAGCATTATTACTTAATGATGCTGGTCAACCTTTATCAGTAGCAGAGTTACACTCGCGTTGGCAGATCTTAATGGTAGGGTTATTAACACCGATTGGTCAACCGCCAGTGCTTGGTCAAGCGCGGCAAACGTGGTGTGTAGAAATGTTAATGAGAGGGATCAGTCTAGAGGATTTGAGTATTATCAGTGGCTGGAATTCTGCGCAATTACAACCTTATGCTCGTAGAGCTAGAGAGAAAGCTGCCATAGAACGAGCGGTTCAACTCGATCAGAAAGCTCAATGACTTCGCCGTCTAGGCAATTTACCGACCCCGCCGAGTGTTTTCACAAATAATGAGCTGCCGCTTATGATACAAGAGCTTTCCTTCCGACTTATATTGCTGGATCAGTCGGGTGACAGTCACTCGCGTCATGTTTATTGCTTCAGCAATTTCCTGATGGGTCAAGGGCAATTCAATTAGCCGCCCTTGATCAATATCACGACCAAATCTGTCGCCTAGCCAAACGAGGAATTGCCACAGCCGTAACGATGTGGGATTTCGGTGAACAATACTAAGAAATTGTTCTGTTTGTTGCATATACCGAATTAATACATCTACCGATTGGGACCAAAAAGCTGAAGGGAGTGGACTGAGCTCGACAATGGTTAAGCAATGAATTTCGTAAGGCTGGACTCGTGAGAGTGGCTGTCCCATAACATCCCCTGGTCCCCAGTATCCCAGAGTGATTGTTGTGCCTTCTTCGTTATAAGTCAAGCTGCGGACTACACCACGCTCAATTTGCCACAGTACGTCTGGGCGTGACGGAATCTTGTCACGGCGGTTAAAGAGTTGCTGAGTCACTCAGCGTTACTCTTGACCCATACAAGTTGCTGACTCCTCATCACTACCTCCTCACTGGAATGCTGAAAGCCTGGTGAGCTTCCAGTACGTGTCTGCAAACTACGAAAGCTATAGCTTTACTAGTTACTAACTATTTCTCAGCATTACGTCTTGTGCTTTACGCAAGGCTTTGATTTTTTGGGAAATTCTTCACAAATTGTCACTTACAGCAAATTTTGGTCTTAAAAGTTAGAATACGCTGCATGGACTATTAGACCAGAATTTGCTTCTCGGCTATGTCAAGCAGTCCGTGTGTCTACTGTGTGAGGGAAACCCAACAGACCCGCGTGGCCTTCGCGATGATGGAGGATCGCTCATCGGCGGAGTTTAGCTGTGAGCCGGTGAGATAAATGGCGAGTAGGAAAGGCGATCGATCTGGCGGCCATATAATCGCGATGTCGTTCGCTGTGTTGTGTTCGCCCGAACCAGTTTTATCACCAACCGTGCAGTCCGGCGGAAGGCCAGCGCGGATCTTCTTGTCGCCCGTCTTGCAATTTACCAGCCAATCTTTGAGCAGCGCACGTGACGAGTTAGGAAGAACTGTGCCGAACACTAGTTTCTGAAGGTTGTGCGCCATTGCTCGCGGCGAGGTCGTGTCACGGGGATCGCTAGGGAGGGCTTCGTTGAGTGTTGGTTCAGTGCGATCGAGGCGCGTAATCGGATCGCCGATTGCCCTAGCAAAGGAAGTGACGCCAGAAGGACCACCGAGCGTGGCGATCAGTAAATTGGCGGCGGTGTTGTCACTGAGCGTGATGGCTGCGGCACAGAGTTCGGCAATCGTCATGCCGCTCGCGCCGACATGTTCCTTGGTGACGGGAGCATATTTGAGAATGTCAGCTTTTTCGATGGGAATGCGGCGATCGAGCTGTTCCTGGCGTTGGTCAACGCGCTTGAGAACCGCGCCGACGGCTAGCACCTTGGAGGTGCTGCACATGGGAAACCGCTCGTCGGCTTTATAGCTTTCCTTCATGCCGGTGACGCTGTCGAGCATTGCTAGACCGAGTCTCCCACCGCTTTCCGCCTCTATCTGAGCAAGCTGATCTTGAAGTGAACTGCCTCGGACAGGTTGGGCGAAAGCTGTGTGGCGTGCGAGGATGGTGCCGCAGGCAGTAAGGAGTACGGAAGAAAGCCACTGGCGGCGTGTTTTCATAAGATAGAAGGTCCTCAATTTGCTCTATACGTTCTCGGTGTCATGCCTGTCAGTTGCCGAAACTGTTTACTTAAATGGCTGTGACTGTTGAACCCACACAAAAATGCAATGTCCATAATAGATTGATCGGTTTGCTTCAACAACTGTTTTGCCCGTTCGATGCGTTGCTGAAGCAGATATTGGTAAGGGGATATTCCGATCGCCTGCTTAAATAGATGGCTGAAATGAAATTGACTCATGTCCAACAAGGCTGCTAAATCTGCTAGCTTGATGTCTTGATCCAAATGGTCGTTGATGTAGTCCAACACTTGCAGTAGTTGGTGCTGAGGTAATCCACCCTCATACATTAGCGGCTCTGGTTTGGCAGCCGCGTATTGTCGGAGTAAATGCACTACGAATACATTTGCTAGGGATTCAATGTAAAGTTTGCTACCTAAATTTTCCTGCTTGAGTTCAGCCAGTAGCAGCATTCCAATTGACTCAATATGAGGATTGCGAGTGCGAAATTCGGGCACTAATTCAAGCTGGTCGGGATTCATGGAGAGCGCTTCTCTAGCTACTTGCTGGATAAACCGAGACGCGATGCGAATCTGCAAGTAGTGGTCATCTCCATCCCAACGAGCAAAAAACGGCATCTCGGCAGGGGTAACGGAAATGTCGCCTTTTCCGTACAGACTCGTGTGAGTTTTGCCTCCCTTAATTTCTAGAAAGCGAACGGGGCGGGAGGCAAGCGACAGACAAATTGTGTGTTCATCGCTGTAATAAGTCCTCCCCTCCCCCGATGGGTGTTGAAATTGCTCGACCAGAATGTTTTCCCAACCCTGGTTCCGACTAGACGAAATGGGTGGGCGGGTACATTCAATCTGCTGAGTG
>JAFASY010000283.1 GCA_019244235.1 Chroococcidiopsidaceae cyanobacterium CP_BM_ER_R8_30
TTCACAACCTTGGTGCCAAATTTAGGTGTAGTGCGTAAACCGACTGGCGACGGCACCGTTTTTGCCGACATCCCAGGATTGATTGCTGGCGCTCACCAAGGCGCAGGGCTAGGTCATGAATTCTTACGCCACATCGAGCGGACGCGAGTCCTTCTGCACCTGATTGATGCGAATAGTGATGACCCAATAGGCAATTACAAAACAATTCAGCAGGAATTGCAAGCCTATGGGAGAGGTTTAGCAGAACGCCCCCAAATCCTGGCACTCAATAAGATTGATGCCGTTGATCTAGACAAGTCCCAGATTTCAGTCTTAGTAACTCAGTTGAATCAAGTGAGCCAGGCTCCTGTTTTCCCCATCTCTGCTGTGACTCACGCTGGGCTAGAGCCTTTGTTGCAGCAAGTTTGGACGATATTGGAGATGTTTGAACCCCAGAGGAGCTAGCGCTATGCGCGAGGGTTTCCGACGCCAGTTTTCTACGCTCCTGTTACCCTGCTACGCGCTACGCGCATGCGTAGCGCATTCGTGAAACTGGCTCCTCCGCAGGCGACTAGCGTGCACGGAGAACACAGAGGGTACGGAGACTAAAGCTTATTTTCCTGTTTTAGCGGCAACTGTAGGTTGGCTAAATTGTTGGTAAACGGCACGGGAGATTTGGCGAATTAACTCTTGAGCGCGACTATCGTTGTGAGAACGCTTAACAACTGCGACAGCAATGTAGCGCTTGCCGCTGGGCATATCAACCAAACCTACGTCTCCTACAAGTGTGCCAATGTCACCTGTTTTGTGGGCAATGGTCGCTCCTGGTCCTAAACCAGGTGGGAGTAATGTATTAATTGTTGTGTGCCGCATAATATCTAGCAAGCGATCGCGAGATCTCAGCGATATCAATTCCCCTTTATTCACCGAAGCCATCAAATTTGCTAAATCTCTTGGACTTGTCGTGTTGGTTCCTGATAAATCTGGCAACCAGTTACGAATCTGAGTAGCCGTTAGTCCCCAACTCTGGAAGCGCTGATTTAGAGCAGCAGCCCCTCCCATCCGCGCAATCAGCATATTAGTTGCCGTATTGTCGCTGATCGTAATCATCTTAGTTAAAGTGTCCAAAGTGGTGAACTTTGTCCCAGGGGGCTTGTACTGCATCTCCCCAGAGCCTCCACCAATGAGTTTAGGCTCTACGCTTAGCATTTCGTCCAAGCGAATTTTCCCAGCATCTACATCTTGGAAAAAGGCAACGGCAATGGGAAACTTAATCATGCTGGCGGCAGAAAAGGTTGCGGAGCCATTTACCTCTACATAAGCGCCAGTATCGAGATCAACAAAAAAAACTCCAGGCACTAACCCCACATTTTTAGCCGCCAACTGCATCAGAGCAGTTTTCAATGGCTTAACTTCTTGACTAAGCTTTAAGCCAGATGCGGGAGCTATCACTGAGTTGACTTGTTTAGGTCGCAGGTTTTGAACAGGAGCAGTGACAGAATCAGACACGAGGCGGCTGGCAGGATCGAAAATAGATAGTAGTGTCCCTGCAATCACACCAATACCAACTCCCAAGATCAGCAGTCGTAGACCATACACGACTGGCGTAAGCAGAGTTATCTGCCCATGATTTCTATATGCAGGTGGCACAGAGCGATTTAACTTTGAGGAAGTCCTTGGCGTTGCTCTCAAAGGCTCCCTCGGTCCCTTGTTCATTGACTTAGCAACTCTCTTTGGCTCTTTAAACGCAGGTACAGGCTGAATCAAATTTTTCCGACTGTTTGCCTCTGCTGTGGCTCCTGGCTTCCTAGAACGTCCTGAACGGTGTTTGCCACTAGTCGTCCCTACTATGGGTTTACTCCGCAATGCCATTACAGTTTCAGAATCGGCTTCTTGGTGATTTAAGCGTTCACTTAAAGGCTGGAGCTTAGCTGGCTCCTGACTTCTCGGTTTTGGCTGGGGGCGACGCTGGGAAACTCGCCGACCTTCTTGCCGTGCTGAGAAATATTTCTCGTCAGACTCTGGCACCGATACTCCTTGCGGCACAATCAACTCAGTTACAGAAGTTTATCTGATTTTCTGACAACTAGGCGGTATTTGGTCAGTAATGTGCATTAATTTCTGTTTATTCCATCGAATCAGTGTTCTTAAGTGCCCATTCTATCTGAGTCAAAATCCCTCGCAGCATTGCCACTTCCACAGTTTCTAGTTGAGTGCGATTGAATAGTTGTCGAAATTTTGCCATCCGGCTTGCTGCTGTATGCGGATAAAGGTAACCAATCTGAAGCAACAGAGATTCTAGTTGCTGGTAGTATGCTTCTAGCATGTCCAGTGGAGCAATATCCCTTGTTGATGCTGTTAGTTCAGTATTTGCAGATTTCTTATGGAGATTCACCGCTAAAGAGAGTTCATAACAGCAAATTGCTACTGCTTGAGCTAGATTCAGCGATGGATAAACATGACTAGAGGGGATGCGGACGAAACGCTGGGCATAGTTCAATTCCTCGTTACTCAGCCCTCGATATTCTGGACCAAAAATGAGAGCAGTATTTGTCTCTGGTGCAATCAACCAGGGTAGTGCCATGTGAGGATGCTCCATGACACCAGCTAAGGTACGATCGCGAGCTGTTGTGGCAATTGCCCGTTGACACCCCTGCAACGCAACAGGTAGCGTCTCGACTGTCATAGCGGCTTCCAGCACATCTACTGCATGCACTGCCATCAGCTTCGCTTCCTCTGAGAGCGGATCGCACTGGGCATTCACCAACACCAGATGTTGCAAGCCAAAATTTTTCATCACCCGTGCGATCGCGCCCACATTCAGCGGCCCAGCTGGCTCCACTAGCACAATCCGCACTCCAGATAATGACTCCCACATAACATCACCTGTAGCGAGAAGTTTTTAGAATTGGGAAGATTAATGTATTGTCAACTTACCACCATGGGACGCGCTCGTGCTAAATCTGAACTGCCAACAAAAATTTGTCCAGTATGCCAACGCCCCTTCACTTGGCGCAAAAAATGGGAAGATTGCTGGGATGAAGTGAAGTACTGTTCAGAACGCTGCCGACGGAGAAGAGGGCACGGGGAGGTGGGGAGATGGGGTGGTGGGGAGACAAGAGGGTTTTAATTGCTGAGAACGTTAACAGGAGAAAGTATTAAGTGGTTTTAGATGGACGGGTGCAGCCAAAGCTGATTATTCATGGAGGGGCTGGCAGTTCGCTGAAAGGGAAAGGAGGAGTCGAGGTGGTGCGCCATTCACTCTTCAAAGTTGTTGAGGAGGTTTATGCATTTCTCCTATCTGGAGCTAGCGCTTTGGATGCGGTGGTGCGGGGGTGCGAACTTTTGGAAGATGATCCTCGGTTTAATGCCGGAACTGGTTCGGTGCTGCAATCTGACGGTCAAATCCGTATGAGTGCGGCGTTGATGGATGGGGATCGCAGGCGCTTCAGCGGCGTGATTAATGTCTCGCGGGTACAACATCCGATTGATTTGGCTCAGACTTTACAAAATTCCCCTGACCGAGTGTTATCTGATTACGGGGCGGCTGAATTGTTGCGAGAACTCCAGATTCCTAGCTACGATGCCTTGACTGACCTTCGGTTGCAAGAGTGGATTCAGGAGCGGCAGGAGAATTTTGTCAAAACAATGGCGGGAGTGGTAGCAGAACAAGAGCTAGTTGAGCCTAGCAACGCCAGACGTGGCACGATTGGTGTCGTAGCATTAGATGAGCAAGGACGACTGGCAGCTGGAACTTCAACGGGCGGCAAAGGGTTTGAGCGGATCGGTCGTGTGAGTGACTCTGCGATGCCTGCCGGAAACTATGCAACTGCCCATGCTGCTGTCAGCTGCACAGGCATTGGAGAAGACATCATTGATGAGTGTCTTGCAGGGCGAATCGTCGTCCGCGTTACCGATGGACTCCCTCTACTGGTTGCGATGAAACGCTCGTTTAGCGAAGCTCAAGAACACCAACGAGATTTCGGTGTGATCGCCATTGATGCCACAGGCGCGATTGCCTGGGGCAAAACCAGCGAAGTCCTCCTCGCCGCTTATCACGACGGTCAACAGATAGGTGACACTCTAGAAATGTCTGAAGAGCCTATTGTTCAGGGTTTGGGTGATGGGGGATGAAGCCGCCATCCTGGCTTAATCACCTGTCGGGCACGGGCAATCACCAAGCAATCATCTTGTACGTCTTCTGTCACTACAGAGCCCGCTGCCACTGTCACATCGGCTCCTAGTGTCACGGGTGCTACTAATGCACTATTAGCACCAACTTTTGTCCCATCACCAATTTCAGTAGAATGTTTATTCACACCATCGTAATTGGCGGTGATAGTACCAGCTCCGATATTAACGCGATCGCCCAGCGTCGCATCGCCCAAGTAAGATAAATGAGCAACGTTAGTTCTGGCTCCCAGCTTGCTATTTTTCAGCTCCACAAAATTCCCCACGCGGCAGCCGGAACCTATCTGAAGTGGACCGCGTAGATGTGTATATGGACCGATCTGCACTCCGGCTTGGACTATGCTGTCTTTGACTACCGAATATAGCACTGTCACATTCTGGTCCAACTGGCTATTTTCGATTAAACTCCCTGGTCCAATGCGGCTTCCTGACTGAATTACTGTGTTGCCCCGTAAATGGGTTTGCGGTTCAATAATCACATCTGGTTGCAACTGCACCGTATCATCAATCGTGATGCTATTAGGGTCAATCAGAGTCACTCCCGCCGCCATCCACTCTAATTTCACTCGCTGCTGCAAAATCTCATATGCCGCTGCTAGTTGCTGTCGGTCATTAATACCCAGGATTTCTCGATTGTCGTCGACATCAACAGCCATCGCTGATGAGAGCTGACCTACGACATCTGTCAAATAATATTCCTGCTGGTCATTGTTTGCTGCTAAATGGGGCAGCACCTGTACCAAGTCAGACCACCGGAAGCAATAAACCCCAGCATTGATACGGCAATTTTGTTTTTGGGCAGTGGTGCAATCCCTGTCTTCCACAATTTGCGTAATCTTACCTTGACTGTCGCAGAACACCCGTCCATATCCCTGGGGATTAGGTATTTGGGCCGTCAGGAGCGTGGCGGCATTCTGATGCTCTTGGTGCTGCTGTAATAGACGTTGGATAGTTTCAGGACGTAGCAGAGGAACATCCCCATTTAATACCAGCAGATCTCCTGTAAAGCTTTTGAGGTAAGGGAGCAATTGCTGAACAGCATGACCTGTTCCCAGCTGTTCAGTCTGTTCAACAAACTCTAATGCTGGTAATGTGGCGGTGTCTGCCTTTGCGAGTGCTGCTTTTACTTGCTCAGCCTGATAACCAACAACTATCAAACATCGCGTTGGTGCAATCGACTTTAGACTCCAAAGCACTCGTTCAACTAACGAGCGCCCCCCTAACGAATGTAAAACCTTGGGCAGCGTCGATTTCATCCGCGTCCCGCGTCCTGCCGCTAGAATTGCTATTGCTACCATATTCCGCTTTTCGCGTATCAGCTATCAGCTAAAAGGATAAAGGATAAAGGCGCAACTTCAATTGTTCAATGGCGAATAATAACGCTTTCTCCAGTGCGAGGCTGGTTCCAGTTGACTAGCACGTTGCTCTTCCTGTCGCCGTTGCAATATGACAGTAGCGGAATCACATAGGTAGGGGTCGCGGTAAGGAATGGCAGCACGGGTGTGTAAATGCTCTTGTTCTTGTTGTGATAGGGCTGGCAAGTCATAAGTCACCCAACTTGCCACTGTACCAGGCGATCGCCTCCCTACTGGTGGCGTCGAGCCAATCTGTAACCCAGTTGCTAACAGTGCTGTCCTGACGGCGGCGGCAGAGGAATAAGTCGCTATCCTCCCATCCCAGCATAAACACAGAGAAACCCGTTCCAGAAATTCCATCGTCCATAGTTGGGGACAGTGAGGAGGTGAAAACGGATCTAAAAAAACTGCGTCTGCTAGGAAGCCAGATTGTTGTACTAGCCCAATTGTTACCCTCGCATCACCAATAAGTAAAGTCGCCTTAAGGCGATCTGTCCAAGCTTGGTGTTCCATTGCCAGCTTGCTAAAAATTGGGGTAGATTCACCCGCCCAGCTCAAGAATTGATGAGTGATCGCAGCTTGTGGCACAGCTGGGTTCAACTCTAAACCAACCACTTCTACCCAGCAGTTAGGGTTGATTGCCCAAATAGTTGTCAGAGCAGCCGCCGTATTGTAACCAAGACCATAACAGATATCCAATATCCTCAAACTAGGTTTCTTTGCTACTTGAGCCAGAAGAGCGGGCTGCACAAACTTCAACAGCGCCTCCTCACGGGCCCCACGACTGCTATGAAATAATTCACCATAATCAGCCGAAAAAAAGGTGAACGAACCATCATCTGTCAATTGCGGCACAAAATCTTCAAAGTCTTTCATTAACTCCAACCAGAGTTAGCAATCTCAACATCACTGATAATTAGTACGATAATACTCAAATCAAACTCCTCCCACTCCCCCAGCTCAAGAATAGCTCTCTTACTCCCCATGACCCAATCCCCCTACGTCTCCCCTAAGTGGTTATATGAACACCTTAATGACCCACAAGTGGCAATCGCGGACTGTCGCTTTTCTCTGGCAAATCCCGATTTAGGGCAACAGCAGTATTTACTTCAGCACATTCCCAAAGCTTTTTACCTGGATTTGAACCAGGATCTTTCCAGCCCAGTTGGCAAGCATGGCGGACGTCACCCCTTACCGAACCCAGCCCAGTTGGCTGACAAACTATCCGCTAGTGATGTGGATTCCCAGACATTAGTTGTTGCTTACGACGATTCACGCTTTGCCTTTGCTGCTCGTTTATGGTGGCTACTGCGCTATCTAGGACATGACAGAGTCGCTGTACTCAATGGTGGCTTTGCGGCTTGGCTACAGGCAGGGTATCCGACTACAGATGCTGTTGAAACGTCACACAAGGAAACTCTGTTTGTGCCACAACCTCAACAGTCATGGATTGTAGACATTGAGGCAGTGAAAACTCGCAAAGATCTGCCGGGAGTAGCGCTCGTTGATTCCCGAGAGAGCGATCGCTACCGAGGTGAACGAGAACCAATTGATCCAGTTGCTGGTCACATTCCTGGTGCTGTTAACTACCCTTGGCAAGAAGTCTCTAATGCACAAGGATATTTGCTAGCTGAAACTGAGCAACGCCGACGATGGGAAGAACTGCAGCCAGCAGAAGAGATTTTGGTTTACTGCGGTTCCGGAGTCACCGCCTGCGTCAATCTACTATCTTTGGAAATGGCTGGAATTTACACTGGCAAGCTATATGCTGGTAGCTGGAGTGATTGGTGTTCCTATACGTAACCGTAAAGGGGTCAAGTGCCCACACCCCGTTCTTGGTCAATCTGTCTATTTTATTGTTAGATTTGAATCATCGGGCTTGTATTCCAGTGCTATCCCGCTCAAGAGCTACTATTTAAGGATAGTTTTATTGACGACTATATAGTTTCATAGAATAAGGAGAATTCTTTAAAAATCTTACTAGACTGACATATTATGCCAAGTTTAGCAAAATAGTGCGGTCATTATTATTGCTATAATCAGTGATTCGACTTATATCTTTACTCAAATTTTAGGTCTAAGTTTCTATGCCTTTCTTAATGAACCGTCTGTCTATTTTTGTAGACGGAAACAATATGTTCTATGCTCAACAAAAAAATGGCTGGTTTTTCGATCCTAGGCGAGTTTTGGAATATTTTAAAAAAGAACAGCTAGATACTGTACTAATTAATGCTTTCTGGTACACCGGATTAAAAGATCCCCAGGATCAGCGAGGATTTCGAGATGCACTGATTAGTCTAGGATATACAGTTCGATACAAGATTCTAAAAGAATATTATGATGATACTTCTGGTCGCTACTCGCAAAAGGCAAATTTAGATATTGAAATTGTGGTAGACATGTTTAATACAGTAGAACAATACGACCGGGTTGTTTTATTTAGTGGCGATGGCGATTTTGAGCGAGCAATCGAATTATTACGCTCAAAAAATACTCATATTACAGTAGTATCTACAGAAGGGATGATTGCTCGCGAGTTACGAAATGCGACTGATAGATACATTGATTTAAATGATATTCGCGAACACATTGAAAAAGTGGACTATTAGTACGTCCTAGTAAAATCAAAGAAAAGTTGTCAAAACAAGCAAAAATCTGGATTTAGATGTATGGAGACTCAATCAAAAGATCGAATCATTATTCTGGATACGACTTTACGCGATGGAGAGCAGTGCCCTGGAGCTACATTAAATGTGGACGAAAAACTGCTGATTGCACGGCAACTGGCGCGTTTAGGTGTGGATGTAATTGAAGCAGGGTTTGCTTTCGCTAGCCCAGGAGATTTTGAGGCAGTAGAGAGAATTGCGCAAACAGTGGGCACAGAGGATGGTCCCACAATCTGTAGCTTGGCAAGAGCAATCCGAGAAGATATTCAAGCAGCAGCGAGAGCGATAAAACCAGCTGCTCATGCTAGGATTCACACATTTATTTCGACTTCAGACATTCATCTGGAATACCAGCTCAAGAAAACAAGAGCTGAGGTGCTAGCGATCGCAGAAGAAATGGTTGCCTATGCCAAATCTTTCATAGAGGATGTAGAATTTTCTCCCATGGATGCTGCTCGCACTGATCCGGAGTACCTATACCAAGTCTTAGAGCGAGCAATCGCTGCTGGGGCTACAACAATCAATATTCCCGACACAGTCGGTTACACGACTCCTAGCGAATTTGGGGCGCTGATTCAAGGCATTAAAGCCAACGTCCCCAATATCAACTCCTGCGTAATTTCGGTTCACGGTCATAACGATTTGGGCTTAGCTGTAGCTAACTTTTTAGAAGCCGTCAAACATGGAGCCCGACAACTGGAATGTACCATTAATGGGATTGGAGAGCGGGCAGGTAACGCAGCGCTTGAAGAACTTGTCATGGCTCTACATGTACGCAGACAATACTTCAATCCTTATCTGGGGCGTCCAGTTGATTCTGAGGAACCCCTGACTAAAATTGACACCCGCCAAATTTATAAAACTTCCCGGTTGGTTTCCAACTTAACAGGGATGCTAGTACAGCCAAATAAGGCAATAGTAGGGGCGAACGCTTTTGCCCATGAGTCTGGCATTCATCAAGATGGCATTCTTAAGAACAAGCTGACATATGAGATTATGGATGCTCAGTCAATCGGGTTAACAGATAATCAGATTGTTCTTGGCAAACACTCTGGTCGCAATGCCTTTCGGACTAGGCTGAAAGAATTGGGCTTTGAACTATCAGAAACCGAGTTGAATAAAGCATTTCTCAAGTTTAAAGACCAGGCAGATAAAAAGAAAGAGATTTCGGATTGGGACTTAGAAGCGATCGCCAACGACGAAATCCAGCAAGCCCCAGAGCTATTTCGCCTAGAGTTAGTACAAGTTTCCTGTGGCAGTGGTGCCCGTCCTACCGCCACCGTCACCCTCCGCACCCCAAGCGGTGAAGAGTTAACTGATGCCGCAATCGGCACAGGACCAGTAGACGCGGTATACAAAGCAATTAATCGGGTAGTCAATGTGCCAAACCAACTCATTGAATTCTCCGTCCAATCTGTAACAGCGGGAATCGATGCCCTTGGAGAAGTCACTATCCGCCTACGGTATCAAGAGCGAGTCTTTTCTGGGCACGCAGCTAACACAGACATCATCGTTGCCTCAGCCCAAGCCTACATCAACGCCCTTAACCGCCTGTATGCTGCATTGCCAGCGAGCGAAGGACCACGAGAGCAAGTGATTGCAGAAGGAGTAAGCAAGTAGCAGCACAACCCACCTCTCTCTTCTATATTATATCTTCCCCCTCTGCGTCCTCCGCGCCTCCGCGGTTCAAATCTTCTTGAGATAAAGGAAACGCAGGGGAATTCCTCTACGCCCCACAAAATCCATCAATAGCATGCAAGATGACATTTTTGACAAAGAGAAAAGATTCCACGACCAGTGGGCATCTACCATTGATGTAGAAGGAATCAAAGTTCAGGACTACTTTGAAGCCTGTACAGCCCCAGAAAATCGGTTCATCCTCAGACATATGGGTGATTTCAAAGGCAAGCGACTCTTAGATCTAGGATGCGGTGCAGGAGAAAACAGCGTCTACTTTGCCAAAAGAGGGGCGCGATGTGTTGCATCAGACTACTCTCCCGGCATGGTAGAAGTGGCTCTCCAACTAGCAGCAGCCAACGGCGTCCAGATTGAGGGGCGGACAATGAATGCAATGGCTCTCGATTGCCCTGACAATAGCTTCGATTTCGTTTACGCCTCAAATCTGCTGCACCACTTACCAGAGCCTAAAACCGCCATCCGGGAAATGTATCGCATACTCAAGCCAGGTGGAAAAGCCTGTTTCTGGGACCCCTTGAAGCATAACCCAGTTATTAACGTGTATCGGCGAATTGCAACCAAGGTACGAACTGAAGACGAAACTCCTCTTGACATTAATATCGTTAATTTTGTCAGAACTCAGTTCTCCAAAACAACTTATGATACATTTTGGCTCTTCACCCTTTGGATATTCTTACGTTTCTATTTAATTGAGAAAGTTGATCCAAACAAAGAGCGTTACTGGAAGAAAATAATTATTGAACAAGCAAGACTAAAATCAGAATACCGTCGCTTAGAGAAGATAGATGTCATTTTGAAACAATTGCCTTTGATGAAGCGGTTTGCCTGGAATTTAGCTGTGGTAGCGACCAAGTAAAAGAAGGGAATAATAGTTAGTATATTCCAAGGTGAAAAACTTGCTGGAATGGCCTAAATCTATACTATGTATTGCCAACTTTAAGTGGGTCGATTTTGCGCGATTTCCAGACACCAGATTTTGCCCTTAGCTCAACCTGTGCCTTCAGGTTCACTGCATCGATTGCATCTTAGAACTTGCACATCGACCTTCAACGTATCTTGAGGCAACCTGAAGCGTCTCCCTTCAATGTCCAAAGAGCCAACCTCCATTGACATTGAGAACCTCCCCACTGACAAAACTCGCTTCTGGAGAAGCTAAATAGGCAACGGCGCTGGCAATGTCTTTGACATGCCCCAGTCTCCCAACCGGGATCTGAGCCACTAACCCTTGCACTTGGGTTTGTGACAGTGGTTCCGCAAAAAATCCTGTGTCTGCTACAAATCCAGGAGCAATCGCATTCACAGTAATTCCTTGAGAACTGAGTTCCCGCGCCAATGCATACGTGAGTCCTAGTAGTCCGGCTTTGGCTGACGCATAAGCTAAAGCACCGGGACGAATGCCACCTGTAAAAGCAGCAATTGAACTGATATTGATAATGCGTCCCCCAGGACGAGAGAGATACGGTGTGGCTGCTGTCGCCATCAGGAAGCTACCTTTGAGATTAGCAGTGTGAACCTCGTCCCAAAGTCGCTCCGCCTGCTCCAGAGGCATCTGCGTGGTGAATGAGTGAGCAAATCCAGCCGCGTTGACCAGCACATCAATGTGTCCATATTGCTGAGCAATAGCATTCACTGCCTCAACCACTTGAGTGCGCTGCCCGACATCCGCTTGTTGCCAGCTCGCAGAAGAACCGAGTGCCTCTGCCGTCTCGCTTAGCCTTAGTTGATTGCGCCCAATAATCACGACTTGAGCATTTTCCTGACTCAATCGTTCAGCAATTGCCCGTCCAATTCCACTACTGCCACCTGTAACGACGACAACACGAGAAGTATTAATATCCATAGTCTTTGTTGCCTTCAAGAATTTTTGAGAGATAGAGGTGTCCTCACTTCTCACGCTAGGAGACAAGTTTCTCGCTGTCCAATATATATATGAGTAGTAGTAATATTTTAGAAATATAATTTATGGAGCTACGACACCTCCACTATTTCATTGCTGTTGCGGAAGAGCTGCACTTTAGTCGAGCGGCGGCGCGATTACACATAGCTCAACCCCCGCTCAGTCAGCAGATCCAGAACCTAGAAGCGGAATTAGGGGTCAAACTATTTGAGCGAACCAAGCGTCAAGTTCAGTTAACGGCAGCAGGACAACTGTTTTTAGAGCATTCCTATCAAGTGCTGGCTCAAATTGAGCAAGCCGTTCAGTCAGCACAACGAGTTGGACGGGGGGAAGTTGGGCAACTGGTTATTGGGTTTGTGGGAGGTGCAACTTATGGAATTTTCCCAGACATCCTACGCACCTTCCGCACACGCTTTCCAGAGGTAGAACTGGTTCTCTACGAGTTGACGACAATCCAGCAAATTCAAGCGCTGCGCGAGCGACGCATTGAGGTCGGCTTTGGAGTTCGTCCTTTAGTTGAGGATTCTACTCTGCAATTTGAACGCATTGTTCAGGAGCCACTTATGCTTGTATTGCCCCAAATACACCCCCTCGCCAGTCAATCCCAGGTGTCACTTCAAGCATTCGCCCATGAACCGTTTGTTCTATTTCCACCTCGATTGGGGCTTGGCTTCTATGAGCAAATCATCAGTCTGTGCGAGGCATCTGGATTTCGTCCGCAGATAGCACAGGAAGCCATTCAAATGCAGACCATTGTAGGTTTAGTGGCAGCAGGGTTTGGAGTTTCGCTGGTTCCCGCTTCTGTCCAAATGCTCCATCAACCAGGGGTAGTTTACAAGTCTTTAACCATGCCAGCACCTACTGTAGACTTAGCAGTGATCTGGCAGTGCCACAACGCTTCTCCTGTTCTACAAGCATTTCTTAATGTGGTTAGAGAACAGGCTTCCCTCAAAGCAGAGGCAGTTACAGACTCACAAGGCAATAGGGTGGACGGGAGATAATGAATTTTTTCCGATCTAGCTGGTCATAAACTCGAACTTTGTGGTCCCCTATATGAAGCTCTTGTGTAATTTTTAAGTTGCCACTGTTACTATCGTGTAAACTCGGTAGAAATGATATTTAACAAAGGTTAGAATGTGTATAACCAGTAAAAACACGGTTGCCAATACAAATGTACTCAATGTAAATACAGTGAGACGCATTGAGAAAAAATGATTCACAACCTACCTTACGTATTTTTACGTAAGCTGCTGGTCTAGGAAAGTCAAGATATAACTGATGTTTTGTTAAGCTGTCGTAGAAGTATATATATCATTTACGATTTTACGAAAGGCATAAGTATGGCTGTAAAAGAGAAAAGTGCTGAGATCATAGTTCAAGGAGGCTTCAGTCCTAAACTCTTTTATGAGACACAAAGACCTAATTTATTTAATGATTTAAATACAAAGAGATTAAAAGTGCTAGTTTCGTATATATCTCATTTACATTTGGAAGGAGAGATTAGCGATGAAGCGTTTAAATCGATCGTTAGTCATGCTTACTCAACCTATATTGAAGGTAAAGTAAACTTAGAAATCAAAATTATAGAATCAAAACTTCAGGAAATGCTAGAAAAGTATTTCTTTGAATAGAGATTTATGGACAACGCCGAATTCAGACCGGAAAAAGAGTTAAGCAAGGAAGAAAAAGAATCTGGAGAGCCACCTTTAGAAGATAATCCTACAGAAATTCTTGAAGCATTCCAAGAGCTTCCACCTAGAGAGAAAAAATTTGTCAGCAATCTCGTTGCACAGATTTCCTCTGGACCCTCTCCTTCTCCTACTTGCCAAACAGGTAACCTCAGAACATATATCGCAAATAATCAGTAACTCAGAGAAAGATAATGAGAGAGCTTTTCAAAGCAGCCTAAGTGCTGAGACAACCAAAAGATTAGCGATAGCAGCAATATTGATGTTAGTAGTTATCGTACTTGTTTATGCAGCTTATACAAAAGATGGAGTTCTTTCTGAAAAAATTATAACTGCTGGAATTAGTGCATTAGGAGGATTTGGCGTAGGTCTAGCTGTTGGAAAACAAAAGGAGTAATAGCATTAGTTTCATTTACCTTTTAAGCGATCGCAATTATCACAGTGACCACACTGCAATTCCTGCGATTCTTTAAAGCCGAACTCATGTAGAAGCATTTGCCAGCGGCATTTCCTCGTCTTAAGGTAGTCCACCATCTGCTGCACGGCACGAGTATTCGATTGTCCAACAGGTTCAGATTTCCCTGTCTGGAGTTGGTAGTGAAACGGGTCAGACCATTCCAGCCGTCCTGTACTATGTAGCAAGGAAAGAGCTATCTCTCCATCCTTAAACTGTTTGCTGACAGTTGCAATTTCTCCTTGAGCAGGCAGTTTGCGAACAAGTGTTTGTGCTGATTGCTGCTGCCTTCGTATCTGTTCTTGAAAAAATTGCCTGCGTCGCTTATCTTCTGGTTCGAGTAGTCCTGTAGTTTCGCTAATTAGGGTGAGGGTGACAGCAGGCTTCCCATCACGTCCGGCTCGTCCTATCTCCTGTACATACTCACTCAACAAGAACGGGGCGTGAAAGTGAACCACCCACCTGACATTTGGTTTATTGATGCCCAAACCAAATGCGTTGGTACAAATAACAAACTCGGTATTACCCTGAAGCCAAGATTGTTCAATTTGACGACGTTCAATGGAACTTAAGCCTGCATGGTAGGCAGAGGTGCTATAGCCCTGCTGCTCTAGCCATGCTGCCAAGTCTTCACTATCTCGACGCGATCGCATGTAAACCAATCCGGTTGTCTGTTGCTGTGCCCGAATAAACCGGAGTAATTGCTGCCGTCTTCCTCTAGGTGTCCAGACTTGCTGCACTTGGAGATGTAAATTTGGACGATAGGGGTTGAGACTAAAGACTGCTGGCTCTTGGAGTCGCAAAACTCTCTGGATGGTCTTTTGTACCGGTGGATCAGCAGTGGCAGTGAAAGCAGCAATTGTGATATTTGTACCTGGAGGCTTGTGTTTTAGGAGAGCTGGGCGTACCGCTCCTAAACGATAGTATGCTGGACGGAAAGTCTCACCCCATTGAGCTAGACAATGAGCTTCGTCTAGCGCCAACATAGAAATTTGCAAATCTGGCTGACACAAACGCTCCCAAACAGGCAGGCTTAGAAGTGTTTCTGGTGAAAGATAGAGTAACTTTAATTGCTGCTGCTCTAACTGCCGCAAAGTCTGTTTTCTTTGCGAGATTGAAAGTTGGCTATGTAATAGTGCAGCAGGGATGCCTCGCCCCAGAAGCTCTTGCACCTGGTTTTCCATCAATGCCACCAAGGGTGAGACAACCAGCGTTAATCCAGTTTGTAATAATGCTGGCAGCTGGAAGCAGATTGATTTCCCGCCACCTGTTGGCATGATAACTAATGTGTCCCTTTGAGCTAAGAGCGTCTGCACAATCTCGCCTTGGGGTGCTCGAAAATCGTGGTATCTCCAGATTTTTTGAAATGCAGCTTTGACCTTGTGCCAGGATGGTTGGTTGAAGGAATACATTGCTTAAAACACCAAAGTATGCATCTTGCTACAGTCCCAAGGCAAACTACATGGTGCTAAGCAGATGACTCATCCTCAACTCTATGGCAGACCATTTACCGTTCTTTGTTGAACGCTTGTAACTTTCATCAAGAGACTGTGAATCTGGGCTCTATTCCTTACGTTAGCTCTTGCTCACACCCTCTAAAATTGCTGCAAGAACCGCAGATCGCTGCTGTACAATCGGCGAATATCGTCAATTTGATGCAGCACCATAGCCAATCGCTCCACTCCAAAACCTGCGGCAAATCCTGTGTATATTTCTGGATCGTAACCCACTGCCACCAGGACATTGGGATCGACCATCCCACATCCCATCACTTCTAGCCAACGTCCGTTCCACTGTACATCCACTTCTGCAGAGGGTTCTGTGAAGGGAAAATAACTGGCGCGAAAGCGGATGGGGACATCGCCAAATAGCTCCTGCAAAAAGACTTTGACAGTACCCTTCAAGTCGGTGAATGTTAGTTCCTCATCCACAGCCAAAATTTCAATCTGATGAAAAACTGCTGAATGAGTTGCATCTACGGTATCTCGCCGATAGACTCGACCTGGAGCCGCAATTCGAATCGGTGGCTCATTATCTTCCATGTAGCGAATCTGAACGGTAGAGGTATGGGTACGCAGGAGATTGCCATCACTTAGATAGAGGGTATCCTGCATATCACGGGCTGGGTGATCCGGTAGAAAATTGAGTGCCTCAAAGTTATAGTAGTCCGTCTCCATCTCTGGTCCTTGAGCCACCGTGTAGCCTAAACCAACAAAGATATCCAGCGCTCGGTCAATGGTGCTATTGAGCGGATGCCGCCGACCAATGGGACGATAAACTGCTGGCATAGTCACGTCTAGAGTTTCAGCGTCCAGTTGTGTTTGGATTTGGCGCAACTGCAGATTTTGCCGTTGCTGTTCTAGCCCTGTTTGCAGAACTTCTTTGACTGTATTAACAAGCGCTCCGATGCGAGGGCGCTCCTCTGCACTCAGTTGGCCCATCCCCCGCAGTAACACCGACAGTTGACCCTTCTTACCGAGGTAAACTACTCTAAGTTCCTCTAGGCGTTCTAGGGTGTCAGTGGCAGCGATCGCGCTTTTCGCTTCCTGCTGCAGCGCCTCTAATTGAGCTTCTAAATCAATCAGCTGATTCGTCATGAAGAATAATGGTCAAATATCAAAGGTGACAGGATACCGTCCGCCCCTACTAGTTTAGAGGTGATCGCCCTTAAATAAATTTCGACTAAACTATAAACTTGATGAAATTACTAATCAGTAACGACGACGGAATTTTTGCATTGGGCATTCGCAGTCTAGCTAATGGCTTAGCAGAAGCTGGTCATGAAGTCACTGTGGTTTGTCCAGACAGAGAGCGGTCGGCAACGGGGCATGGGCTAACACTACATCAGCCTATTCGTGCCGAAGTGGTAGAGTCAGTTTTTCATCCTGCTGTTAAAGCCTGGGCTTGTTCTGGCACTCCTTCTGACTGTGTCAAACTGGCATTATGGGCGTTACTAGATAGCCCCCCTGATTTTGTGCTTTCTGGTATTAATCATGGTTCAAATTTAGGCACCGATATTCTGTACTCTGGCACTGTATCAGCAGCAATGGAAGGAGTGATCGAAGGCATTCCCAGTATCGCCATTAGTCTGGCTAGTTTCTCCTCAGAGAATTTTCAGAGCGCTGTGACATTTGCTCAAAACCTGCTTGCTCAGCTGGTAGCCCAGCCTTTACAGTCAGTCGTACTGCTCAATGTCAACGTACCAGCAGTAAAGTCCGAAGATATTGCTGGTGTTGCCCTCACCCGCCAAGGAGTGCGTCGCTATGCCGATGTTTTTGAGCAGCGGCTCGATCCAAGAGGCAAGACTTACTACTGGCTAGCTGGAGAGCTAGTGGAGGAAGTCGAGCCAGAGCCGAATTTACCTCACCAAATCCCTACTGATGTGCAGGCGATCCGCGACAATTACATTACTGTGACGCCCTTACAGTACAACCTGACTGATAAGGCGGCATTGAATTGCTTGCAAAAAAGTTGGAAATTCAATTGCCTGTAGAAATCCGTAGCACCTCAATCGCGCTCAAATCCAATTTGTGTCAAAATGTAAAGCGTGTGGATTACTTCTTCTCCTACTGAGACTTTAACGCCTGCCGCTGTGGCCCTCGGAAACTTTGATGGCGTACACCGTGGGCACCAACGGGTCATTCAACCTATTTTGAACTGTGTCGGTGCTGCCGTTGAAGAGAGCAAAGGAGGGACAAGATTAATGCCACCTGCCCTATCCAGTAAGGCTCCCAACTCGCGGCGGACCTATGCAACGGTTGTTACCTTCAATCCCCACCCACAAGAGTTTTTCACTGGGCAAACCCGTGCTTTGTTAACTCCCTTGAATGAAAAAGTTCAACAGTTGATCAATCTAGGAGTGCAACAGCTAGTACTATTACCCTTCGACCGGGAACTAGCAGCTTTGAGTCCTCAGCAGTTCGTGGAGAAGATTCTCTTGCAGCAGTTGTACGTACAAAAGATTAGCGTGGGAGAGGATTTCCGCTTTGGTAAGGGCAGGAGTGGAACTGCTACCGAGCTACAGGCAATTGCCGCAACCTACGGCATCCCCACCACTATTATTCCTCTACAGACTTGTGCAGGTGAGCGGATTAGTAGTTCATCCATCCGTCAAGCCCTTCAGCAGGGCGATCTTGAATGTGTTAAAGCCCTACTTGGTCGTCCCTACATGTTAATTGGTTCTGTTGTTAAGGGTCAGCAACTAGGCAGAACCATCGGCTTTCCCACAGCTAACATCCAAATACCACCTGAAAAGTTTTTGCCCCGGCACGGTGTTTATGCTGTACGGGTTTTGATAGAAGATGCCACCGAACTGGGAGTTATGAACATTGGTGTACGTCCTACAGTCAATGGAACTAGTCCTAGTATTGAAGTGCATCTTTTAGATTGGCATGGGGATTTGTATGGTAAGACCATACAAGTGCATCTAGAAAAGTTTTTGCGCCCAGAACAAAAATTTGCGTCCTTAGAAGCACTAAAGCAGCAAATTCAAGCTGACTGTACCATAACTAAATCCTTGTTCAATGGGTAAGGGATGAGAGAACCGATGTGTTAAGTCACTTGCCCCTTTCGTCCTTTCTCACCGCCTGATTCCAGCAAGGGGAAGTAGCTCTAAGACAATCGTGGAACGGCTGTTGCGCTCAGTTCCGATTCCTTAGACATTTAGACAAAAGTATATGCAAACGATGCCGCGAAGCTTACCGGATGAAAACCACTCGTTACTTTGAAACAGTCGTTCGATTAAAACACCCAGAAGTTGAGCTTGCTCAAAGCAGCAGCCGGAGTAGAACTCCGGCTGACCTTTGAGTTGGAGTGGGTTGAGCAAGTGCTAGCAAATCCAGTAAAAATGGAAGTACAAGTCAACGGACGAATTAGCTATATAGGGAACATTCCAGAATTTGGCGGTCGGGCACTCAGAGTCATTACTGAGAGTGATGGTGCAACTGTTCACAATGCTTTCTTTGATCGCAACTTCTTTAAGAGACAACAAAAAGGGCAATAGCCACTATGAAAGTTCAATATTTCTCTGACACAGACACGCTTTATATCAGCTTATCAGACGCAAAAATAGCGAATACAGATATGATTACGGACAACCTAATTATTGATTTTGATGTTGAAGAGAGAGTCGTAAGTATTACTATTGAACAAGCTTCTGGGACTACGGATTTGGCGAAACTTGAGGCCATCAACGTGGCAACTCCTACGCTAATCGCTGTGGGCGAACGTGAAAAGATTAGTGAACTATGAGTACAGCAACATTCGATTTTGAGGCACTGTTCGACAACGACTATCTTTACTTTTACGAACCTAATCTGACAATAGAGCGTACTGAGCGAGAAGTTAACCTAATCTGGCATCTGCTCAATCTCAAAGCAGGGATGGATGTCTTGGATCTAGCTTGTGGGCATGGGCGTATTGCTAATCAGCTGCAAGCACGTGGTTGCCAGGTAACTGGGCTTGACGCTACAGATTTTTTCCTTGCTAAGGCTCGTCATGATGCAGAAGAACAAGGCGTCGCAGTGGAATATGTCAAGGGCGATATGCGATCGCTTCCCTGGGAAGAATACTTCGACCACATCCTCATCTGGTTTACTGCCTTTGGCTACTTTGAGGATAATGAAAACCGCCAAGTCCTTACTGAAGCTTGTCATGCACTCAAGCCAGGAGGCAAACTAATCATCGACACAATGAACCTCAATCGCCTCTTAAAGACATTTCTGCCTGCGTCTATTACCGAGCGCAATGACAATCTCATGCTTGACCAAAGCCATTATGATGTCCTCAATGGTCGAATCTGCACCGAGCGCACTATCATCCGAGACGGAAAAATTCGACGGATGAAATTCTTTGTCCGCCTCTTCACCTACCCCGAACTACGTGACTGGCTACTCCAAGCTGGCTTCAGCCAAGTGGAAGGTTACGGCAAAGAAGGTGAGCCATTAGCGCTCGATAGCCGTCGTATGGTTGCGGTAGCTACAAAGTGAATTAGAATTAATTTTGGCAGTCTTCAGCAAAACACACGGTTGTTGGATATGTCATATCTAGCCAGACAAAAACCACGGCAATTTCCCGTCCTTGTGTTCTTAGCAATTTTGCTTTGGAGTCTTGCCACAGGGTGGGGGCTGGCCTTAATGGCTAATGCCCAGCCAACAACTAAAGTTTCAATTTCAGATGCAATTGGTACTGTTGACCCAGTTACCCCGCGCTACAAGTTGGGGGAAGAAACGTATCTAGAAAATTGTGCGTCCTGCCACATTGCCGTACCACCAGCCGTACTGCCAACGCAAACCTGGCAACATCTATTGCAGGACCCGCAACACTATGGTGTCAGTCTGTCACCTTTGGGTGACCCATCACTCTTGCTGGTGTGGAATTACTTACGGGCTTACTCCCGTCCCCAAGAACAAGCTGCTGACGAGCAGACGCCGTATAGAGTTAATGACTCTCGCTATTTCAGAGCCCTCCATCCCAGAGTCAAGCTGCCTCGACCGATCCGGATGAGTAGTTGTGTCAGTTGCCATCCCGGCGCTGCTCAGTACAATTTTCGTCGCCTCACGGCTGAGTGGCAGAATGCCCCGTAATGGTTGGAACTGGGAGGTTGCTAACTCACCTTGGGGCAAAATGATACTATGGAGATAGTCAAAAAGTCGAAGCGAACAGCGAGAAAACTGACTAGAGAAGTTTTGAGTTTGTCCCATTAGCCTCTGTACTCAGTCTTAGGGTAGAAAAAGCTCAAAACTCAACAACAAGTATAAATCCTGAAGTTTCCCACATCTGCCATGCTGAAAAACTTGCTGGGCGATCCAAACGCTCGTAAGCTGAAAAGATACCAGCCTTATGTTACTGAAATTAACCTGCTGGAAGAAGAGATTCAAGCCCTGTCTGATGAGGCGCTAACTGGTAAGACAGCAGAGCTGAAACAGCGACTGGAAGGCGGCGCGTCACTCGACGATGTGCTGCCAGAAGCTTTTGCTGTAGTACGAGAAGCTGGACGGCGGGTGTTGGGGCTGCGACACTTCGATGTCCAACTCTTAGGCGGTATCGTCCTACATCAAGGTCAAATCGCCGAGATGAAAACTGGCGAGGGGAAAACCCTAGTTGCCACACTCCCCGCTTACTTAAACGCACTCACGGGCAAAGGAGTGCAGATTGTAACAGTTAACGACTACCTGGCGCGACGGGATGCAGAGTGGATGGGACAGATCCATCGCTTTTTAGGTTTATCTGTGGGGCTAATCCAGCAGGGAATGGGACCAGCTGAACGTAAGAAAAACTATGACTGTGACATCACCTACGTCACGAATAGCGAAATTGGCTTCGACTATTTGCGCGACAACATGGCAACCTCGATGTCAGAAGTCGTGCAACGCCCGTTCAACTACTGCATTATTGATGAAGTAGACTCGATTTTAATTGATGAGGCTCGGACACCTCTGATCATTTCTGGGCAGGTGGAACGACCAACTGAAAAGTACATGCAAGCAGCCCAAGTGGCAACAGCGCTAAAACCTGAAGAGCATTACGAAGTTGACGAAAAGGCTCGTAACGTGCTGTTGACTGATGAAGGGTTTGCTGAAGCCGAACAACTTCTGCATGTAGAAGATTTATACGACCCCAATGATCCTTGGGCACATTACGTTTTCAATGCGATTAAAGCCAAAGAACTATTTCTCAAAGACGTAAACTACATCGTCCGCAACGACGAAGTGGTAATTGTAGATGAGTTCACGGGACGGGTGTTGCCTGGCAGGCGTTGGAGCGATGGACTGCACCAAGCTATTGAAGCGAAAGAACGGGTAGAGATTCAACCAGAAACTCAAACCCTAGCAACAATTACTTATCAAAATTTGTTTCTGCTGTATCCCAAGTTGGCTGGGATGACTGGAACAGCCAAGACAGAAGAGGTAGAGTTTGAAAAAATCTACAAACTGGAAGTGGCGGTCATTCCTACCAACCGAGTCAGAAAACGCCAGGATATGTCTGACATGGTGTTTAAAACTGAGGAGGGGAAATGGCGGGCAGTTGCAGATGAATGCGCCGAGATGCATGCAGCTGGACGACCAATACTGGTAGGAACGACCAGCGTTGAAAAGTCAGAATATCTCAGTGAACTCCTTAAAGCGCGAGAGGTGCCTTTCAATCTGCTGAATGCCAGACCAGAGAATGTGGAGCGGGAGTCAGAAATTGTTGCTCAGGCAGGACGCAAAGGGGCACTGACAATAGCAACGAACATGGCAGGTCGAGGAACAGATATTATTCTGGGTGGTAATGCCGAATATATGGCGCGGTTAAAGCTACGGGAATACTTCATGCCCAAGATTGTGCAACCAGAAGATGATGACTCCTTTGGCGCTTTCCGGGCTGCGGGCTTACCGCCTAGCAGTAGTAACAGTGGGGTAGGCTTTGCACCAAGTAAAAAGGTGAAATCTTGGAAGGCATCGCCGCAGATTTTCCCTGTTCAACCCTCCAAAGAGGCAGAGCAGTTGCTAAAACAAGCTGTAGAATTTGCTGTGAGGGAATATGGGGAGCGGAGCTTGCCAGAATTAGCGGCAGAAGACCGGGTGGCGGTAGCAGCAGAAAAAGCCCCAACAGATGACCTCGTGATTCAAAAACTACGGGCAGCTTACAACAAGCTTAAGCAGGAATACGAGCAATTCACGAATCAGGAACACGATGAGGTTGTGTCTCTCGGAGGTCTGCATGTAATTGGTACAGAACGTCACGAATCACGCAGGATTGATAACCAGTTACGGGGTCGTGCTGGAAGGCAGGGTGACCCTGGCTCGACAAGATTCTTCTTGAGCTTACAAGACAATCTGTTACGGATTTTTGGTGGCGATCGCGTTGCGGGTTTAATGAATGCCTTCCAAGTTGAGGAAGACATGCCGATTGAGTCACGCATGCTAACTCGTAGTTTGGAAGGGGCTCAGAAGAAGGTTGAAACTTACTACTACGACATCCGCAAGCAGGTGTTTGAGTACGACGAGGTGATGAATAATCAGCGTCGCGCAATCTACGCCGAGCGGCGGCGGGTACTTGAAGGTCGAGACCTCAAAGAGCAGGTTCTCAAGTACGCCGAAAAAACGATGGATGAGATTGTGGAGTACTACATCAACCTAGAACTGCCCTCGGAAGAGTGGGAGTTGAGCACGATGGTCGATAAGGTGAAAGAGTTTGTCTATCTCCTTTCTGACCTAGAGCCAAGTCAACTAGAAGACTTGTCAATGGGCGAGATCAAGACTTTCCTGCACGAGCAGGTGCGAATTGCCTACGATATGAAAGAAGCCCAGATCGAGCAAATCCAGTCCGGCTTAATGCGACAGGCTGAGAGCTTCTTTATTTTGCAGCAGATTGACACTCTCTGGCGAGAGCATCTGCAACAGATGGATGCCCTACGCGAATCGGTAGGATTACGGGGCTATGGACAACAGGACCCATTAATTGAGTACAAGAGTGAGGGTTACGAACTCTTCCTGGACATGATGATCAACATCCGACGTAATGTGGTTTACTCCTTGTTCCAATTTCAACCCCAAATTGAACCACCACCAGTACAGGCACAATCGGAGTTAGTTTAAAGCCGTCAGTTGGATATTTATCAGCTAGGAATCCGACCTTTGTTATTTGCGGGGCTGAAAACAGACCCAGAATGGTTGCATCAGCAAACAATTCGGGCGCTAAGCTGGGTTAGCCATCACAGCGATCACCCACCCGCAAACCAAGTACAGAGTGTCTTACAAAATTCTTTGTGCTTGAACAATGACCGATTAAAGCAAATGTTGTGGGGTAACTGTTTCCCCAATCCTGTCGGTTTAGCGGCTGGATTCGATAAGGATGGCGTTGCTGCTAGCATTTGGTCAAGTCTCGGTTTTGGCTTTGCTGAACTAGGTACAGTAACTTGGCAAGCACAGCCAGGAAATCCCCGCCCTCGCTTGTTTCGTCTGCCACAAGATAAAGCCGCTCTCAATCGGATGGGCTTTAACAATGATGGGGCGGCGACAATGGCACAAAGATTGGCAGCTCAGGCTAAAAAAGCACAACAAATTCCAATTGGAATCAACCTCGGCAAATCTAAGGTGACACCATTGGAAGAGGCAGCTGAGGATTATCTTGCCAGCTTTCGCCTGTTAAAAGATTGGGGAGACTACTTTGTGGTCAATGTCTCCTCGCCCAACACACCAGGATTAAGATCGCTGCAAACGGCAACTTCATTGAGTCAGATTTTAGACAGGTTACAACAGGAAAACCAAAGGGAGAAGCCAATTCTCGTCAAGATTGCTCCAGACTTGGAATGGGAGGAGATCGCAAACATCCTTCAATTAGCAAAAGCACACCGAATCGCTGGGATTGTTGCAACCAATACCACAATCAGTCGTCAAGGACTAAAAACTCAAACGATTCCAGCTGCTAGGATTGCAGGCAGGCACATCCCCCCGCTAAATATTTATAAGGAAGCTGGTGGAATTAGCGGTGCTCCATTGCGCGATCGCTCTACTGAGGTGATCCGTTTTATCTGGCAACAAACTCAAGGTCAGTTGCCGATTATTGGCGTAGGTGGCATTTTCACAAGCGAAGATGCCTGGGAGAAGATTGCTGCTGGTGCTAGCCTAGTTCAGGTTTATACAGGCTGGATTTACGAAGGTCCGTGGATGGTGCGTCGCATCCTTCAAGGGTTGCTGCAAAAGTTGGAGCAGCAGGGTAAGAATTCTATTTCAGAAGCTATTGGTTTAGCAGCGGCACAAAGTCCTTAGTAGCTGGTGAGTATTTCCACGCTATGCCTTCCGGATCTCTGCTCCGGCTCCACTCAGGGAAGTCGGGATCGGCACGCCGTTTATATACGGTGCTGGAATGAACGTCAAGCCGCTTGGCAAGTTCAGCTTGGATGAGAGAGTCCGAAGGCGTTTGTTTAGATTCAGTTTGAATGAGAGAGTCCGAAGGCATCTGTACCTGTTGTAGTACTTGGGTTCCCTCTGCTCTCTCTTGGACATTATCAGTCATCGCTGTACTTTGAGCTTGCGCTCTTGAGTCGCCGGAGCCAGATCCGGCGAGCCCTTGAGCTTGCTCAAGGGAGTCACTAGAGCTACCCCCGGCGAACCGTTGAGCTGGTGAGAGCGAAACTGAAGAGCTATGTGTGACGGAATCTTGAGGTTCGCTATCGTCAAATATGGTACCTAAAGTGCTAGCGGTTATAAAGTAATACATTGTGCCCCGATCTTCATGCTCTTGACGCTGGGCACCAAATTCTTCAGCTTTACTATCTAGATATCTTTTAGCTGTCTCTGCTGAGAAGTTAGCCTTGAGTGCCAAGTCTAAGGGAGTAATGCAACCTCGGTTAGCCTGAATCAACTGATGAAATATGGGGTTGACCTGCTGGCTCCATTTTTGCCATTGATAGCGTTGCCAAACATTGAAGCTAATACTGAACACAACTAATGCCAGTAGCAATGGCCAAGTTGTGAATAGGAAGACGATCGTAACTGCAATTGGCAAAATGAGAATGAGGAAACCACCAGCGTTATTACCTATTGGTTTTTCTGTCATGACTGTCATGGCAAATTTTTAAATTGCTGGCAAAAGAACAATCTTATCTTGGCAAAAATTGGGGCAATTGCTTGCTTTGTTGCAAAAAATTGTGATAAAGTTTTGCCTTACTAGGCAAGCAGAGGATGGAGGGATAGTCTTTTTGACACACAAGATATGCTTCACCTCAGTCGCAGTTAACAGGATTTCGACCGCTGTGTGCATGTTCTAACGTTACCTTACCCTTGAACTGAAGCAGTTTTCGCTTGTGATCTCCTGCCATTTCTTTGCAGGGGTATATCGATTGATATCATCTGTGTCAATTGTTGCAACGACAACATAATCCCCATATTGGGAAGCAAGCGTAATTGCTTGAGATGCAAGAATAACGTCAATATCAATTTTCTCATCATGAGCAGTTTTTTGCCCTGTCTGTCTTGCCCATGCCCATAGTTGAGATGCCTTCAACATGATCTCAGTCGAAAGCGGATAGTAGGCAATTCCCATTTTGCCAACCAAGTCGAGAGATTGAACACTTGCAAGCTTCTTGCCGAAAACCAGTTTCCTACGCAGTTCGTAGTCGATAATCTCTGGCACGGCTACTACAATGTTGTTACGGACTAACTGTTTGACCCAACGCTGGCAAGCAAGGGGTTCTTCCTTAGCTGCTGGATTTGTAATCAGAGAAAGTGGATAAGAATCGAGAAGAACAAACGGCATTTTGAAGGTTGCATTTACTTCCAACCGAATTCTTGCTTCAGATACTCGAAAGTTTCAGACTGCTCCTGCTTTTCCTCTTCGGTCAAGGGTTCTAACTGATCTAACCGATGAATCTGCTGTTTACTTTTCTCAAGAATCTGCTCTAGCGGTTGCGTCCCAAGAACTAATTGCCACGTTCCGGTAGACAATTGTTCTGCCTCAACGTCACTATTCCGAGCAATTGCCTCAAAGATAATGTGAGCAAACTTATCTAAGAGTTGGTCTCGTCGAGCACTTTGCCAAAAGAAATTATAAGCTACCATCACGGAGTCATAGGTTAGCCCAACTCGATCTAGAAGCGTATAATTTGTGGGTTCTCGCTCAGACAATATCAAAGCCATCTGCCTATACTGCTCACGTTCCTCAGGAAGTAGATTGGTCCAATTTTGTGCCGCTTCTTCAGCTTGCAGTACCATCCCCTCGTAAAGTGCCAGTTCTAATCGTGCCAGGATGGGAGCTTCCCGCAAGATGGGTTGAAAATTCCGCTCCTCAAAGTAGGTGTACCACTCTAAGTAAGTTCTGCCTCGAAATCGAGCCATAACCGTGCTGAGGGTCTTAGTCGCACGCTCCAAACCTCGATTGAGAAAGTCTCGGATTTGAGCTTCGGGAAAAACTTCTTGAACTAAGGCGATCTCACTCATACGTCGCCTACCTTCGAAATGGTTGCGCTTCTATTATCATCGCACAATTCTCCATTGAGCTGCTCTGAGAGTGTGTATAACCGCTACTGCAACATTGCTAGCAGCGTACATTCCCAAACCAGTCGTGGTTGGGCAAAGCAAAGCAGAGACTTGCGGGCTTGCTCAAGCTGTTGTAAGGGAAAGCGCTGAATTTGCCCAAGTGAAACTTGCTGCCAGTAATGGTGCTGTAGATAATCTACTAGCCAGAGCTGAGCTGCTGTATCTAGAGTTTTATCAATTTGACGAGCGGTTTCTAGCACATCCTTGAGGGATTTGGGCGGGAAAACTATCGCTTGGAGTAAGTCAGGAGGAATGACTTGGAGCTGCTGCCAGGAGGCGATCGCTGCTCCTGGACTACCTTGAGCAAGCGCCAGGACTGACGGGTGATGCAAAATTTCTGCATGCTCAGTCTGCTGCAATATCTGAGTCATCCCCTCTAAATCTAGACGGTGGAAGGGAATGCGCTGACACCTAGATACCAGCGTTGGTAACAAGGATTCTGGGGATGGTGCAATCAATACAATCGTTGCCAGTCCTGGTTCTTCTAACGTTTTTAGTAAAGCATTTGCTGCAGCTTCTGCCATAGCTTCAGCTTGCTCAATGACAACCACACTCCTCGGTGCTTCTAATGGCAGGCGGGAGAGAAACTGGGCAATTTCTCGCACCTGCTCTAGCCGAATAAGAGGTGGTGCCTTGCGCTTTAACCCAGCCGCAGCTGCTTCGGCAGAAGAAAGTCTTTGCCCTTGGTGGAGATAAGTAGGTTCTATCCACAGCAAGTCTGGATGATTGCCTAACTGCAAGCGGTGTTGTATCTGTTGCTGCCGCTCTGTTGGCAAAAGAGCACAAAATATCTGTGCCACGAAGCACCTAGCTGCTAGACTGCGCCCTACCCCATCTGGACCAGCAAACAGATAGGCAGGAGCAATCCGATTCTTAACAATTGCTTGAGTCAGTAGCTCAACCGCTTGGTTTTGCCCTAAAAGGGATACAAAAAAATTGCTCAACTCTCCCATCCCTCATACCACTGGGGCAATCGTTGCCACAAAATTGCCTGAATCTGCTCTTGTACAGCAACTTCATCCAAGCTAGCATTGACTCGTACTATTCTTTGTGGGTGAGCTTTAGCTAACTCTCCATAACCCAGCTGGACTCGTTGATGAAATGTTAGTTCTGCCTGTTCAATCCGATCAAAGAAGCTTCTGCCCTTTGCCCGTGCTAGCCCTTGCGCAACATCAACATCCAACCACAGCGTCAAATCGCTTTCTAGCCCACTTGTAGCAATCTGGTTGAGCTGCTCAATTAAACCGAGGCTCAAACCTCGACCGTAGCCTTGATAGGCAATAGTCGAATCGGTGTAGCGATCGCATAAAACTAGCGCTGAATCAGCTAAGTGTGGCTTTAACACCTCTTCAACATGCTGTGCCCGGTCGGCAGCATATAGCAACAGCTCAGCCAGATCCTGCATTGGTTTTCCTTCTGTTTGCAGCAGCAATTGCCGCAGTTTCAATCCTAACTCAGTACCTCCTGGTTCACGAGTGACGACAACTTTTGACAAGGGACAAGAGGTAGGGAGACTTTGAAGCCATTGCCAAGACCGCTGTAGTTGAGTAGTTTTGCCGCAGCCTTCTACTCCCTCAAACACAATCAGTTTACCTCCCATCTCTTTCTCCTTAATAGATGATTGCGATCATGACTCGTAGTTGTTGGTTCGGTATCATAGGATCGACCGTCGTTCCCAGGCGAGGATCTATTATGGCTCGCTATCTTTGTTCGTTTACAGTTGTTGTTCCTTTTGACGAAGTCAACGCAGCTCCTGCCGTGCCACGGCGGTTCGAGTTCGTTGACTATCTTCGGCAGTTGCTCACAGAAGTTCTACAAGCCTGTAGCCTTGATATTATTTATGACACGGGCGACTACGTGATGGCGCGTGAGATCCCTGGTGAAGTCCCCTTTACAAAGTTGGTAACAGTAGAAGTTTTGATTGACAAGATTTCAGCCACTGACACAGAAGCGCGGATGAACTTTGTGATCAAAAACGAGGAATTGCCGCTCCAAGTTAACAACCACTGTCACCAAATGTTTAATCTGGTTTATCAGGCGATCACTAATAACCATAACTGGCAATTGGTTGAAAGTGTTGCCGGGTAGGCTTTTATGGCATTAGCTGCCATAAGCTTTTAGTCTTCAGTAACTGGCAGCATATTCGGACTGATCAATGTGACATCCCATTCGTCCTGCGGTCCTGTTGTCAATGTCTCTCGCCCCAAAAGATAATAGATAGCACGCACTTGAGGTCCAAACACAATCTCATCCTCATTTTCTAAGTTGTGAGTTGAGACTTTGCGACCGTTGATTAGCATCCCGTTAGCACTAGGTTTGCCGCTTGAGTCACCATCGTTAATCTGGTAGTATGTGCTACCGTCAGACCTCGACATCTGGATGAGTGTTGCATGACGGCGTGAGACAAACTGTGAAAACAGTCGGATATCGGCATGGCTATCTCTGCCAATAGTATAGACAGGACCGTCCAAGGGAAATTCCTTACGCCCCTGATCGTCTTGAATGATTAATAAGTGACTTTGTGAAGACATTGAATAATCGACTGTAAAGCTAGTTTACTATTCTGCCAAAACTATCCTACATTTCGACTTTAGAGGTGACGTATCAAGATAAGTTTACTCTTCATTGGCTCGAAACATTTCATCCTTTGCTGTAGTAGTCACCCTTCTCAAAGGAAGCAACATCTACATAGCAAGGTGACTTCGTGAATGCAGAGCGTAATAACAACGAATTTGTGACGACGCTAACGGAACTAAAAGCCATTAAAGCACCAGCTTCCCCAGGGTTGAGAACGAAACAAAGGCTGGGCAACAGAACACCAGCAGCAACTGGAATCCCAAGCGTGTTGTAAGCGAAAGCCCAAAACAAATTTTGGCGAATCTTATTAAACGTGGCGCGACTAAGCTGAATCGCTGCGACTACATCGCTCAGGCAATCGCGCATTAACACAATCTGAGCCGTTTCCATCGCCACATCAGTTCCTGCACGCAGAGCAATCCCGACATCAGCTTGGGAAAGTGCAGGAGCATCATTAATTCCATCTCCAACCATGGCTACTCGACGTTGGTCTGACAACTGAAGTTGTTGGATAGCAGCTGCCTTACCCTCTGGGCGGACATCTGCAAGCACGTCATCTGAATTGAGTTTCAAAGCCAATGCCACAGCATTAGCTGATTCTAGCTTATCCCCAGTTAGAAGCATGACCCGCAAACCCATCCGACGCAGCTGAGCGACTGCGGCTTTCGCTTCTGCTCTGAGGGTATCAGTAACAGCAATCAATCCGACCAAGGCACCGCCAACTGCTACATAAACTACCGTTTTCCCTGCTGCTGCCAGTGTACTGCCTTGTGCTTGATCAGTCTCACCAATAGCAATTGAGTGCTGAGTCAACCAGTCTTTATTGCCCAGCAACACCTGCTGCTCTGCTACTTGCGCCGCCACTCCCAGTCCTGCTTCTGTATAGAAGCCAGAGGCAGCAAGTGTTTCTACCCCTTGCCGTTGTGCTTCCTGCTGAATGGCTGTTGCGAGGGGATGGGATGTGCCACTTTCAGCTGTCGCGGCTAATTGCAGCAGTTGAATTGGAGTTAAATCTGAAACTGGGAGGCAATCAGTGACTGTAGGTTGACCAATACGTAAAGTTCCAGTTTTATCGAATACCACTGTGTTTAACTGGTGTACCCGTTCTAGAACATCGCCGCCCTTAATTAAGAGTCCCCGCTCGGCACCAACTCCGGTACCAACCAAGATAGCTGTTGGGGTAGCAAGTCCCAGAGCGCAGGGACAGGCAACAACCATAACTGCCACGCTCAACTTCAAACTCAATAGTATTGGAGAGGGCTGAGTTGGAATGTGGTGTGCTAAGTGCTGGTTATGGAGTGTTAAGTGTTGGGGACTAGACCAATCTACAACCCCCAGGACATCAGGCCATACATGGGTGCCAACAAAGTACCAGAAGACAAAGGTCAACGCGGCTGCCGCCAAGACACCGTAGGTAAAGTAGCCCGCTACAGTATCAGCTAATCTCTGCACTGGTGCTTTGCGAGTTTGGGCTGCTTCTACCAGGGCAACAATCTGAGCGAGTGTTGTATTCTTGCCAGTACGTGTAGCACGTATAGCGATCGCGCCCGACTGATTCAGCGTACCAGCAGTTACTAGGTCACCCAGTTGCTTTAAAACTGGCATCGCTTCTCCCGTCAACATTGATTCATCGATTGCCGTTTGCCCAGCCACCACTTCACCATCAACGGGGATTTTCTCTCCCGGCAGAACCTGCAAATATTCCCCCACTCGCACTTGTGCAGCGGGGATTTCTACAGATGAGGGAGCAGGGAAGAGAGTCGGGGAAGCGACTTCAGACTTTGGCTCGGCAATCAAGTGAGCAATTTGGGGTTGAAGCGCCAAGAGATGCTTAAACGCAGCTGCTGCGCGACCTCTAGCTTGCTGCTCTAAAGTCCTCCCCAATAGAATAAACCCTAATAGCATGACAGGCTCGTCAAAAAAGCACTCCCAACCCAGTTGGGGAAACAGGAGAGCCACAAGACTAGCAGTGTAAGCTGTTAACGCGCCCAATCCTACCAGCGTGTTCATGTTAGGTGCATTGTGTCGTAACCCGCGCCCACCATCTATGATGATTGAGCGTCCAGGTCCTAACAAAGCTGCTGTTGCCAGCCCACAATGGAACCAAATATTATTTAATACTGGTAACAAGGAGCCACTCCACTGGCTCAGATGTCCCAGGCTAGATAACAGCAGCAGGACACCAGCCGTGACTAGCTGTAGAATTGCCGATTGTAGTTCCTGGCGCTGCCGACTGGTCTCGTCTAGAGGAGTCTCACCTGCTATACCTGTTGAATCTTCTTGAAGACAGCGCGGTTGAGTCTTAAACCCAGATGCTGTCAATCCCTGCGCTAGGCTTGCTGGGTCAACCTTGCCAGTTTCACACTCCACGACCGCCACTTCTGTCACCAGGTTGACGCAAGCTGATATCACTCCTGGCTGCTGCGCCAGCTGTTTTTCTACGGCCTTTACACAGCCAGCACACTTCATTCCCCCAACATCTAGCGTAATTGTCTCTGTAGCTGCGGCAGAAGGCGCGATCAGGGTTTTCGGGGCAAGCTGCATATACTCAGGGGCTACAACACCTCAACATTTAACACTTTAGCGTTTCTGTAGAGTGTTAAGTTTGACCAGTCGTCTTAGTCTTTCTGCCAAGCTGCCAAAAGCGGCTAAAGCTTGAGAGCAAGTATAGGCATCAAATTTCATCTGGGTTCACACCCATCGCTCGTAAGCGCTTGGCTAATCGGTCTGCCCGCTCTGCCCCAGTCGGAATAACTGTCCCGACGCGATCGCACCATCGCAGCCAAGTAGACGATTGTCCTTCAAACTCGCCATCCCAAAGCGTTAAGCCGAGTCCCACCGTTTGCAGCCAGAAGGGTTCTGGCATCGCCACATACTGCCCAGCCGTCAGCGCCCAAGCTTGCAGCAGTTTACCATTTAATTCGTCTTCACCTTGGAGCTGCTGCAATGGATCGAAAACTACATAGTAAGCAATGCCAATGCGGGCATAGTCATTCTTCTTTGAGCCCAACTCATTGCCTTTACGATTCGAGACAATCTCGATACACACTTCTGGCACCTTGCCGAATTCCCAGACAAAATATGAGCGGTTTTGCTTTTGACTCCAATCCGCAGGCATTTGCAGGTTCAAGCTTAAAAAGGTATCAGGCAAGAGCGGGTCTTGCTTAGTAGCATAGAACAGCCCAATGTTGGAGTCAACGATAAAAGGTACTCCTGGCAACCACGAAGCGTAGAGTGGTTCGACTAGTAAACGCTGTTGTTTGGCACTCTGAAAATTGTCCACAGGGGTATCGTCCTCGATGACCAAGTGGCTGATATCAAGCTCGGTAGCGATATCTTCGTTGTTCACGAGTTGTCCAGTCATGACAGTCACCAAACCCGATGCTTTAATTATCGTCTGAATTTTTAGTGCAAAGCGAACAGAGTATGATTGCGATCATTACAACATCCTCTGCCATTGCTCGCACAGGTCGAGTCATTCCCAAATTTTCTCGGTAGTCCGACTAAATTCAATCCTAGAATTTGTCCTAGAACACACAGATCTCTTCAGGGATTTCAATCGCTTGGGCCATTTATATGTAGCAAGCACTAGACCAAATGGTACAGTACGTGGCTTAGCCAAACACTAATCATCAGGAGTTGGCTAAGCCCTTCAATTTGAAGTTTCCGGTTCTGACCTGCTAGTTTAACTGTCATCGATTTCTACCTGGATGCACTAGCAACTTAGGTTAGTACTAGCCTGTTTTTTTTTAAGATTTGCCGTTGAATTAACTTTGGGGAGACAATTGCTCTCCGATGCTTGGCTTTGCCCACAGTCTCCATATTATTGACAGCCACTAAGTTATAGTCAATAAAACTGCCTTGAATCTGGGAAATATTAGCTTCGATATGAAGGATGTCATTTATAGGTGTAAAAGCCAAATGCTCAAGGTCTATCCTGATGCCTACAGTTATGTATCCATCCCGTAGGTAAGGTTGCACTGCCAGGGCAGCAACCGTTTCCATCCATAGAACTATGACATTTGTCGCTAGAACATCTGGAAGACGCGCATCTAAATGGGATGTCGTGTGTTCCGGTCTCACTAAAAAATCCAGAGAATGCCTTAAATCAACAGGAATTTGAGCTTTGACCATTGTGTCGTCTCTCTAATAATAGGAACAAGACAAGTAACAATGCTTAGACTGATAGTCTATTATTAAGTGGAGCTGCAGCTATAGTGTTGAGGCGGCACACGTCACATTGCCAATCCTAGAATTTGTCCTAGAACACCCTGTAGGTCTGCTTCTGGTTCCTGGCTTGCTTTTTGCCTCCTCCAGGCTATATGCCCATCCGGTCTGATCAGGAGCGCCCCATCCTCACTCAGCTCATAGGTCGAGAGCCAGTTTCCCTCTAGGTCCTGCAGGTCACCATCATCAGCTATACAATAGGCGTCAAGTGGCAGACCTTTACTGTAGGCAAGTCGTCGGGCTGCCTCACACCAGCTCTGGCCTTTTGGACCAACCAGCAACACGAAGTGCTGGTCGAATAGGTCTAAAGTGGAGATCAAATGACCATCCCGCATGAGCCATACATGGGGTGCCCTACTGCCGGGAACGGTGCTTGGGGTATATTGCGATGGGGAAGTGGCTGTGGGCTCGGTCTGATCGGGGATAATGGCAGCTGAGGTATAGACAAAACCAAGGTCGAGACCTTCACTCTCCAGGTGTCGGTGCTGCTCCGAGATACCGGACACAGCAGCTTTTTCATCACCCCTTTTGAGTGCCTCATATACCTGAACGATACGCTTTGTGTTCTCCAAGCTCCACTCGATATTTGTCCGAGCAACGGGAGCCCGTTCAGCTTCATATGTTTCCAGAAGCGCTGGAGAGGCCCAGCCCTTAAGAGTTGCCGCCAGCTTCCAAGTCAAGTTGTGAACATCCTGGATTCCTGTGTTCATTCCTAGCCCGCCTGTTGGCGGCAGGCGGTGAGCTGCATCACCAGCTAAGAAGACTCGACCTTGCTGGTAAGCGGATGCTACCTGAGCTGCCATTGTCCAAAACCCGATATCTAGAATTTCAGCGGCGATTAATGGATCTCCTACCAAGCTGCGAACTACTGCCAAAGCAGTAAGAGAGGTGAAATCTTGCCCTTGATAGCTACCTTTTGGTTGGTAAGGTACACCAAACAACCAACGCTTTGCACCATCGACAGAGAGCATATAAGCACCACTAGACCAACTCGGATGAGTGAAAAAGAAACCAACGCAGGGTCTATTGCTAAGCCAAGGCGTTAGGTCAACCTGGCAGTAAATGCTGCATAAGTGTCTGAGATTATCAGGGCCTTGCATCTCAATCCCAAGAGTCTGACGGACTCCACTATGGGCACCATCAGCTGCAATTAGGTAATGGGCTCGAACCATCTCTTCCTCACCCGTCTCCCGGTTAACAAGACGGGCAGTTACACCAGTATTATCCTGCTCGAACGCCATCAGCTCAGTCGAGAATCGCAGCTGGGATGATGGGTATGCTAGCGCGCAACGACAGAGTTCTGCCTCCACCCAGTCTTGGGAAACGAGACAGTACTCCGTGGGGCTGTGCTGTCCACTTTCATACTGTTGAGCGGAGATTCGGGCAATTTCTTGGGATTGAAGAGATTCTGCCCAGATAAACCGCATTGCCTCTGGTGGCAATGCGTGGGTACGGAGCTGAGTTTCGATACTCCACTGCCGGAACAACTCCATACTCCTAATATTTACGCCCCGTGCCTTCGGGTGTACGGTGGTTCCTGGATGACGCTCAACCAAGAGTGAAGGTATCCCAAATCGCCCGAACAGGACTGAAGCGCTGAGTCCAACGGGACCCCCACCGACGATGAGGGCAGGAACTGTTGCGGTTGTCGAGTCAGCTGAGGTAGATGAGCGTTTAGGGTTCATATCTTATTGCCCTCATCAAGGCGTGACGGCTCACATAAAGTTAATAGCCTGAAAACACGATAAAATGTTCATATTCCTTTTGAAGGTATGATAGTTTACCTAAGTTTGTCAAGGTAAGACTAGAAGCAACTCGTCACGCTCATGACTCGTTTACTTTCCAAGCATTCATTTCTCCGTCGCCGACCACAGCAGACGCGCAGCAGACAGCGAGTCGACAAAATTCTCAAGGCCGCCGCTGAGGTGTTTCTTGAAGTGGGTTATGAAGCAGCAACCACACGCTTGATTGCTGACCGCGCCAATACTGCCATCGGTTCGCTCTACCAGTTCTTTCCTGACAAATTAGCAATTTTTCATGCCATCGAACTACAGCACATGGAGCGAGTCCGTGCCTTGCGAAGCCAACTCTTGCAGCCAAAGAGTGCCCAACTGCCGTTGGAGCAGATGATTGACTACCTGTGGGAAACCTTTACCCAACTGTACGAACAACCCACCTCACGGGTCATCTTCTTGCAGTACTTCACCTCAAAAGAACTGTTTCAACACATTGATGAACGCTTTACCCGTGAGTTTATGGCAGGGCTAGCCAACTTACTGCGTTGGCGCAATTCGGCACTAAGTCTCGAACACTGCTACTTACTTGCAGAAGTTTGTACCCAATGTGGGAACTCACTATTGCTGGCAGGGCTCCGCAGCAATGGAACACACCGTCAACAGATTTTTACTCAAGCTAAAGCGCTGCTTGTCGCTTATCTGCACCCGCATGTTGCAGACACTTTTCTGCACACAAAAGTAATGAAGCCGTCGGAATGCCCTCATTGTCATTCCCAGCACCTTTCTAAAAATGGTCATCGTCACGGCAAACAGCGTTATTTATGTAAGAACTGTCACAGGCAGTTTCCCGAAACCTATTCCAGTCAGGGCTATCCAGAAGTTGTGAAGCAGCGATGCTTAGAGCTGCATCGTCAGGGGATGAGCTTCCGAGCCATTGAAAAAACAACTGGAGTTTCTCACAATACAGTCATTCTATGGGTGAGGCAAAGCGATCGAGCTGGTGATACTCTGCTTGTCAACTAAACAATTTTTACTCCTTTTCATTACTAAATTGTGCAATTTTCTGGCATGCGAGCCGGGACTTTTATCCACTAGTCGCCAGGTGCGCGAAACACCGACTTGACATGAACTATATTTCTAGTATTTTGGAAATATGAAAAATAATGACGTAGCTCGGTTTGCCGATTTGTTTGCTGCCCTCGGCTCTGAGTCTCGGCTAGAAGTGATGCGACTTCTACTTGCTGCTTATCCGAGAGGGCTAACGGTTGGTGAAATTCAAAGCCAACTCAATATCCCTTCCTCGACGCTTTCCCATCACCTGGAGAAGCTACGGCATGAGGAACTCGTCACCGCTAGAAGGGATAAACAGTGGCTCTGGTATTCAGCTAATGCGCAAACCTTGGAGGATTTACTGGCTTTTCTTTACAATGGTTGCTCCACTCACGAGCGCGTCAAAGAATCGGTTCCGGTCACAGCAACACGGGAGGGATTTGTGTTTGAGAATTTCTTTAGGTCCATTTTTGAGGGACTGTTCGGTTCTGGCTCTACCTTTGAGCAAATCCTGGAGCGGATTCCCCTACAAAGATTTACCCAGCCAGCCGTCAGGGCTATGGAGCTAGCTCAAAACGAAGCTCGTCAGTCAGGACATGATTTTGTCGGCACTGAACATATGTTGTTGGGACTGATTAGCGAAGGCAGTGGAGTAGCGGCCCAAGTACTAAGGTCTTTAGGAGTCACCTTGGAGCAGGCTCGGACTACAGTTGAGGGATGTATCGGTCGTGGTCGAGGTTCAGTGCTCAGGGATATTCCCTTCACACCAAGAGCTAAGCATGTTCTCGATTTATCGTTAGAGCAGGTCAGGCAGGTAGGGCAAAACCAGATTGACACAGAGCATTTACTGCTAAGCATTCTGCAAGAGGGGGGTGGGGTAGCGGTTAGAGTTCTTGCCAATCTTGGGGTAGATCTGCCTCATTTAGAACAGCAACTGCGTGGAGCAACTGGCTAAGTTTAGGAGTTGGCAAACATTATCCAAAATAGATATGATTCATGGCTAACCAGCACTTTGCAACTATTGGGGATATCTGGAAACACTTGCCACTTGCCGAGATTCTTACCATTGAGCGACCCTCCAAGGTGTGGGAGTCTCATGCAGGGTCAGCCCAATATCCGCTTACGTACTCATGGAAGCGCGAGTACGGCGCGTACCACTTCCTTAAACACGCACAGGAATCACTGCCGCTTGCCCAGTCACAATACAATGCAATTTTGCAACATCTCGCATCTACTAAAGACAATAAGGCTCTCTTCCCTGGCTCACCACGCCTAGCAATGAGTCTTTTAGGTGACCGAATGCAGTACTTGTACTGTGACCTCGATTGGGAAAGCCTTGAAACAATCAAAGTCTGTGCGCGTGAACTCGGCGTAGCCTCAGAACATGTTGAAACTGTGTGTGCGGAGGGAATAGCTGTACTCTACGAGCGTTTGCTTATCCTTGACGTTAACAACGCGCTATCCGTTCTCGCTTTGCTCGACCCATTCGATCCCTTCAAGCACAACGAACACGGTTATAACTCTATCGACCTTTTCCGCGACTTAACAGCAAGAGGTGTCAAGGCAGCACTATGGTATGGTTTTGACTCGCTAACTGGCAACGAGTCCGAAACCCATAGCACTAGCCGTGCCGGGAGGCATGAACAACTGCGGAGGGTTCTACACATCCAGGAAGAAGACGATCCGACCTTATCAAATAAGCTCTGGTGCGGTGAGATCTTCCTCAAGGAGATTGAGCGGCTGCAGTTCAGAGTTAACCCCAGTGTTCTCGGATGTGGATTTTTGTGTGCAAACCTAAGTTCAGAGTCTGTTCGAGCCTGTGAATTGCTAGCTATGGGACTTGTCGAGATCTACCAAAATTCTCGCCTACCAGGTGGCAGCAGTGGTACCCTCCGATTTGAAACTGTCCAGTTCTAACTTTTCTGGCACTACGGCTTTTCTGGAGAGTTTGCCTCCAAAGCGTCAAGTTTGGCAAGTAGCCTCAACCCCTCTTCCCGACTGCCAGAAGCAGCCATAGCTTTAAAGCGAGTGTAGGCGTCAAACTCAGCAATAGCAATGGTAGAAAGTTCTTCAACCATTTTGTTGATACTTAGCCCTCTTCGAGCAGCGAGTTCTTTCAATCTAGCGTGTTTATCGTCTGGTAAACGAATGGTGAGAGTAGCCACATTTCACTCCTGCTTGATAATTTGCTCTGGTGTGAGGATAGACAATTGAGGAAACAATAGTTGTGTGTTCTTAAAGTCTTTAACATTATTAGTAGCAATCAGTCGAGCATTGCCAGCAATAGCTAGCTCAATTAGGTGATTATCAGCTTCATCCTGAAGATTGGGTCTCCATAGGTAGTAAATGGTAATCCACTGACTAATGCTCATTAATGCACTGAGTAAATCAAGGATTTCCTCTTGGTTTAACGGACATTGGGCAACAATATCTTTGCGTGTGGTTACCGATTCGTACTCGCAAAAGAGAGTATTGCCGAACAGGGGTTTGTACTTCCCCTCAAAGCATTGTGTCAAGAGTAATCTTGCTGGGCCTGTGGGTCCAATCAAGGCACTGACAAAAACACTAGTGTCGATGACAATTCTAGTAGACTCCATGCTTAATGATAGCATATGTGCTATCAGTAGGGTCAAGGTGGTGAAAACGTCTTACCATACTGCTCATTTCATCTTTTGGGCTGAAAGATGCCTGTGAACCAGTTCAAAGCATTGCTAGTCGAAGGGATTCCTGGAATCGGCAAGAGTACCCTGCTTGACGCTCTACTGCGCCAGCATGTCGATGCTGCCCAGCCGAGAAGAATTCGGACTCTCCTGCATCTGGCGCAATCCCACACTCATGGTCCACTAGCCTCAGCCGAGGATACGGGGACGCTAACAGTCTCTGAAAACCAGCAACATCTTGAACGCATCGTCAGCATCGTTGAATGGTTCCATGCCTGTGTCCAAGAGCAGACCATTCCGAAGTGCTTCGTCTTGATTGACTGTCTCCACCTTACACATTGCGTTCGTCCAGGTGTTGTGACTTGGTCGGATGTAGCGGGGTTTGATCGCCGACTGGCAGCACTTGGCTGTAAGCTTCTTTTCCTACAAGTCAGCTTAGAGACGATTTGGGACCGCTCAATTGTGGCGAGGGCAGACTGGCAGTTTATCCGGGTTTACGCTGCTAAGTTCGGCAAGACTCACGAGGAGCTTCATCGGTACTTCCAAAGCGAGCAAGAGCAGATTGCTAGCATGTTTGAACAGTCGGCGATGCCAAAGCTGCTGCTTCAAAACGACGGTAGGCTTGAAGATGTCATAACAGAGGCAGAACGATTCTGGCTGGAAGGCTTTGAGGGAGAGCAGTAACATCTGTTATAGATGCCTAAAGTTATGAACAATTAACTAGAACCACTCCCCAAAACAAACAAGCTTAGAAGAGTACCGCTATTCCAAAGACTGTGAATCAGCATCGACGAGAGGAGATTGCGCGATCGCGTGTACACCACCCCCAATACTATACCCAACACTGTCAATGGCAGAATCTCAGACAGACTCAAGTGAGCAATAGCAAACAGCAAGGCGCTCGTGACAATTGCTCCCCGGACTGGTAAGTAACGAGTTAGGGAGGGCAGCAGAAAGCCCCGAAATAGAAATTCCTCAAATAAGGGAGCAGCAACTGCAGCTGTTAAGAAGAAAATGACACGTGCTACTTGATCTTGAGATTCTAGCGTCAACGGCAGCAACGGGTTGCTACCTCCTTCTCCTTGCCATATCTGTTGGTTTAGCAGCGAAACAGCAATCACCAGTGGCAGCGCTACGCAGTAACCGCCTAGCCCCCACAACAGCCAACTGCCTCGCCAATCAAAGCGAAACCAACCCTCTGGCAGCGGGAAAAAGGGCTTCACAGACAAATACAGCACTCCAAATGTACCTAGCGCTAAGAACAGATAGCTGACTAGGATGTAGAATGCCTGTGTCCGCATATCGGCTCCGGCTGGCTTGAGCTGAAGCAAAAATAGAGGTGTTAATATTTGTCCAATCAGGAAAAAACCGAAGATAAACACCTGCCACACTGTTTCTCCATTCCAAGGTGTTACCCAAGCAACATCCCCATTTTGCGCTAGTAATGACTGCTTTCCCTGTAACAAGCGCTGGCTGACCAAAAAAATCAGTAGTCCCACACCGAATAAGCTCCCCAGGGTTGGGATACTGCTGATCGTGACCAACTTCAACAAGGCTTGCTCAGCGACCTTCTGTTCAGCAGCTTGCAAACTCTCTAAGGCATCTGAGCGTTGTTGTAATTCATAGAGCCGCGCTAAAGCTTGGTAACGAAACCAACCATCTAAATTTTTCTGAATCAACTCTTGAGCAGAAGGGAGCAACCGTGCAGGATTGCTCCAGAGCCCAGTCAACACAGTTGCTGTCTCGACCAGAGATACTTGATTCTCGGCAGAAGTACTATGCTCCAAGCCTGTCCAAGTCTTAATGGCTTGAGCGGTTTGTCCTTGCTGCGCTTGCAGAATCCCAATGCGTAGATCTAACTCAGCGGTTAATTTCTCTAGCTGGTTAATTGATTGCTGTAGCTGTTGCTGCTGTTGGGGACGGGAAGTTTCGGGAACAGGAGAAAATCTTGTTTGAGGTTTAGGAGGGACCGGGACAGCAACGGGTTGGGACTTAGCTTTAGCAAGTTGTGACTTAGCTTTCTCTAGGTTAACTTGAGCTGATTCCCGTGCCTCTTGATACTGCTGGGTTGCTGCCTCTAGTGGCTTATCTCCCACTATCGTGTTGCGGGCAGCAGATACACTCGCTTCTTGACTCACTGCTGGCTGCCACTGAGCCGCATTCAGTAGAATATCAGTCTGGTACAATTCCAAACGACTTTGAATTTGGGGTTGCTCCAAGCTTTCATACAGAGACACGCCAGTAAAGTAAAGGGCAACTATCGTCAGCGCAATCAAAATCAACCGTTTTATCGTCATCCATCCCCCGTCCCGATAGAAGTATTACAGCAATTGCCTCAGTGACATAATCGTATCAAACAGCTGTAGATACCTTAGTCATCTTCTCCTCTCCCCATCTCTCTTGTGTTCCCCATCTCGCCTTGGTTCAAAAGATGACCGAAAAGTATAGAGTTTGACTTTTTAAATCAAGAGTTTTTAAGTATTACCTTTGGTGGTGGATAGTAGAGTGAACTAGCCGCTATCGCTTGTGCAGTACGACAACTAGCTATTATTTATGAAGCTTTGCCTGCCACTGCAAAACCTTCATCTGGGCTGCCATGGCTCAAATTGTAGCTAGATATTTAATGTAATGATTTATACCCTTCTGCAGAAAATTAGAGATTTTTGGACATGCCCAAGTAAGCGTTATTTAAGTACCCTGGCAAAATGGCTTGGTCTTCAATCACAGCCTTAACTACATCAGATTCAGCCAATGCATTGACACCTTCGGTTGTAATTTCAACCGGAATAGAACCTAATAAATCAGGATGTTCGGCGAGCTGTAGCCCATTAAAGCGTTGGATAATTGGACTAATATCTGCTAAAGCTTCCTCTGCTGACTCACGCAATGCTTTGATCGCAGCTTGACGCTCCGCACGCGATTGACGTTTTTCGATTGCTTTTTTGGATGGTTGCACTTGCAGTAGGACAATGACACGAACTTTCTGTTGCGGTTCGAGATAAGTTAATCGAGCTGCAAACTCAGGGCTAATTTTATTCCGATTGTTTGAATTGTACTCAGGCATTATATTTATCCCCCATTGTATTTAGGTGAGGGCTTTTAGTGCCTCATCAGGTTGAATCAAACCATGTCCCCACCGATTGCAGGGTCGAAGGTCTTTACCATCTGGATGGTGAGCTGTTTCCTTAAGTACTTTTATGATATCGGTTACAGGAGCAGTTGGCTTGGCTGCCATCAAAAGAGACGCAACTCCTGCAACATGAGGTGTTGCCATAGAAGTACCATCCATAAAGTTGTACTCAAAAGTTCCTTTAGGGTGTTTTATGGGTGGAATACAGGAGTAAATTTGAGCGCCCGGAGCAACAACATCTGGTTTGATCACTAAGCCATTGGGTTCTTTGCCCGGAAAGACGAGGCTGGCACCACTGCTGAAGAAAGTGACATCAACATCATCGCATCCTGTCTTTTCGATTGCTCCCACTGAAAAGGCATTGTAAGTATTGCCGGGAGAACTGCTATTGCCATGATTCTCGTTACCGATTGCCACAACAGGTAAAATGCCATATTGATTGAGTAGAATATCCAGCACTACGGCAAAACGTGGTTCATAGTAGTTCAAACCGAGAGACATGTTTATAATGTCTGCTCCTTTTTCAATTGCCCAGGAAATTCCCTCCATTAGAGTTCGCAGTGAGGTGTCGCCAATCAGGACACCTGCAACGAATAAGTTAGTTTGGGGAGCTACACCGATTGCCACACCGTTAAAGTCTTGACCGCCCGCGATTGTGCCGCAAACGTGAGTGCCATGCTGTCCACAATCAAATGCGGGTTCTGCCTTAATGCGTCGCCCTAAAGGATCGATAATAATGAATTCTTTGACGCGATCGTTAAGCACTGAATGAGCGCCGTACACCCCGGTATCAAGCACGGCAACATTAATCTCTTGACCTTTAGTGGTCTCCCAGAGCTTGGGAATCTCCAGTTGTTTCAAGCCCCAGGTTAAGCTATCTTGCTTTTCTTGCTCAAGCAGTGCCTCATACTCAACTCTTCGGGGCTGGATAAGATGAATTTTCTGATTGGGCAGAACTGCCACCACATCGGGTTATTCTGCTAACGCTTCCAAGGTTTTGCGGGTGACTTCGACCGTTGTGACGGGCAGTGTGCTAGAGCCAATGGTGGAAGCTTTTAGAGGTTGTTTGGTGTAGCCCAAGTCACGACTGGCTTGTTGGTAATGAGTCAAAACCTTCTGCTCAACCGTTTTTTGAAGTCCCGCTTGCTCTTTGACTTCATCCAGCCGTCGCTTAAGTTCCCGCAGGCGACCGCGTAAGGGTAAACCTTCAATTGGGGGAGCTTGGTGGATCACAATCGCTTCTCGTTTACCATCCTCGCCACTATCGGCAAGGAAAGGCTCAAAAGCAGGGGAGATTTTTGACTCGGTACTCAACGCAATTTACCTCTTTTTGGGTTTATTCGGTTAGATCGGCTCTTAATCAATATTGGTTTACGCGATTGTTTTTCTATGGGTTTTACATCTTCCAAGAAGTTTGCCCAATGGTTTAGAGCTGCAATGGCAGATTTACGAATTTCTAATTTTACTTCTAATACTTTTAAGGGGTCTTGCACCTTTATAGTCTTCAAGCGAGCTGCTAGTTGTCTTATTAAAGAGGTAAATTCTTGCTTTTCATCAATATTCCTGATGAGAATCAATATTTCAGGTATTTTATCTTGATAGGTTCGAAGTCGAAGCAAAATTGTCCAGGAAAGACCTTCTACACGGAGTAATACAGAGATCACTCGATGCAAGGATGCCTTAATCGCTTCTGATCTTGACTCATTTAATTCACTGCGCTTTATCAGCGCAAAAAGGGCAATTTCTGGTACCCGCAACAACAACGGGATTGCTTGTTGACCTTCTAGAATAAACTTTTCTTCAACCGATGCCACCTTGACTTGTAACCATTCAAAGAACGTAGACTTGCCAGCACCCGGTAAACCAACAATCACAGTACGAGAGGAGAGTTTTACTTGCCCAAGTGCTGTAGAAGTCAGTTCATTTACTTTTTCACTATCCTCATTCACCTCTGCCAGCATTATCTTATAAAGATTGTCGAGGTCTCCGTACAGCCTACGTGCTGCTGCTAAATTCATCAGGGATGACGTGTTTTCCTCTACGCTCTCTGTTGTTTTAGAAAGTTTTCGCACTACTACACGAGGCATAACAAATAGCTCTCGCAGATCCACATCTAGATTTGTAGTCATCCGCACAGTTCCCGCTTCAATCCGATGGAATCGTTGTAGTAAGTAGTCTCGGTGCAAAAGTTCATACCTCTGATCTACTCCAGCTTGATCGGACTGTCCCTGAGCATTAATTTGGTCACTAATTTCATTTAACCGATTAACTACTCGGCGAACTAGCTCGAATGTACTGGAGAAGTTGAGTTTTTGCCACTCTGCCATTACCGGACCTACCAGCATCAAAACCTGCACAACGGTATAGAGTGCTAAACGATATACCGCATCATGGGTTTGCTGCACTACTTGAGGACACGGTAAATGGTTTAGTAAACTTTCAACAATTTCCTCAGTAGTAACATTGGGATTCGAGATATCCTCCAGTTGCAGCAGGTTTCTCATCCTTGCAAAACCTGTGAGAATGCCTGCAACCGTCTCCTCACTCAACTTTTGGTTTAAGAAAAAGCGACTTAACGACGATGATGCTGCATCTGCCGCTGCCTCAACTTGACGAATAACCTCATTCAACCTTCGTCGCTCGGAGATGCGGGTGTGGAAAGGCTTGGAGAATATGTGTTCAAAAAGCTCACCGTAAAAGTCCAAAACCCGATCGTCAATTGAGAGTGGCATGTTAACTTTTTATCTTCCTCAACCAGTTGCTTGTGCCCATTATCACATCACTCCAAAATGATTAATTGGAACATTATTTGACCATCTCGGTAGCTTAGCGCTATGGGTTGTGCGTCGGGGAAGTGCGGGATTGATATCACATGAAAGAAGAAAAGGTGGTGTTGAGAGCTGTTGTTAAACCCTAAATTATTACACCAAACTCGTGCTTACTGATATCAGAAAAATAGCAATCCAGGCACTCAACGGCAATCCAGACAGTCATAAGTTTGTATGTAACAGCTCAACCCACTCTAGCTTTAGCTGATCTTGGGGATTAGCACACCAACAGAGCGTTGACATCACCCTGCTTTTGAGTCTATCTCCATCTCATGAACAGCTCTCTTCTCTTCTCCTCTTCTCTCCCTCTTTGAAAATCGCCTGATTCAGGGGTAAAATGACCCTGGCTTGGAACCATAAAAAACTGTCATTTACTGCTGTTGGAGGATAAACCCCTGGCCACTCGTGTCATCATCGTGCGTCATGGTCAAAGTAGCTACAATACAGAGCGGCGCATTCAAGGTCGCAGTGATGCGTCAGTCCTAACAGAGAAAGGCTGCTTTGACGCCCGTAAGGTTGCTGCTGCTCTCAGTGGTCTTTCTTTTACTGCCATCTACACTAGTCCCCTACAGCGAGCGAAACAAACAGCGGAGATCATTCTGTCTAGCTTATCTCCTGACAACCACACTGCTCCAACGTTTGCGACCTCAGACAAGCTGTTGGAAATTGATCTGCCTGCATGGGAGGGCATGCTGCTAAGCGAGGTGCGAGAAAAATTTTCACCTACCTATCGCCTTTGGCAAGAGCGTCCTCACGAGCTGCGGATGGAGGTATCAAAGCCAGAAGGAGCAAGGGAACACCTACCAGTTCCAGCCCTATATGCACAGGCGCAGCAGTTCTGGCAAGAGGTTCTGCCTTACCACCCAGGGGAAACCATATTGATAGTGGGGCATAACGGCATTAATCGGGCGTTAATTAGTACTGCTTTGGGAATTTCACCCGCCCGCTATCATTCCATTCAGCAGTCTAACTGCGGTATTAGTGTCCTAAATTTTACTCTTGGTTTGAGACAACCAGTTCAACTAGAATCGCTGAATCAGACAGCTCATCTAGGAGAGGTTCTGCCCTCACTTCGACCAAATCATCAGGGACAGCGGATATTACTGGTGCGGCACGGTGAAACTGAGTGGAATCGCCAAACCCGGTTCCAGGGGCAAATAGATGTGCCTCTCAATGACAACGGTAGGGCACAGTCTAGAAAGGCAGCTGAACTGCTTAAGGATGTTCCGATCGACTTTGCCATCAGTAGCCCCATGTTGCGTCCTAAGGAAACAGCTGAAATTATTCTGCAATATCATCCGTCTGTGCAGCTGGAATTGCAGGATGGCTTGAGGGAAATTAGCCATGGGCTTTGGGAAGGAAAATTAGAAGCAGAAATTGAGCAGGCTTATCCAGGTGAGCTGCGTAGGTGGCGAGAAAACCCAGCTACAGTACAAATGCCAGAGGGAGAAAACCTACAGCAAGTGTGGCTGCGTGCTGTGGCTGCTTGGCAGACGATTCTAGCATCAGCCGCAGCTGCAGGACTGAAGACAGGTTTAGTTGTGGCTCATGATGCCACTAATAAGGCTTTGCTTTGTCATGTCCTTGGCTTGGAGCCAGAACATTTTTGGAGTTTCAGGCAAGGTAACGGAGCTGTTAGCGCGATCGACTATCCCCAAGGTTTGACTGGACTACCAGTGCTACAAGCAATGAATATCACTTCTCATTTGGAGGGGGGCGTCCTCGATCGGACAGCAGCCGGAGCATTGTAGAAGTAATGGTAAGCAAACTGCTGCAACAAGTACGAGTCATCGATCCAGTTTCTGAGACTGACCAGATAGCTGATGTGCTAATTGCAGATGGTGTCATTCAGACAGTACAGGAGAAAATCTCTGACTATCCCGCCGACACACAGTTGCGAGATTGCCGGGGGCTAGTCGTAGGACCAGGGCTGGTAGATTTGTACAGCCACTCTGGAGAACCAGGATTTGAAGAGCGGGAGACACTGGAATCTCTAGCTAGTGCAGCTATTGCTGGAGGCTTTACGCGGCTAGGAATTCTCCCAGATACCATGCCGCCATTAGATAATCCAGCAGCGTTAGCACGGATGCAGTCCTTATGGCACCCTAATGCAACAACGTTGCAGGTTTACTACTGGGCTGCTCTCACTTTGGCAATGCAGGGGCAACAAATGACTGAATTAGCCGAGCTAACCTCTGTCGCTGGTGTTGCTGGCTTCGCAGATGCTCAGCCATTGGACAATCTGGTGTTGGTGCGGCACTTATTGGAATACATCAAGCCTTTAGGTAAGCCAGTAGCACTGTGGCCCTGTCATCGGCAGTTGCAGGAGAATGGGGTTATGAGAGAAGGATTTGATGCGATTCGGTTAGGGTTGCCATCTGTCCCCCCAATTGCGGAAACATCTGCGCTAGCAGCTTTGCTGGAAATAGTTGAATCAATTGGCACAAGAAACGTGCATATCATGCGCGTTTCTTGTGCTCGCAGCGTTGATTTAATTCGGGATGCTAAGGCACGAGGCTTACCTATCACGGCTAGTACCACATGGATGCATCTTCTACTTGACACCAACGCCATCAGTAACTATGACCCTAATCTCAGACTAAACCCTCCTTTGGGCAATCCAGATGATGTAGATGCGCTACGGAGGGGAGTACAACAGGGAGTGTTAGATGCAATCGCTATTGACCACACCCCCTATACCTACGAAGAAAAGACAGTCGCTTTTGCCTCAGCTCCTCCTGGCACTATTGGCTTGGAATTGGCATTACCACTACTCTGGCAAAATTTAGTGGAGACTGGAGAATGGTCAGCTTTGGATCTATGGCGAGTCTTGAGTACCCGTCCCGCTGAATGTTTGCAGCAAATTCCAGCCGCGATCGCCCCTAGTCGGCAAGCTGAAATAACTTTGTTCTCCCCACATCTGGGCTGGACAGTTGAACGTCACACTCTCAAATCCCGCTCTACTAACACCCCTTGGCTAGACCGAAAATTGCGCGGTCGCGTCGTGCAATTCTAGCGGGGTGAGGCATATTGCGGTTTTTGATTGAGTTCCCCAATTCGATTAGGAGGCCAGAAGCGGAGAATGGCGTGACCGATGATATGATTGCGTGGTACAAAGCCCCAGTAGTGACTATCCCAGCTATCATTGCGGTTATCTCCTAAAACTAGGTAGGATTTTGGTGGAACTATAACTGGACCAAACATATAGTTCGGTTTGTCTTCTATATAATTTTCCTGTAAAGGACGATTGTTAATATAAACACGTTTCCCCTTGACTTCTACTTTGTCTCCTGGTAGCCCAATTATCCGCTTAATGAACGCGTCTTTAAGATTAGGATTTGCCTTTTTGATATTGTCTGTGGGTGAGAAGACAACAATATCGCCCCGCTGTGGGTTAGTGAAGTCGTAGCTCAACTTATCTACAATCAAGTTGTCATTAACTTTGAGAGTAGGCATCATTGATTCAGAAGGAATCCAACGGGCTTCGGCAACGAAGGTACGGATTCCAACAGCTAGGACAACACTTAATACAATTGTTTTTACGACTTCTCTCACCCATGAACCCTCATTTTCTTGTGCCGAATTGCAATCGGACGCATGGTTTGGTATGCGAGACATGGTAGCTAAGCCATTAGAGAAACTTGAGCTTGCTCAAGGAAGTCGCCGGAGCCTCCTCCGGCGAAGCCTTGAGTTTTTCGATTTTAACTGAAAAAAATTGTCGTCAGTCAAGTCTGTTCTTCACTCTAATTAAATACTTACTATGACATCCCCTACTTGCCTCCTCATTCGCCACGCTCAAATTCTCTTACCCAATGGAGAGTTCCTATTTGGGGATGTGCAGACCCATGAGCGCAAGATCGTTCAGGTAGCACCGCATATCTCAGCTACCCCGTCCACAGAAACAACATTGACTAGGGAAATCGACGCAGACGGTTTGATTTTGTTGCCTGGAGTCATCGATCCACAGGTACATTTCCGGGAGCCGGGGCTGGAACACAAAGAAGACTTATTTACAGCGAGCTGTGCTTGTGCCAAAGGTGGAGTGACCTCATTCTTGGAAATGCCCAACACCCGCCCCTTAACGACTACCCAATTAGCTCTTGATGACAAGCTGAAACGGGCGGCAGATAAGTGCCTAGTCAATTATGGCTTTTTTATCGGCGCAACGGGAGATAACTTGTCTGATTTGCTCCAAGCTACTCCCACCCCTGGTATCAAGATTTTTATGGGGTCAATGCACGGTCCGCTGCTGGTCGATCAAGCAACGGCCCTGGAGTCAATCTTTGCCAGTGGTGACCGCTTAATTGCAGTGCACGCGGAAGACCAAGCCCGGATTAGACAGCGGCGGCAGGAATTTGCAGGAAGGACAGATCCAGCTGTTCACTCTCAAATTCAGGACAACCAAGCCGCTTTATTGGCGACAGAGCTAGCGCTACAGCTATCGAAAAAGTATCAGCGCCGCTTGCATATCTTACATATGTCAACTGCCGAAGAAGCAGACTTACTACGTCGCGATAAACCCAGTTGGGTGACGGCTGAGGTGACGCCACAGCATTTGCTACTTAATGTTGATGCTTATGCCAAAATTGGGACTTTAGCACAGATGAATCCTCCTTTAAGATCGCCTCACGATAACGCTGTGCTATGGCAAGCTTTGCTAGATGGCATAATTGACTTCATTGCCACAGATCATGCACCTCACACTTTAGAGGAAAAATCCCAAGAGTATCCAAATACTCCCTCTGGCATGCCTGGGGTTGAAACATCACTGCCTCTAATGCTGACTCAGGCAAGCCAGGGACGCTGCACAATTGCTCAGGCATCTCACTGGATGTCTACAGCGGTTGCTCAGGGATACAATATTCCCTACAAGGGTGCGATCGCTCCGGGTTATGATGCAGATCTAGTACTGGTAGACTTAAATACTTATCGCCTAGTCCGGCGTGAAGAATTATTAACTAAATGTGGTTGGAGTCCCTTTGAAGGCTGGAATCTGACGGGTTGGCCTGTTATGACAATTGTCGGAGGTCAGGTTGTCTACGACAGAGGGAAATTGGATACAAGAGTTCGAGGGCAAGCATTAACTTTTGGCGAAGCCTTTAGCGTTGCTCTCGGCGTGCCACGCACAAAAGACGTTGGTCGTTAGAGAAGCCATTCTTGTAAAGATTGTTGCACAACTTAATCGATAACAGCACCTTGGAATTTTAGAATGTGTTTGAAGAAGCAAATTTTACATTGCTAAGTTTCTGAGGACATAACTTATGACTAGCAGAACAGGTCCTGACAAAGAAACGAATATCAACGAACAAGATGTCGCTCCAGGCACACCCAAGTACGATCCGGGAATTGTCCCAGCGGAGACTGCCGCACGCATGGATAGGGAGGGGAGTGAGTTCATGCAGCGTCCTGGTCAAGGAGATGCAAAAACTGACGATCAAACAGATCGTGAAAGTATTGATGTCACAGGTGGCTACACAGTAGACAAAGAGGGTCTTGCCAATAACTATGCCATTGAACCAGAAATGTACGTTAACGAGCCAGGAGATTTGCGGCAAGAAGAGACAGAACGCGAAAGTTTGAATCAAGAGGAGCAAGGGAAGCTAACTGAAGAACGTGATGCGCGTGGTAAGGGAACAGGAATTATTTGATCGGTCTGGCGATGACTCCCAACTCAAAGGTCAGCTGGAGTAGAACTCCAGATGCTGCTTTGAGCAAGCTCAAATTCACCTACTGATGCGAGGTTAGCCTGACGACCAGGAACATCCGAGTAAGTTAGGGAAAGGCTTAGATAACTAAAAGGCTTGTATGGCAATCGCTCTGCCCACTCGATTGCCACAATGCCCAAAGAGACTTCGCTTCCCTCCCAGTAAGTTTCCAAATGCAAAGGCATGATTTCTGTAGGTTGCAATCGGTACAAATCCAGATGATATAAGGGGAGGCGTCCTTCCGTGTACTCATTAATCAGAGTAAAAGTGGGACTAACAATCGGCTCTATGATGCCCAACCCATCACCAATGCCTTGTACTAGAGTCGTTTTACCACTACCCAAATCCCCCTCTAGCAAAATCACGCTACCTGCTGGCAACAACTGCCCCAAAGTCACCCCCAGTGATCGCGTAGCAGCCGCATCCGGCAAATAAATCTCCATTCTGTCATTCCACACTAAAAGCTTCTACTTTTAAGTCTTGGGTTTACTCCCCATCACCCCACCGCCCCATCTCCCCTACCTCCCCAAACCGCGACCATACCACCGCAACAACACACCTGCCAATCGCTGGGGATTGTGACGTACTAAACCTGTCTTTTCATCCTCATCCATCACATTAGCCAGAACAATACGTCGTCCTAACTGATTTATAGCTTCCCGATCGAGGAAGACGGGATGGGAGTTTTCCTGGGCATAGCGGATCAAGCTTTGGGCTGAAGGGGCTTTTCTATGAACTAGAACTGCACCAAACAACTTTCGCCCACAGGCGGCATCAATCGCTTTGATATGATCAGAGACTGTGTACCCCTGGGTTTCTCCCGGTTGGGTCATAATATTACAAACGTAGATGCAAGGAATCGGCGGGGTTTCTCTACCTTGGTATCGTTGAGCGATCGCTTCAGCAATCTCCGGCACTAGCAAATTGGGAATTACGCTAGTATAAAGGCTACCAGGACCGATGATAATATAATCAGCTTCTTGGATTGCTTGCAACGCTTTAGGTAAAGCGGCAGGATTGGCAGGAGTGCAGCCAATTTTGACAATCTTACCTCCAGCTGCAGTAATGTTCGATTCGCCCTCAATCCGACGACCATCAGCTAATTCTGCCCATAGACTAACATCACTGAGGGTTGACGGTAGAACCTGACCGCGTACTGCCAAAACTTGGGAGCTAGCAGCGATCGCCCGCTCCAAATCTCCAGTGACTTCGCTCATAGCGGTTAAGAAGAGATTGCCAAAACTGTGACCAGTCAAACCGTCCCCTGCCCGGAAGCGATACTGAAACAGTTCTGTTAACAACTTCTCCTCTGAAGCTAGTGCCGCTAGACAATTTCGAATATCTCCTGGTGGTAACACCCCAATCTCTCGCCGTAACCGTCCAGAAGATCCCCCATCATCTGCCACAGTCACAATAGCCGTAATATTAGCGCTATAAACCTTTAATCCTCTTAGCAAGGTCGAGAGTCCTGTACCACCCCCGATTGTGACAATTTTCGGTCCTCGATGCAATCGACGATAAGTCAACAGCACATCGATTAGATCCTCATCCCCCTCCGACCTCAGCACCTGGGTAATTGACCCTACTGTCCGAGTTTGCCCCCAAAAGATCAACAGTAAACCAGAAGCTAGCACGAGTGGACCGCTGATATAGCTAGGAAAAATATTTGCGATTGTCTCTACAATGTCCTGAAGTAACTGGATTATATAAAAAATCGGGGTCAGCTTAATCCAAATTGCTAGACCCAGACCTGTTAGTACAACACCGCTCGCACTGATCAGCAACCACCGCTTCACCGATAGCCCAGGAGATAGCCACTTGAACCACTGGTTAACACGATAGGATGTGCGGTTGCGCGACTCCTGAGTCAAGGCATATAAAGCTTGTTTGAAGAAACCGATTGACATAGATGATTGGGGCATGGGGATACAAAAATGTATACCAGACGGTTTTGACTCTAGCAGGGGTGTTCCTGTTTTCAACAATAACTAACTGGCAGTGCGTTGCTATAGTTGTAAGTTACTCGTGAAATCTAACCAACATAGTGCTTCTGTTAGCAAGTTTACTGGAGGTAGGATACAAACGTGAGTTTTAGTGTATGGCATGAGAGTTCTTCTTGCGAGTGCTGGCTTTCACAATCTAAAAAAGTGATGTTCTAAAGGTGGACGAGTATATGAAAAGGCGAATTCTGGGATTAGATCCAGGGCTTGCGACTCTGGGGTTTGGAGCGATTTGCACTATGGAAGAAACCCCTGCTTGCAGCACTACAAATGTCCCTACTGCGCTTACCACCATAGCGGTCAAGCCAGTAACATTACTAGACTTTGGTGTTATTCAAACATCAGCTGCTACAGAGATGGGAAAGCGCCTTTGCACCATTTACGAAGATTTACACACATTAATGCAACAATGGCAACCTGATCTCGTAGCAACTGAGAAACTGTTTTTTTACCGCATGGCTAACACCATTGCTGTAGCTCAAGCGCGAGGAGTGTTGATGCTAGTATTGGCTCAGCACCATGTACCGCTTGTTGAGTTCACACCAGCTCAAATTAAGCAAGCTTTGACGGGATATGGCAATGCAGATAAATCAGAAGTACAAAAGGCAGTGGCAAGGGAGTTAAGTTTAGACTACATTCCTCGCCCAGATGATGCGGCAGATGCTCTGGCAGTAGCACTGACTGCTTGGTTTCAGCTTTAGACTTGTGTTGAGAGATGATGAGTTGAAGTGCGGCAACGGGAAGTATCGGTAAGTTAGGGTTTCCAAAAAGAAATGATTAGCCCTCCTCCGACAATCAATGCTCCCCCAACAATAATGGCAACACTAGGTTTTTGCCCAAAGCCAAAATAGTTAATGAGTTGGGCGACAAGGAAGAACAGTGTGACATAAACGCCAAGCAGACGACCGAAATCCCAGTCAGGCAAGTTAACAACGATACCATAACTAAATAAGACAAAACCGCCTAAGAGCAAAAACTCAGCGCGTTTCACTAAAAGGGAGCTATGCAAGCCCGTTCGCACCAAGGCATCGCCACCAGCCTCAAGTACAGCAGCGACGAACAAAAGCAATAGATAAAATCCGCCCTTCAATCAGCAATCTCCTTTTTTGAGCAAGCTCTTTACTCCTCCCCAATATCAACGACGTGCCAGAACCACCACAGGCATTCCCTCTAGTCTTCGTACTTGCCGTATGCTACGAAACTTGATATCTGATTGTAGTATCTATCATGACGTTATCTCTCTCGTCCTGAAATTAGGATTATGGCGAAAACTGTTTAATATCCGAGGAATCAAAAATGCCAGAGGGACCCGAAATCAGACAGGCAGCAGATGCGATCGCCAAAGCAGTTGTCGACCGACCAGTCACAGAGTTGTTCTTTGCCTTTGAGCATCTAAAGCCATACGAATCCAAGTTGACAGGTACTGTCGTGACTGATGTCCAGACCAAAGGAAAAGCTATTCTACTTCACTTTAACAATCAGCTTTGCATTTATAGTCACAACCAACTTTATGGCAAATGGTTAGTTAGAAAGGCTTACTCCTACCCAAAAACCAACCGCCAGCTACGTCTAGCTATTCATAACAAGCAGAATTCTGCACTCCTATACAGTGCCTCGGATATTGAGGTAATCAGCGAGGCTCAAATCGCTACTCATCGATTTCTAAGTCAATTAGGACCAGATGTTCTCGATCGGTCAGTAACAGTGGAACAGGTGAGTGAGCGTTTTCAAGAGCAGCGCTTTAGAAGACGCCTTTTTACCTCGCTACTGTTGAACCAGCATTTTTTGTGTGGCTTAGGCAATTACCTGCGCAGCGAAGTCTTATTTGTTGCCAGAGTTCACCCTGAGCGCCGTCCAGTGGATTGCCACCCTGACCAAATTACAAGACTGGCTGCAGCGGTTCTATCAGTCACCTACCAGTCTTATATTACGGGAGGTATCACTAATGACATAGAGTTAGCCAAGCAACTGCGTCAGCAAGGCTACAACCGTAGTGAATATCGACATTACGTGTTCAACCGCCAAGGGCGGCCTTGCTTCATCTGCAGTACAGCAATTGTAAAAGCAGTATCAGGTGGACGGCGTTACTACTACTGTCCGGTTTGCCAAATCTAGAGAGCAGGTACTTGAATGTTCCTATACTACTGTGCCCTCCTTTGAGCCGCTCTCACGTGAAATTGGTGAGTGATCGCAGGATAGAAAGCGAGTGCTAGAAAGGTCTTTAAGTATTGTTTAAGTCCTGGCTGAAAGTGATTGTGGAAAAGCTTCAAAGGAATCAGTAATGTTAGAAGTTGTAACAAAGACTTCACAAGAGTTGTTAGGGCTTTCAATCAGTTTCACCTTGTGCAGCTCGACTCCTAGTTCCTGAACTGGTAACTTGAGCAAATTAGAGATATGCAGTGCAATATTTTCAGCAGTGGGAACAACTTGTGCAAAGTAGGCTATGTCTTTGTTTAAAAACGTATGATCGAATGGTTCGATCACTTGCTCTTCAATTACCCGTTGTAAAGCGCCCAGATCGACAATCATTCCAGTACGCGGATCGATTTCGCCTTTAACAGTAACTTCCATATGGTAGTTATGACCATGACCGTTGGGACGAGCGCATTTGCCGTAAATATGATAGTTCTCTTCAGAACTGAGGCTAGGATGAGCCAGTCGATGAGCGGCGCTGAAGTGAGTGCTAACAGTCAAATATGCTTCCATGTCATTTCCTCGATAATCGGCCCAGAGTTCTGGATGTTCAAATAACTGTACGCAAACTAGAGGTAGATGGGGAGACAATCGCTGCCAGATGATGCGGGCAATGTTTTCTGTTGTGGGTAAGGTTTGGTGAAATTCTGACCACACATCGTTAAGACAAGAGAAGTCTAACTGACTAGTGATTTCTTGCTTAATCACTCTTTTGACTTCAGATAGGTTCTGCACCATACCATACTCATCTAACTCTCCGGCAATGGAGACAAATAGGACATAGTTATGTCCGTGTCCTAGTGCACGGGTACATAATCCAAACCGTTGTACATTTTCTGCTTCACTTAATTCTGGCAACCAGTAGCGGTGGCTGGCCGAGAATTGAGCCCGACGATTAATAATACATTTCATGAGTTTACTAGTGTCAATATATAAAGTTTTATAAACCTATCCTCTATCTAGCATAAACTAATTTCCTAAATCATCTTCTCCCCCCTGCCTCCCCTGCTCTCTTCAAGCGCTCGCCTCTAGTCCAACTTGGGCTTTGCAGAGCAGTCCATAAGCAATACGGAACAACTCTTGACCCATGTGTAGATAGTGTTCATCGTAGTTCATAGGGAAAAACTCTAACTGCTCAATTCCGTCTCCAACTTGATTTAGGCAGTAATAGAGATGGGCTGCCGCTCCTGCTACGCTGGGAGGGTTGGGCATAGAACGAAAGGCGAGATTCGCGCTTTTAAGGTGCTCGCGGCAAGTCATCAAGTAAGCCTGAAACTCCTCAATCAATTCGTCATCAAAAGGGTCGGCTGATAGCCGATCGATTTGCTCTTCTAGTGAACTTAGAATGAAATCTAGATGACGATTGACTGGCTGGTAGACCTGCTGCAACCATTGTGCAAGTTGTCGATCAGCATCTCTTCCGGTTTGTCGTGAGGCGCGATGTTTATTTTGGGCAGATGCTGTTCTTTGTTGCCGCCTACCCGGCTTAATCCGAGAATGAGCACCTAGCTGTCGGTCATAAAACAGTCGTTTCTGAGCATCACCGAGGACTTCATAAGCAGTATTAACCCGGACAATCTGTTCGTGATCTGCTGTTTTGCTATTGCTATCTGGATGAAACAACTTTACCAATCGGCGATATGCTTGCTTAATCTCTGCTTGACTCGCAGCAGTACTGACTTGCAAAGTTTCATAGTGGTTGAGGTCTACCATAGCACTACAAAGAACCACTACTGACACCAGCAGCCAATCTCGTTTCCAAATCTTGAAACAAGGGCGTACTCAGATATCGTTCGCCAAAGCTAGGTTGGATAGTCACAATCAAGCGTCCAGCATTTTCAGTCCGCTGAGCAACGCGAACGGCTGCTGCTAAAGCTGCTCCTGTAGAAATGCCAGAGAGTATCCCTTCTTCTTTCGCCAATCGCCGCCCGTAGGCAATCGCGTCATCATCACTCACACAGATCACTTCATCTATCAGCTCTATATTTAGCACCTGAGGAATAAATCCTGCCCCAATGCCCTGGATTTTGTGCGCTCCCGGACTTCCCCCAGACAAAACTGGGCTGTTAGTAGGTTCAACGGCAATCGCTTGAAAACTCGGCTTGCGGTCTTTAATAACTTCTGCCACACCTGTCAACGTGCCACCAGTGCCGACTCCCGCCACCAAAATATCTACCATTCCCTCGGTATCTTCCCAGATCTCTTCTGCTGTGGTTTCTTGATGAATCTGGGGATTAGCCGGATTGCGGAACTGTTGCAAGAGATACGCCTGCGGCTCAGTTTCCGCGATCGCCTGCGCTCGGCGAATTGCTCCACCCATCCCCTCCATGCCTGGTGTCAGTTCCAGTTCTGCTCCATAAGCCCGTAACATTGCTCGGCGTTCGCTGCTCATTGTTTCTGGCATGGTCAAGATCAACCGATACCCTTTAGCTGCTGCTACCATTGCCAACGCAATTCCTGTATTGCCAGAGGTGGGTTCCACTAACGTCGTCTTGCCAGGAGTAATCAACCCCGCCTGCTCTGCCGCATTAATCATGCTGACACCGATCCTATCTTTAACGGAAGCAGAAGGGTTCATACTTTCTAGCTTCATTACTATCTGCGCGACACAGCCCTCAGCTTGCGGGATATGATTGAGCTGTACTAGGGGGGTGCGACCAATCAGTTCTGTAATATTACGAGCAATGCGCATAGCTTTTTTTGAGTTACTTGCAACGGCAAGTTTCTAGATTTAGATGTAATACATAATATCCATCTGGCGTCGGGCTGTTCGCTGTTCGCACAGATCTTGGAGCGTATATTTCTGTAAAACTAAGTTAGCTGCCTGACATGCTTCCTGCCAAACTTCCTGAATTACAGACCTTTCTATGGTTTTGGCACTGGAGTCCAACTCAGGCACCGCAGCATCTAATCCTTCTAGGCAGCTGAAAACGTCCAAAAGCGGTATCTTCCAAGGCTCTCGCGCTAAGACATAACCACCTTTAGCACCGCGTTGGCTCTTGACTAGACCCCCACGTCTAAGTGTTGCTAGTAACTGTTCCAGATAGCGATCTGGTATGTCTTGCTGTGCTGCTATTTGTCGAATTTGCAGCGGTTCGCCACTTTGATAGCTAGCCGCTAGCTCTAATAGAGCAAGAATTGCGTACTCGGACTTACACGATAGTTCCACTGGGAAGTTTAAACCTAATAGTTCATTAAGGAGGGAGCTAGAGCTAGTTCCTATTGCTATTATACCCCGGTTTTTTACTGGGGTTTGTGGTTCATACTTTTTAGCAAAAAGCCCCGCTGTAGACGGGGCAAACTCTGTAGTTATCGTAATAATGCGTCACTAGAATGTAAATGTGGTTCTGAGCGTACCAACGACAACATCTTGTTTGGTTTTATCCTGACCAGGAGCGAAGAGAATAATCACACCAGGGGTAATCGAGATATTGTCATTCAGCTGGTACTTATAAAAAGCTTCAGCATGCCAAGCGTTATTATTCGAGAAAGGTACTCTACCCGCAGCACGCAGACCTTTGAGCGTTGGTTCAACACCACCGAAGAAGCCTAACACACTCCCCTGCTTGCCTAAATCGGGAAAAGCTACTCCTGCCGCATAGCTCCAAATATCAGCATTACCACGACCAATGATCGTTGCCCTAGTGTAATCAACCCACCCACTGATTGAAATCTTATCAATTGGTCGAAATGCAAACTCACCACCATAGGAGTTACTGACGATTGGTCTTTGACCTCCTGTTAATAGAATTGAAGGATCGTTAGCCTGAACAGTACCCACAACTCCATTGATAGATGTTGCAGCCGCTGATGGCTGCACAATATTTTCTGGCGTACCTAGGTTAAAGATTCCAGAGCCAGCAGAGTTATAGGCGTTGACGTAAGTTGCACCAAGCGCGAACCTATCAGCGAGATTAAAGTTGATCTGTCCTAGAGCGGCGTAGTCACCGTTGAATAGACCAGAGCCTCCGGTGGGACTTGAGTTATTTCCTATTGGTCTAAAAGCATTAGACGCCAAGTAACCTCCAGTGATTGAACTAGCACCAAGAAGAGTACCAGGCTTGCCAAAAGGTATGGTGATGGCGGCACCCGAACCGCCACCTATTTTGTAGATTGCGTTGTCTTCAGCAAAGACAGACAGCGCTCCAGTACCACCAGTAAAGCTCTCAAAGTAGGGGCTAGTTGTGGGGGCGTAGTCGTTGTGAAATCCTCCAAAGGCAGAAACATAGGCTTGAGCAGGCCCTATAGGGAAGTAGTACGTTAGCCAATCTATGGCAACACTGTTGTTACCAGTTGATGAGACGTTGAAGGTCTGAGTTCCTTCAAATGTGCCAAATGGTAAATAGCCACCATTGGCAGTAGAGTTTTGGAAAGTCAAGCGCTGAGCATTACCAGCTGCCAAACGAGTGTTCAAGGTATCTTTACCCGTAAAGCTAGTCTGAAAATCTAAACGCACCCGGTCTTGGAACACAGTGTTGGTTCTGACAGGAGCGTTGAATTCATCAGTCACAGCAAAGATACCTTCACCGACCAATTTGGTCGTAGTGGAAAACTGGTTGGCTTCCAGTTGAGCCGTCTGGGCTTCCAGGTTATCTACTCGACCTCGTAGGGCAGTAAGTTCAGTGGCAAACTCTTGTTGCAACCTCTGTAGGGTGGCGATGTCTTCTTTACGTACTAAGTCAGATGTCCCTGAAGCGATCAGCTCGTTTACTCTGTCTAGGCAGGCATTTAACCCTGCCGCAAACTCGTACCTAGTCAGAGCCCGATTACCGCGATAGGTGCCATCGGGATAGCCAGCAATACAACCGTAGCGTTCGACTAAGGACTGTAGCGCTTGGAAAGCCCAATCAGTAGGCTGGACATCTCGCAGTTGAGAAACCGATGTGACTTGTCCGATTGAGTCATCTTCTTTGCCAGTACCTTCTTTGCCATAGCGGACTACCTGGTTGATCTCATTCTCTTGAGATGTGGAATCTGGTTTGTCAGCAACTAGCTGTACCTTTAGGGCTTTGATCTGTCCTGACTGGGACTCAGGAGCCTTAACTGTTGTCGAAGTCGGTTCGGCGATCGCTGAAGTGATAGCTACTAACACCGATCCTAAAGTTGCTGCGCTAAGCAGCAGAGACCTCCATAATAGAACATTAGACATCTTTCCTCTTATCCTCACACCTTATCAGCTATAACAAGACTCCTTGCCGCTCATCACATAGAAAATGGGATACCTCAACTTCTACTAGGAGCAGGTAAGGAAGTTTTAATCTTAAAGCCAATGGTTTCTGCTTTAAGTATCTAAAGTTACCATACTATCTACCCTTCGTAAATAGTTTTTGAAGAAAATGTGCTAAATCTAACAGCTCTTTGGCAAAAGATGCTGCACTAGCACGGGGTTAATAAGTATTGCGTTCAGCCCTGAATTTAATCAAACTTAATTAACTAATATTGCAACTCCCAATTTAAACAAATAATAAGTCGTTAAATCTATAAGTTTAAATTAATAGTATGCTCAAATTAAAACAAGTTTATTGTCATATCTCTGTTCAAAAATGAGGTCGCCCAATGATAGCAAAAATTTTGCTCGCTGTCTCTGGACTAGGACACGCAGAAGAGATGCTCAAGGCTTTAGAAGAATTACCATCAATCCAACGAGCAACTGTCACGGTACTGCATGTTGTTCCTGCCCGAGCTACTGCCGAAGTGATGACAGCTAAGTGGGAAGAGGGAGGTAAGATCCTTGCAACTGCTATTCAGTCTTTACACTTAGATCCTGGTCATGTTTCTGCTATTCTGCGACAAGGTGAACCCAAAGATGTAGTTTGCCAGGTAGCTGAAGAGATCGACGCTGACCTGATTATTATGGGATCGCGGGGACTGAAACGTCTACAGTCAATTCTAGCTAACTCAGTAAGTCAGTATGTTTTTCAGTTGTCCTCTCGACCCATGTTACTGGTAAAAGACGATATTTACGTTAAAAGAATTAATCGGCTTATGGTGGCGATGGACAATTCTGAGGCAGCAAAAAACTGCTTACAGCTAGCACTGTTTCTTCTACAAGAGATTAAGGGGGGTCAGTTAATTCTAGTTCATGTCAACAAAGATCTGAGTGGCAAACCTGGTGTAGCATCTTCGGATACAAAAGACCCAATTCTTACACAAGCAACGGCAGAGGCAAAAAAACACGGCATTCAACCCCGTTGTGTCACTAGTAGCGGTAAACCAGCTGAAGAGATTTGTCGATTAGCAGAAGAAATGGACGTAGATCTCCTCATTTTAGGTTCACCCGATCGCCGTCCCTCGGTTGCTAAAAGTTTTGTCGATCTCGATCGCCTACTAGGCACTTCTCTATCAGACTATGTCCGCGTTCACGCGAACTGCCCAGTATTATTAGCACGCACAGTTGCTTAATTTCTTCTTCCAGGGCGATAGAGAGCAACAGCATTAGCAGAGTTTACCAAATGCGTTTGTCAAAAAACCAATTTGGTTGTACTCTGCTAACGCTGCGATAGATAAGGAGAAGAAAAATCCCCATTATAAGAGCTTAAAGCAAAGCGAACAGCAAGGTAGCTATTCACTTTGCTCCAGACTGCTTAGGAATCTTTTTTGCTGCTGTCACGGCTAGCAGTTTGAATGTACAGAATTACTAGGAAAACAGCAGGAACCAGCACGAACAAGATACTCGCCACAAACCCTAGGTCATTAACTTGCATCGCAAGATAGCCCCTTTCAGCCTTGGAGTCAACAATTCTAGGATACCATTAAAGGGAGCCTCCAAAAGAGCTGTGTTAGCTGCACCTTATCCTCTTCCTACTCCCCTTGTCTCCTTCGCCCCTAATCCCCACTTCATGGGGACCCCAAGTTCCCCAAGTCGTCCCCGACGTTCTCCTTCTGGTTTCCAGAAGGAGCTGCGTTGGCCTTGCCTTGTCCCTTCCTGGCTGAGGGTTTTGTCACTATACTTACTGGTCCGTTGACTAAGGTCTGACAAGCAAGTCGGTAACTTCCCGGCTTTTTCTTCAGCTTCTGGTTTTCTACTTCTGTACGAGGTGAAAGATTTTCCATCCCATCCACAACTTCGACGATACAGGTGCCACACTGACCATAGCCTCCGCAATTCATCATCTTACCCTTCAGGGTATAGAGATCAATGCTATTTTGGATTGCTTTTAACCTGAGATTGGCTCCATCTGCCGCTATAACTTCTCGATTCTCTTTCACAAATTTAATGTTTGCCATTCCATTGCTCACCGTTGCGTCACTGCTTCGTAGTCTATTTTCTATCACCACTTATCACTGATACTAACGACTGTTGGACGTGAGCGGTTCTTGCGGAAGAGGAAGAGAAGCTCGCTTGCTCCACGCTCTAGATACTCGCATCCTGGGTAACCCGACCATCCTCCATATCAATGATCCGATCGGCTACGTCTAAAATGCGATTGTCATGGGTCACCATCAATATAGTGCATCCTTGCTCCCTTGCTAGGTATTGCATGAGGTTGACGACATCGCGCCCTGACTGGCTGTCTAAGGAAGCTGTAGGTTCGTCAGCTAATACGAGCTGAGGATGACTGACCAAAGCTCGAGCGATCGCCACTCGTTGTTTTTGTCCACCAGAAAGATTTTCTGGATAGTAATGTGATCGCTCTGCCAACCCAACTGTTGCCAGCATAGCAGCTGATCTAGCCCGAGCCTCTTGAAGGGAAATATCTTCGTGCAACTCCATTGACATCTGTACGTTTTGCAAAGCTGTTAAAAACTTGAGTAAATTGTGAGCTTGGAAGATATAACCAATATGTCGTCGGACTTGGATCAGCTCATGTTTACTAGCTCCATAAAGCTCCTGACCAAAAACTCGGAGACTGCCCTTTTGTACAGACCGTAAACCACCAATTAATGTGAGTAAAGTCGTTTTGCCTGAACCTGATGGTCCCGTCATGATGACAATCTCGCCAGCACTAACCTCTAGATCGATGTTAAATAAAACCTGCTTCTGTAAAACTCCTTGACCAAAAAAGTGCTTGAGATTTTTGATACTAATTAAAGATTCGGAAATCGGCATAAAATCAAAAAAATGATAGAGAATATCAGATGGATTGGTACAACGTCATTCATCACATGCAGCTAAACGCTAATCATTTGACACATTTTGGCTATCAAGCAAAGAGGAGTCAGATATGAATCCTTACCTGCATCTGCATGTTGGTCAAATTAGCAACCTGCAAACTATCTGCTGGTGCTAAGCGGACTTTGACGTCAACCACCCTTGCATCGACATCGGCAGCTGGATCTTTATTCACCGTATCTTTTTTGCCAATTTTTAAGCCAATTTGGTCAACAGTACCGTGTAAAGTCCCTAGGGATGGATTGCCCTCACTTGTAAGTGTTGCCTTTTGCCCTATGTGAACTTTAGTAATATCACTTTCGTACACCTCTGCCACCACATACATCTGGTCAGTTTGACCCAGCTCCACAATTCCTTGCCCTTTGTCGCTCATCACTTCTCCTGGCAAAATATGAATTTTCAATACCTGCCCATTAATGGGCGAACGTACTACAGTTAAATTGAGGTTAGTCTGCGCCTGCTTGACCTCAATCACCGCCTTTTCAACTTCGGCTTGTGCCTCTTGGATATCAGCTGGTCTTAACCGTTTAAGTGAGTTTAGGGTGTTTCGGGTTTGTACCGTTTGCTGTTGGAAAATTGCCTTTGTACGACGCAGATTTTTCTGTGCTTCATTGATTTCACGTTTGACCTTTGCGACTGCCAGTCGCTTATTATCGAGAGTTAAAGCTGAGATGGCACCATTGCGATACAACATTAGATAGCGACGATATTCTGTTTCGGCATTGCGCTGTTCAGGTTCAAGTTGGGCAATTGTTGCCTCTTGGGTATCAAGCTCTCCCTGTAACTGAGCTTTAACGCCATCAATATATGATTGTTGAGATGTAATCTCTATTGGTTTTGCTCCAGCTTTCACCTGCGCTAAGTGGGCTTGTGCAACTTTCACTTGTTTTTGTGCCTGCTCCAGAGTTGCTAACAGGCGATCGTGACTATCGAGAATAGCGATGGCTTGTCCAACATGCACCTTGTCTCCCTGCTTGACCAAGAGTTGCGCCACGCGGTTACTTTGAGCCAAGCTAGAAGCCGATAGCTGGATCACATTCCCCTGAGGTTCCAAGCGTCCTATGGCAGCCACTGTATTTAGAGCTGAAGAACTTGCGTTAGAGGCTACGGTAGAAGACTGACTGTTGCTTAGCCATGGACGCAACCAGCAGAAAGCCACTGACTGACCCACAGCCATCGCCATGATGATTGCTAAGATGTTACTCCACCGTTTGGTAGGCTTCAAGATTAGCTGTTCGATCGCGCGGTATTTTTCCATAGTGGCTAGTGAGCAATACGGGGTTTACGGTTGACACACTGACTACCAGTACTTTTATGCATCAGGGTGCCCAATTTAGAATAGTAAATCTCAGTTCTATTAAATCAGTTTCAAGTTCAGTCTTTTTTGAAACTTTGAAGCTGAGGTCAAGGAAGAACAAAGCGCTTTGGTACAAGTTTATACCTATGTTCCCCGTTCGGCTAAACCTCGAAGATAATTGCGCACTCTTATTGGAAAAGAAATGCTGAGTACGAGTATTATAGGAGCCGTAATTTGCCATCCTCTTGAGAGTTGAAGGAGATGTGTTTTGGGAAATCGTCGTAGATTGTTTGCGCGACATCACTCGATATGGCTGACACTACTTGCTTTTGCTGTCAGTATGGGTTTTGGGCTGGTTCTGTTTATTGAGCTGGGAACTTCCTATCCAGCAATTCTAATGCCACCAACCCGCTCTGAACAGGTGCAGGCTCCACCAAGTATCAGGGTGACACAGGAGGTAAAGCCGAAAGTAGCTCTAAAGCCATTGCCCAAACAGCAGCTCCAAACTAGCAAACTTGTTAGCATCCCAGTGCAGTTTCAGGGAACTACATTTGCGGATGTCAAACTTAATAGTCAGGACAAAGCAATTGCATTGACGTTTGATGATGGTCCGTGGCCTAAATCAACAGAGCAGATCTTAAGTATCTTAAAGCAGCACAATATCAAGTCAACGTTCTTTTGGATTGGGCAAAACGTACAAAACTATCCCCAGCTGGCTCAAAAAGTAGTAGCTGATGGTCAGAACGTTGGCAACCACACTTGGCATCATTGGTATCGACGCATGAACGAGGCTACCGCTGCTAGTGAAATTGAGCGCACAGCCGCAGTTATATTTAAGACTACAGGCGTGAGGACATTGCTATTTCGTCCACCTGGAGGTCTGTTGCACAATGGACCAGCCGATTATGCCAAAACACACCAATATGGCGTGGTGATGTGGTCAGTGGACTCGGAAGATTATGACCGACCATCTGTTCCTCGTCTAGTGAAAAATGTGCTAAGTAGAGCCAAGTCAGGCGGGATTGTGCTGATGCACGATGGTGGCGGTGATCGCTCTCACACAGTTGAGGCTCTACCACTTATCATCGATGCTTTGACAAAAAGTGGTTATCGGTTTGTAACGGTTCCGGAGTTACTTGAAATCAAGAACAAAGAACAAGTGGCGTTGAAGGACAAATCGGCGACAACTCAAAGGTCAGCCGGAGGCAGCTCCGGCTGCTGCTTTGAGCAAGCTCAAGAACACCAATCAAAGGGGTCAGGAGCTGGAGATCAGGGTAACACAGGGGTTAGGGAAAGACAGTTATTTACCAACAACTAAGAGTTTAAGAATCTAGAGTAATTTACAAATTAACTTCTTACCCAGCAATTCTGACCCCTTCTTTGTCAACTGAAGCCATGTTAATTACCTCTATATGCCAGAAATTCAGTTTTTTGAATGCGATATCTCCAGTGAGTTGCGGGTACCCAGTAGTGCGCCTTGAGTCCTCTAGCAGACGATCTTTCAACATAAATGTTTGGCAGTTGCTGGCGTTGAAGTTGCTTTGAATTATCTTCGGTATCGCTGAGATAATAAATATAGAGTTTGCTATTGGGATGGAACCATGCCCAATCAGCCCAAAATGTCTCGTCGTCGTCAGCGTACAGGCAATCAAACCCCCAACACTCACGGATATTGAGAGAGTAGCGATCGCATGTCTGTATAACCTGGCGCATGGGATAGCCGCCACCTGAGTGACAAGCAAGAATGATGTTACCAATCACGGGCTGTTGTCTAGCTCTGCGGTACGGACCATGCTCCATCAAGGATAAGCAAACTTGATCTAGATACGCATCAAACCCACCTGGCTCAGTTAGACTGCCAGCCTCAGAGCGTGGTCCCAATGTTGGGGCAATAAGAATGACGTTCTTCAGACTTAGATTGACTCCCGGGCGAAGCGGCCAAAAGGGCTTTTGGTGTAGACTCCAATACCCATCAATTGACATACTTGGGTACAGATAGCGATACCCTTGCAAGTAAACAATCAAATCGATTTGCGGCTGCAACTGGTAGCCTTCTGGAATAAATACCCCTGTCATTGGTCGAGCGGGTTTTTCTTTTCCCAAAGGAATACCGAAATAAAGAGTGGATGCTGGAGGTCTGACTTCACGCTTGATAAATCGTGTCTGAGGTAGTCTGAAGGAGGTAAACATAGGAGCAAAAATCTAAACTATTTTTTCTTAATTGCTAGCATTAGATTAGAATTATTCACTCGATATTGGTAGCCAATTCCAAAATATAGTGGTTTGACATTAGCCTTACTTTGATAGATGTTTCGAAGTTCCGGTTGATACTCGTTGCTAAATAAAGCAATTGGTCGAGTATAATTACCGTAAAATTTTAGTATCCATTTAGAATCACTAAAGTATTTAACTGGAATCCCAGAGTCATCTTGCAGTACACTAGTGCTTTGTGAAAGTATAAGATTCCGAATATTGGAGAATCCCTCATAGTGCAGTAGATAAGATGCTGCTTTAAGATAGCTAATTGGCTTCCCAAATTTTTGAATAAATCGATCAAATTCTGGCGCTTTCTTCAAAGCCGAGTTAGAGAGATCCACGGAGAAATAATAGAGAGATCGTATTTCTGAGCTTCCACTGGGAACAAATTCAATCTTAACACCAGGAAGCAACTTTTCCTTATTGTCTTTATCTAATATCTGAATTCTTGCATCTTTATCTAGCCCTATGTACTGTACATTCTGAATTTTATTGTTGGTTCTAGCTAAAAATACAAATAATATCGGCAGAACTCCTTGTTCTGATAAGTCTTGTTTCATGTCATTCGTGCGGAAGAAGCTCCACCTTAGAATAGCTCCTAGAGATTGTTCAATCTTCTGTAAATTATTTGCTATTTCCGCTGTTGATGTTTTCTCAAGGGTTGGTAAATAACCCACAGGTTCTAAACCTGCTAAGACATAAGTATTACCTTGGGGAAAAAAGGAATAGCAATACAAAAAGTCAGGTCCGCTAAATGGATAGAATATAAATTTAGAAGTTTGATACACTGGCTTCAACTGTTGCGTTGACCATTTTCTGATTGGCGCTAGTTGTTGCTTTTCTAGCCTGTCCCAAGAATCATTGAAAAAAGCTGCATAAGATTCCCATACTTGACTCTTCTCTTGAGTAGCGAGAGAACTCTTCTCTCCTACTTTCATTCCAGCCAAAAACCTCGCCTCATTTGTGAGCTTTACCATTTTGGCAAGATCAGCTTGATGATTAGGAATCACCTTTTTAGGTATGACTTGACTGCTAGTTTTTTCGGCAGTTTGAGGAGTCATTTTGTCATTACTAGCAACATTTGCAGCTCCTGGCTTGTTGTCAGAGATGTTGCTACAGGAGAAGAGTGATGACAAAAGCGCAGTTGTTGTCAGGAAATACAATGTTTTTTTGAGCATGAGATACTATAAAGTCAGGGTAAGCTCGATCGTACTAAGATAAAACCTGTCTTTTGACAGCAAACAAGTAGACTGGTAATCCTAGTAAAATTGTTCCCAATCCCGCTAGCGACTCCACAGGTTTATCTAGGTAAATAAAGATGAGCATCCAAATACTGATAGCAAGGAAAATCAGCGGTGGAAGGATTCCCACTCTATAAGGTCGCGAGACTTCTGGATATCTAAACCTATGGATAAATACTCCTAAAACTGTAACAGAAGAAGATAGAGTTAGGGTAAATCCAAGATAGGTAACAATTGCTGCGAAGCTAGATGTCAAGATGAGAGCCAATACAATGACAAGCTGGAAGAGGGTGGCATAATGAGGAACGCCATGCCGATTTTTAGCTGCTAGCAGTTGAAAGAAGGGAATGTCTTCTCCCATGACCTGCATAACTCTAGGCCCTGCCCAAATCATAGAGCTAATAGTAGAGAGCAGTCCTAGTGAAATTAGCGAGCCCATGATCTTGCCTCCTGCCGTTCCAAAAATTTGATTGGCAACTATATAACCTACCTCTACTTTGTCTACCATCGCTTGAATAGGGGTAGTATACAAGAAAATAAAGTTGAGTAATAGATATGATAAAAGTACAATTAAAGTTCCCAAAAATAAAGACCATGGCACATTCTTTTCCGGTGCTTTCACTTCACTAGCAATGTAAACAGAAGCATTCCAACCGGAATAGGAATACATGACATAGACAAGGGAAACAGCGAAGGAAGAGCTAAAAATGAGATTTAGATCTCTGGCAGCTGGAAGAAAGCTAATATCCTGCGGTTTGCCCAGAAAAAGACCACAAATCACAAACGAGAAGATTAATAAAACTTTCAATGGGGTTAAGAGATTTTGAAAATAACTCCCGAATTTAATATTTTGCATGTGAATGAGCGAAATCCCGACTGCTACAACCAAGGCAACTAGAGTGGGTGCTAAAGCTGGAAAGACTTTTGCCGAGTAGTTGCCCAAGGCAACTGCTGCAGCGGCAATAGGTGCGGCAAAACCTGCAGTAGCAGAAACCCATCCAGATAGGAAGCCGACTGCTGGATGATAAATTCGAGAGAGGAAATGAAACTCACCGCCCGAACGGGGCATCACTGCACCGAGTTCACCGTAAGAAAGAGCCCCGCAAAGGGCGGCAATCCCCCCTACTACCCATAAGAACAGCAGAGCAAAACCAGACTTGATGTCAGTGACCTGAAAGCCAAGGCTCGTGAAGATACCCGTTCCAATCATATTTGCTACCACAATGTTGATAGCTGTGAACAGACCTATGGTATTTTTCTTCTGCATTAGATTTGATTTTCTGCCAGGGCGACAGTACAACTAGGAAATTATCTCACTGGAAGAGGTTAGAGGCTAGAGGTTAGGGAAAAAAAGCAGATCTATCCTCTCTAAAGCTTGCATCGGTTCCTGCAAGTTGGCAATCCTAACGGCATATAATTACAGACACCAACACCGCAGCCACTGATTCTAGACGGTCGAAATGGTCTTGGAGATTAACTAGTATAAGGTAGTCATTGTCAAAATCGAAGATTTGCAGAATGCTGCGACAACTGGAAGTATGCTAAAAATTGGAGCTAACCGACTCTAGATCCTACCTTTAGGTGTTGAGTGAATTCCGATCCCGCTTGCGGCATGGAAACCGACCATAACGCTGAGCGAAAGCCAATGTCCATGGGTTGTTTAACCGAGCCACCTGTCTAGCCTATCTAGCGATCCCCACTGACTGTATTTGTCGCAAAGCGGGAACCTGGAAGATGACCCTCATATCTGCACGGAAAGCTTGAATTTGTAGGCAGGGTTTATAGGGAGATGAAAAACTTAGCAGAAGCATTATGTAGCAGCCTTTGGTCCACAGTTAAATGGACAGCTAGAAAAACAGCCATTTCCTTTGTAGAAAAAATGGTTGGGACTAGACTGGCTGAAGATAAAGAAGACCTTAGGGAAGCCTCTGCTCAATTAGAGAAGCGGATGGAAGATGAAGTTAGAAATCCAAGCTTACTCGAAAAACTTGTTAAGAAGTTACTGGTAGAGTACCAGGAGCACACAGCAAAAGTCCAACAGTTCAACTTAGCCTCCTTATTTCCTGACGGTCAAACTAGCCGTGCTGCATTGTCGCTAGTTATGCGTGGCATTGCTGAAGTCTTATCTCAAAAAATGGATTTGCCCTGGAAAGCTGATGCTGAAGGCACTTTGAGTTATGAAAAAGCAGTTCAAAATGGGAAGGGAAATATTTGGTACTATGTTACGGATAGTCCAGAGAAACCCCATCCAGTGCCCCTGGCTGAAGAAGCAGCCTTAGCTGTTGTCGATCAACTTGACCCTAGGGCTGGCGCAATTCACCTGATTTACTGTGCTCAGGCAGCAGAATTGGAGAAACCATGGGAAAGCGATTTTGTAATTGATGATAGTCAACTACTTGAGTACACAGGCTTGAGTAAACGCAGGGATCTAAGCCGACATAAACAACTGCAAATTCTGTATGACCTCCTGCGGCAACCAGCCCAGATCCTAGCCTATATTGCATGGCCTAAACAGGGAAAGGTAGGAGCTTTTACCGTTGCTGACTTACGGATTTGGGACATTACTGTACTGCGAGACTTTGAGACTGATAAGGCTGGCAATCAGAGGTTAATCGGTTTAAGAGTCATTGGTAAGCCTGGAGGGTGGGCTAAATATTTCCTGAATGAATCTGAGTACTACTACCAAACAGGAATTATCACTAAGAAAACCGTACAAAAACTATTCAGCATCGGTAAACAAAATGTCGGTGCTGCTAGAATACTGATCTGGCTGACCTTTCAGACTCAGCCTGGATTCCGTGACTGTCTGGTTGGAAAAACCCTAATGGAGATTGCTTATGGTTCGGATAGAGTGGCAGTAGCCGAGCAAGACAGGCAGCTAAGACGGCAACTAGCAGATGACTTTGAAACCGACTTGAAAGTCATTAAAGAAGCTGGATGGCAGCTGGAGCTTGAAACCGGACCAGACTGGTTGAAAGGGAATAATGGCACTAAAAGACCTATAGGCTTCTGGAGTGAGCTGCTAAATGCTCGATGGCGTTTTCATCTACCAAGCGAAGCACAAAAACACTTGACAAAGCCTTTGAGCCAGCCAAGAGCCATAAATTTTCCAAAAAAGCAGCACCAGAACCAATCGCCACCAGGCACTGTAATCAGAGAAGCTAGAAAAGCTAAAGGCTGGTCTAGGGCATTTTTTGCCGCAACGATGGGGAAAAGCATATCTTGGGTTGATGCCGTCGAGACTGGTCACCGTCAGGTTTCTCAGAAGGACCTACCCAAGCTGGTCAAAAAATTGGAACTAGACAAAATCGATTGGCAGCAATAGAACTAACTCACATAACTGCTAACACTGGCAACCGCTTTGTTAACTGCCACCTTTGAGTTCAAAGCTGACAGCCAGCATAACTGGGTTAAAAAATAAGGCATAGATAGAATTACCCCCTATTTCAACTATGTAAGGTCTAAAAAAAGTGGGAAAATGCATCTAAAACCAGTGCCATGTATTAGTTTTATTCTCTTACAATCAACGCTAGAACTTAGTCACGAACTGCTAGAACCTAGTCACACATATATTTGTAAAACCTTTATAAAAAAGTACTTCTAGCCTGAAGTTAAATTTTTAATCAAATTAGAACTGAATCTGAAAATAAATGAAAAGTACCCCAGATTTGTAGTAGGGTGACCTATCATACTAAGTAATAGTCAAACAAAGAACTTGCCGCTAGCACCGGCAGGGTGAAATGTCTGGCTAAGTAGACTAGACCAGGTTCAACAGCTTTCAAGGAGAAACATCATGTCTTTAGAAGACAGAGCAAAGGCTACGGGCAAAAACATTGAAGGCAAAGCCCAAGAATTGGTGGGCAAGATTACTGATGATCCAGAGGCTCAAGCTGAAGGGAAAGCGAAGCAAGCTGAAAGCCAAGTTCGTCACGGAGTAGAAGATGTAAAAGATAAGGTCAAAGATACACTTGAATAGATAAAACGCTTTTGGCAGAGGGTTTAGGTAGTCATCTGTTATCTAGACCCTCTGACTTCATTAAACAGTTAAACGACAGATAGTTGTTATTCTGTTGACGCGATTGGCTTCTTGGAGGAGACAGAAGTGAGTTTACTTCAGGATGGTCGTAAGTTTTTGACAACTTTAACCTTGATGTCAGTCCTGACCTTTGCTACAGCAGTTGGTGTCAGAGCTGAGGAGAGCTGGGCTACAACTCCATTTCAGATAGCAGCCAGCATAACTCACAATCAGATTGCTCAAGTAAATATAAGCTTGTCAGAAAGAGCAAAGGCTACGACCAAAAATATTGAAGGCAAAGCCCAAGAAATGGTAGGAACAATTACTGGCGATCCAAAGGCTGAAGTTGAGGAGAAAGTGAAGCAAGCTGAAAGCCAAGCTCATCACGCAGCAGAAAATGTGGGAGATAGGATGAGCTGGCAAGGAAAACCAAAGGCTGTGGCTAAATATGTTGAAGGCAAAGTCCAAGAAGGGACTGGTAACATCACGGGCAATCCTAAGGCTCAAGCTGAGGGGAAAGAGAAGCAAATTGAAGGGAAAGTTCGTTACAAGGTTGAAGACGTGAAAGATCAAGTCAAGCGTGTTCTTGACTAGGTACACGCTATTTGAGGGGGAGCCTGAGTAGCTCCGTCCGTCGTTCTCTAGACCTTTTCAGACCATAGAGCGGTGCTTTGGACCTCTACGTTTGTTGAGACCCAGGCAATCTTTGCTCTGCGTAAGTTTAAGCCTTTTTAGATTTGACGAGAAAAATCAAAGCTGAGCCTCTCACGCCTAGTTACGTTCTGAGCTGTCAATTGAACTTAAAGAATCAGAAGGGAGAAGTTAATTTCAAAAACCCGATCGAGGTGGACAAACTGCAGCATAACATCCTATTCAATAGGAGCTTTACATCAGAATTGACTTGACTTTATTGCTATGCCAAATCAATTTTTTAGTGGAGAAGCGCGATGCCAAGGCTAGTAGGCAGACAATCTAATACGGGTTCGTACATCGTCGTCGCGTTCCTGCTTGGGCTCTTGCTTGGTGCCGGAGGGGTGAGTGAATACTTTGGCATTACTCATCTGACTCCGATTTTTGGTCGGGAACGAAGTTATATGCGTAAAGAGGGTAATACGATTGACAAGCTAATCGCCGCATCTAACTTTAGCAAACCAATCGAACCAGGAAGAAAGCGATATGCGTAAAGGCAGCGAAGTCATTGGCAAGGTAGTTGTGGCGTATGATACCGGCAAACGCATCGCCAGAATCTGGGACTTGATTTTTGACCAAAATAGTAATCAACTCCTGGGGTTCCTGGTGGAAGAAGGTGGTTGGTTAAGCAGCGCCAGAGTAATACCATTCGATCGAGTTCAGGCGCTCGGTACCAATGCGGCGGTCGTGCCTTCCAAAGAGGCAATAGTAAGAGCCAGGAGAGTGCCAGAAATTAGAAAGATTTTGCGGCGCAACAATGTGCTGAGAGGTACCCGGATTATGACAGTCAATGGACGCGATCTAGGTACTATGGTTGACCTCTATTTTAACGATGAAACGGGGGTGGTTGAAGGCTACGAGGTTTCTGGTGGACTGTTTGCCGATGCATATTCTGGTCGCTCCTTCGTGCCAGCACCTCATACGTTGAAGATTGGCTACCAAGTAGCTTTTGTGCCAGTCGAAACAGCTGACCTGATGGCAGAACAGGTCGGTGGCATTCAGGGAGTAGCCCAAACGGCTAGCGACAACCTCCACTCAGCAACGCGCACAGCTAGCTCAAGACTGCAAGAAACCACCGAATCAACTACCAGAATGCTGCAAGGAGCTGGGCGCAGCGCCGTGGCCTTATTCACCAATCCGGTTATCGCTCCAGTAGAACAAAAAGCCTTCTTGATTGGCAAAACCGTTGGCCGAGATGTGACAGCTCCGAATGGTCTGCTACTGGCGGCGGAAGGTCAACAAGTGACGCCATTAGCAGTGGAAGCAGCTGAGCGTGTGGGTGTGTTCGACCAACTCTACCAGGCGGCGGGCGGCAGCTTAGCAGTAGGAGTGGGCAGTCTGCATGCAGCAACAGATACAGCTAACCAAAAACTGCAAGATAACTCGCGCCAGATCGCGGCCTCATTCACTAATACCCTGGTTGACCCAGCCCAACAAAAAGTGTTCGTCATCGACCAAATTGCTGAGCAAGATGTGGTTACTCCCGAAGGCACCATGTTAGTGGCACAAGGCCAGCCAGTTACTCTGGCAATTGCAGATGCAGCCGAGCGACTGGGGGTGCTTGACCAACTCTATCGGGCTACGGGTGGGAGCTTAACCGCAGCAATCAACTGCCAACTTACCGCGGCAAGGGATACAGCTAACAAACGGTTCCAGGAGGCATCGCTCCATGCCGCAGCTTTGTTAACGAACAGCCTGGTTGAGCCAGCCGAGCAAAGAACATTCGTCGTCGGCAAAGTTGTCGAACAAGATGTGTTCACTCCCGATGGGGCGCTCCTAGTAGAGCAGGGTCAGCCAGTGACAATCTTAATTGCAGAAGAAGCGGAGCAATTGGGGATGCTTGACCAGCTTTATCGGACCACTGGCGGCAGCTTAACGGCAGCGCTCAACCGCCAACTGCAAACAATGACAGCAATAGCCAACAGCAGCTTGCAGTCAGCGGCAGGTAGTGCAACAGCTGCATTGACCAATGCCCTTGTTGAGCCAGCCGAGCAAAAAGCATTTGCGATTGGCAAAATTGTCATTCAGGATGTTACGGCCCCCGATGGTACAGTGCTCGTAGTGCAAGGTCAACAAGTTACACCGTTGGTAGCCGCAGAAGCCGAGCGTTGGGGCGTTCTCGATCAACTCTATCGGGCTACAGGCGGTAGCTTAACGGTAGGACTGAGCCGCGCCGCCAACGATGTTCTAGCAAGCCGGATGGTCGAACAAGCTCTGGGTTTGCGCCTGAGGCATGCAGTACGTAGCGAAGAAGGCTCAATTATTGGCGCTCCAGGGCAGATCGTGACCGAGCAGATAATTGCTCGCGCCCGGCTTGAGCACAAAGAAATCGAGTTGATGGATGCTGGCGGTCTAACAACTAGCGAAGCATTGCGTTCTAGCGCCAACAATTTACTTTCCCAAACAAGTGGGAGGCTACGCGAGGGAACCGTCCAAGCTAGAACCAGTGCAGAAAGTCTGTTGGAGAGTCTCAAAGAGGCGATCGCCGATCTTCAGCAACGCAGCACCCAAGCCATAGAAGTACGTCGGCTCAAACGCGCACTGGGACGTCCAGTCACTCGTGTCATTCTTGACCAACAGGACGATGTCATCCTCAATGTTGGTGAACTGATCACTCACCGCGCTATTGAGCGTGCCCGTCAAGCTGGTGTCCTCGATATTTTGCTCAACTCAGTCTATGTCAAAGACCCAAAACTATCAACTGAAGCGCTACGGGCACCTGAGCGCGGTCAAGCCTCACTAGAAGAGCGTGACCAGACTCCCAACTCTAATCCGCAGAAAAAATGGCTTTTCTAATGTGGTTCGCTTTACGATGCGCTGAGCCAAGGGCTGGAGCCTGGGAATGAACCTGTGAAACGAGAAGTTAAAGACTAGAGTTGTTTCTTACCCTAGCCTCTAACCTCTCTCACTAAGCTTCTATAGCTACCTTTTCTGCTATGGCTTCGGGATTGACTTCTGGTGTATCAGCCTCTGAAGGCGGAACTAATTGCCAGAACTTGGGTAGGAAATCATCCCAGTCTGCCAAGATTGCCTTGGCTTTCGGTGAACCTGTGCGTTCGGCATGAGCTGCAATCAATTCGTGCAACTGCTGTTGACCAACTGGAGCTATCACTCTTTGGAGTTTCACGATTTCACGGTTAACTAATTCTGGAAACTTGCCATCTTCATCCAAGAAGTAGGCAAGTCCACCAGTCATTCCGGCAGCAACATTCCGACCAACTTTGCCCAAAACAACAATCACGCCACCTGTCATGTACTCGCAGCAGTGATCGCCAGCTCCCTCAATCACCGCAGTTCCTTTAGAATTGCGGACGGCAAAGCGTTCCCCAGCTAGCCCGTTGGCAAGCAGCAGACCGCCAGTTGCGCCATAAAGACAGGTGTTGCCTACAATCACATTCCGATCGGGAGTGTATGTTGCGGTCTCTGCGGGCTTGATAATGATTTCGCCGCCATGCATCCCTTTCCCTACGTAGTCATTCGCTTCACCTGTTAGAGTGAGAGTCATGCCAGGGAGGTTAAATGCTCCAAAGCTTTGACCGACGCTGCCTCTGAAGTTGAGGCTGATTTGCCCTTCAAAGCCAGTATTGCCGTACTGTCGGGCAATTTCTCCTGCCAACCGTGCTCCAATTGTCCTATCTGTGTTGATAACATCGTAAGTTTTGGTCACGCTGGACTGGTTGCTAATAGCGGCTTGAATTTCTGGATCTGCTAGTAACTCATCATCCAACACTGGACCGTTAGAGTGAACCAGCTCGTGATTTAGCCAGCTACGATCCTCTATAGTATCTGGTAGTTGAGTGATGCAATCTAGGTTGAGGGCTTGTGTTTTAGTCAGCTGTACCTGCTCTCGCACTTTTAAGAGATCGGCACGACCGACTGCTTCTGCTACTGACCGAAAACCCAGTCGAGCTAGGAGGCTACGCACTTCTTCTGCCACAAAGTAGAAAAAGTTGACGACATGCTCTGGCATTCCACTAAAGCGCTGTCGCAGTTCTTCTTTCTGAGTCGCAACGCCTACAGGACAGTTATTGGTATGACAGATCCGAGCCATAATGCAGCCTTCAGCGATCATAGCAATGGAGCCGAAACCAAATTCTTCTGCGCCCATCAATGCTCCCATAACCACATCCCAGCCGCTCTTGAAGCCGCCGTCAACGCGTAGAATCACGCGATCACGCAACCGATTTTCCATCAGCACCCGATGCACCTCTGTTAAACCCAGTTCCCAAGGACCACCCGCATGCTTAATTGAGCTGAGGGGAGAGGCACCTGTACCACCGTCATGTCCAGAAATCTGGATCACATCTGCATTAGCTTTAGCAACCCCTGCAGCAACGGTGCCGATTCCAATTTCTGCCACCAGCTTGACTGAGACTTGTGCTTGAGGATTAATCTGGTGTAGGTCAAAAATTAATTGGGCAAGATCTTCAATTGAGTAGATATCGTGGTGCGGCGGCGGCGAAATTAAGGTTACACCTGGCTTGGAACGCCGTAGCATGGCGATATAGGGACTGACTTTTGGTCCAGGCAATTGACCGCCTTCGCCTGGTTTTGCTCCTTGAGCAATTTTGATTTCGATTTGTTTGGCATTAATGAGGTACTCTGGCGTGACCCCGAATCGTCCTGATGCCACCTGTTTAATAGCTGAAGAGGCTGTGTCTCCATTACGTAATCCCTTTAAGTGCGGCATGGTTGGCGAGTGACCGTGCGTATCGACATCAGTCAACACTTTGTAGCGCATGGGATCTTCACCACCTTCACCAGAATTAGATTTTCCACTAATCCGGTTCATGGCGATCGCGAGAGTCTCATGAGCTTCTGGTGACAAGGCTCCTAGCGACATCCCACCCGTGGCAAACCGCTTGACGATCTCGGTTGC
>JAFASY010000042.1 GCA_019244235.1 Chroococcidiopsidaceae cyanobacterium CP_BM_ER_R8_30
TAGTTGCAGAGTTAGTAGTTTCATGCAGCACAATGATGCTTTGATTGTACAGAGATATGCCATTGACATCATTGGTATACCGTTCCCCATAATTAGTCGGGTGTACCCAAGCAATTTTATAATTAGGTCTATATTTCAATACATTCTTTGCTGTTCTAACTGAAGCCCTGCGCGAACGTTGAGGGTGAGTGACTCTTCCCACTGGAAAATGAGCGTTGGGGAATTGATTCCAGGTCAGGGTTGCCGGATTCGGTGCTACTATTGTTGTCTGTGGCTTTTCCGGTTTTCCCCCAAGCGCTATAACTGCCATTACAGCCAATGACAGCAGCAGCATAAGTAATGCTCTAATCGTCCAAACCTTGCTACTCATTTCTCAAGGCTGGTAAAACTCTTACCGGAGGCATTTTTTGCGTTGTAACCTCATTCAGCGATATTATGACCTATTTCTGCAAACATGTGCCAAAACCTAGAAGCAGGTATTGCCCTAGAGCTTAGACATACAGCAAACCATCTTGCCTGAAAAATGAACCAAGAGCCCACCCGTGATAGTCCTAGTCCCTTTACTCAAGTCCATTTTGACTTTGATCGCCTGCCCTACCTCACTAGTCCTTGGCAAAAGCTCAATCTGCATGGAGTGGCTCTGGGGCTGATTCATTTGCCACCTAATGAGGGTTATACCTTCACCCACAGCCACGCTGAGCAGGAAGAAGTTTACATTGTAGTTGAAGGGAAAGGACTGATGATAGTTGATGGGGAATTATTAAAACTGGAGCGGGGTGACATTGTCAGGGTTGCCCCAACCGCGAAGAGAGCCTTGAAAGCCTCAGAGGATAATAGCTTGTTTGCTATCTGTGCTGGTGGAGTTGCAGCAGGTTATCCCAAACAACCCAGCTCACGCTACCTAATAGACGACGGAATCCCCCACTACAACGATATTCCACCCTGGTATCAGGACAATCCAGAGATTGCGCAGCGGAATGCCCAACTTCAAGCAAGGATGTTAAGGGCGCAGGCTAAACGAGCCAAGCTCGAAGCTGATACCAACTCTGTGTGAAATTGCTGTTTTGAGGAAGGCGTATTTAATGGTAGTACAAGTGCAACTTGAACAAGGGGAAGCGCATCTGGCATGGCAGTCAGAGGATGGGCAATCCTTACTCTATCACAGCGACAGCTTAGAGGTCATGGCGTCGCTACCAGCTGAAACCGTAGACTGCATTTGGACCGATCCACCGTACAATCTCTCCAACGACGGTATCACTTGTGTTGCAGGGCGAATGGTCAAGGTGAATAAGGGCGAGTGGGATAAGAGCCGTGGGGCGGAGCTAGACCACGAGTTCAATAAGACGTGGCTCGCTGCTTGTTATCGACTCCTCAAGCCGACTGGAACTATTTGGGTGACTGGCACATTACATGTGTATCCGTCAGTTGGATTTGCCATGCAGCAATTAGGCTTTCGTATCCTCAACGACATTATTTGGGAAAAACCTGCCCCGCCTCCCAATCTGGGTTGCCGATGCTTTACTCACTCGACAGAACTCATATTTTGGGCAACAAAAGCGCAGAAAGGTAAAGACCGCTACACATTCAACTATAAGGATATGAAATCCGAGAATGACGACAAGCAGATGAAAAACCTGTGGAGAATGCCTGCTCCTAGCAATGATGAGAAACGCTACGGCAAGCATCCAACCCAGAAGCCCATTGGGCTTGTTGCCCGATGTTTGCGAGCCAGCACTCTTCCAGGTGACTTGGTTTTCGATCCGTTCTCTGGTTCATCTACAACTGGGGTTGCAGCTTTGGCATTGGGTCGCCGCTTCATTGGGTGCGAAGCAAATAAGGAATATATTGAGCTTTCGCGCAGGCGTCTTACAAATTCGTTTGACATGGAGGCTCAAGTTGTACCAAATACAACAAAGCAGCTGCAACTGTGGCACGAGCGGAAGCGCATCAAAGAATAACCTTACCTTGCTTGTAGGTCAAGATTTAGGGTGGTACGTGATACAAGATTGATACAAGTTTTTACCTGCGTCAATGGCTATAATCGATCTACTGATACCCATTTGATACCTAAAAGAGAAGAATTAGGGATTTAGATAAAAAAATACCTTTATCAGGCACAGAAAAAACCTAAACAGGTCCAAACTTGCTTAGAAGAGACTCTAAAGCCCTTTTGAATGGAGAGCTAAAAGTGACTTATGGGTCGCCCGGGATTCGAACCCGGAACTAATCGGTTAAAAGCCGAGTACTCTACCGTTGAGTTAGCGACCCAAAATTTGCATTTTTTTGATGCGTTTTCCACTGTAGCACAAGTTTCAAAAAGTTGGGAAATAATCTGAAAACTTGCACTTTAGCAGGAGTGGCTGACAACCAGCTCCTGGTTCTTTGACCGTCTAAAAAACTAGAGTGGGATAGGTATTATCCCAACTGTTATTAGACAAGGAGATGGCATTCCACAGATAGCTTCACTCATCCTCAGCAAACACGAAGCGATGTAGCTCACTCGGATCGGGTTCTGGACTGCTTTCTGCTACCTTAACTGCTTCGTCTATGACTGCTTGAATTTTACGCTCAATCGCCTTTAATTCTTCCTGATCTGCTAAGTTCTGCTCAATGAGGTACGCCGCAAATTTTTTAATGGGGTCACGAGCGAACCAAAGTTCTTTCTCGGCTTTGGCACGTAATGTGTCTGGATCAGCTAACGAATGACCGCGAAAACGGTAAGTCAAAGCTTCAATTAGAGTCGGACCTTCACCAGATCGAGCTCTCTCTACCGCTTCAGTAGCTGCTGCTCTGACTGCTAACACATCCATTCCATCTACCTCTACTCCTGCCATGCCAAACACACTAGCTTTCTTGTAGATTTCTGGCTGAGAGGTTGCACGTTCGTGAGCCATGCCAATTGCCCACTTATTATTCTCTACAACATAAATAATTGGCAATTTCCAAAGTGCTGCCATGTTCAAGCATTCAAAAAACTGACCGTTGTTGGCAGCGCCATCACCAAAAAAACAAGCAGTTACCTGGTCGGCAGTTTCATCTCCTAATGCTTCACGGCGATATTTAGTTTGAAAAGCTGCACCAGTGGCAACAGGAATCCCCTCAGCGACAAAAGCATAGCCCCCAAGCAGACGATGCTCAGCCGAAAACATATGCATAGAGCCGCCACGTCCTTTACTACAACCCGTAGCTTTGCCGAATAACTCTGCCATCACTTCTTTGGCAGGTACACCTGCACTTAAGGCATGAACATGGTCGCGATACGTACTGCAAACATAATCCTCACCTGGACGCATCGCCTGAATAACGCCAGTCGAAACAGCCTCTTGACCATTGTATAAATGGACGAATCCGAACATTTTGCCGAGGTAGTACATTTCAGCGCACTTGTCTTCAAAAAAGCGCCCTAAAACCATGTCTTCGTACAAGCACAACCCCTCGGCTTTAGTGATTTGAACCTGAGCTGCCTGAAAACCCGGTAATATCCGTTCCTGAACCATAAAATTTTCCTTTACTTGTTAGGCTTGCCAAAGTCAACGTTTTCCCACAAGGAAACCTTCGGGAACTGCGTTGCCTTTGTCAATTTCAGAATAATCACAAGATGACCTGATTTCAAGAGAATTGATTGCTGTAGCCAACAGGCAACTACTAAATCTAGATTGTAAAGCCAATAATCTTTACAAGAGATACTAATCTTAATTACTAAAGATAGTAGCTTTTAGTTAAAAAATACACGTTATGATAAATTCAGCCCGAAGATTAAAGACAAACAGTCAATTTTGTTATAAGAGCGATGGGGACGTAGATTGTGCGAATTCCGCTCGATTACTACCGGATTTTAGGGCTGCCAGTTCAGGCAAGTCAGGAACAGTTACAGCAGGCTTATCGTGATCGCATCGTACAGTTGCCACGCCAGGAGTATTCCGACGCAGCAGTTGCGGCTCGCAAGCAACTCCTAGAAGCTGCTTATGCAGTGCTGTCCGACCCTAACAAACGCGCCTACTACGATACCAGCTATCTCGCCCACACCTATAAGTCTGAGACTCAAGGGTTTGCGGGATCTACCTCCAACTTTCCTGAGCCAACTCAAAATCTCACCGAGGGCAAAGCTGGAGAATCCCCTGCACTGCTCCAAGTTGCCTTTGACCCCCATACTCCAAGTATTGAAATACCAGACGAGCAATGGGGGAGTGCCTTACTGATTTTGCAAGAGCTAGGGGAATACGAACTTGTATTGCAGCTAGGGCTCCCTTACCTCAACGGTCGCCATGTTAGCCCAGAAGCTGGAGCCCCAAATACACCCGATCCAGTGAGGTCAGATATTGCGCTGACTGTAGCCCTTGCCCAGTTAGAACTAGGTCGTGAGCGATGGCAGCAAGGTAGATATGAAGATGCGGCTGCCTCGCTAGAAGCTGGACGAGAAATGCTGTTACGCGAAGGGCTATTTCCTAACATCCAAACTGAAATTCAGGCAGATCTTTACAAATTGCGTCCCTATCGGATTCTGGAGCTACTGGCACAACCTGAAGAGAATGTCAAAGAAAGACGTCAAGGTTTGCAGCTCTTGCAGAAGCTCCTACAGGCACGTGGTGGAATTGACGGTACGGGAGAAGATGGATCTGGTTTAAGCATGGATGACTTTCTCCGCTTCATCCAGCAATTGCGGAGCTACCTGACAGTAGCAGAGCAACAAAATTTGTTTGAGCCCTATCAGCGTTCCTCTGCTGTGACTGCATATCTGGTTGCATATGGGTTAATGGCACAGGGATTTGCTCAACGGCTACCGGCCTCAATTACCAGGGCGCAGTTGCTGTTGCTGCGTCTAGGTAGGCACCAAGATTTGCATTTAGAACAGGCAGTTTGTTCATTGTTACTAGGTCAGACACAACAAGCAAATAGTGCCTTAGAGTTGAGTCAGGAGTATGAAACTTTAGCCTTTATTCGAGAACATTCACAAGATTCTCCAGATCTGCTACCGGGGCTGTGTCTCTATGGGGAACGTTGGTTACAAACCGAAGTGTTCCCTCACTTCCGGGATCTCAAGCAGCAACAGGCTTCCCTCAAAGACTACTTCGCAGATGAGCAGGTGCAATCCTATTTGGAGGCACTGCCACCAGTGAATAGCCTAGAAGTACCACCGTCTGCTGATAGCAACGCATCAGGTTTGTTGACCCAGTCTAGTACTCGTAGTCTCAGACAGCAGACGCAAGAGAAGGCAAAAGGTATTCAGTCTCCCAATCCATCCATGATGTCTGCCACCACCATCTTGAGTACTAATTCAGATGGTTCTGTCATCCCCACCGCAGCACGCTCTTCGGGAGCTACCACCACTCACCGTCAGACGAATATACCTAACGCGACTACTAAGAATCGTCAACTACGGCAGTCAAAGCGACAAAGACGCAGCAACCAAGGTCCAACGGCAAATGGTCAAACGTTACCTCATCGCTGGGTTAGGATGTCTAGCAGGGATTTGAGACAGGTTCTAGCAGTCCAGCGAGTGCAGCTCCTAACTTTGCTAGCGATTGTTGGGGTTCTAGGTATGGTTGTATTAGGGTTTCTGGTCAAGCAATCCTTCAGAGCTACATCCGTATCCTTACAGAAACAGTCGCCGCAGGGATTGTCGCAAACGAGTCAGATCAATCAACCGCCACCATCTCCTATCCCCAAACCAAGCACCAGCCCGCCCCCCACTACTAGTCCGCTTACGCAAGAACAAGCTCAAGCAGTTATTCAAACTTGGCTATCTACAAAAGCTGCAGCTCTTGGTCCAAAACATGTTGATGGGCTAAAGCAGATTCTCGTTGAGCCAGCTTTATCTAAGTGGCAACAACTCGTACAAAATGCTAAGGCTGATAACCATTACCTACAGTACAACGAGCATGGTCTGAAAATTAACTCTATTAATGTAAGCCGAACCAATCCCAACCGAGCAGAGGTAGAAGCCACTGTTAATGAAGTGGCACAAGTGTATAGAAATGGTAAACTCGACCGGATTTCCTCCTACGATAAAAGTCTGCATGTCAAATATCATTTTATTCACCAAGATAATCAGTGGCGGATCGATGACATGAGGCTTCTGAATTAGTAGACAACCCTTTCAAGCTAGTCTCGGCGATCACTGAGATTGCCTAGCTTTTTTTGTTTCCTCTTTAACACTCTTCCAGTCCAGTGGGAATTCTTGCTTCCACTCCCCCTCTGCTTACGGTTGAGATCGCAACCTTATTGGTTGTTTAGCTAAATTCAAAATCCACCTTTTGTCATGAAATTTTGACATTTTGATCCCCAGATGGATGAAAACTCGTGAAGTGAATGAAAACAAACTAAGCACCCCCTTGATCCCAGCCATATTTTTATTGCTTAATATTAATTAATAAAGCGATCCCCAAGATCCGAAGACATGCACCTTTTTTGCATGTATAGAGGCTGGTACGGTTTCCTACCTGCCTTTTACCTAGAGGCTACTAGCCGCTAGATAAGAGCCTTGATATCTTCATGATTCAAGTATAAAAAGTGATAGGAACTGTACACTGGGGTTTGTTGCAATCTGAACGGAGTCTATTGTCTGAAGAAAACCAATTTACCGTTCAACTATATCGGAGGCCACATTCATGGCAAAAGAACGACCACCGCTGGAGGAGATGACGTTGCGGCAACTACGTCGGGTTGCTAGTGAGTATGGCGTCTCCCGCTACAGCCGTATGCGTAAGTCGCAACTTTTGGCGTCAATCCAAGAAGTTGAGCGCAGCAAAGTTTCTTTTAATCCAACTCGTGTACTGGAGGCACAGGAAGCAGTGGAAGCAGCTAAATTTGAACTAGGTCAAGAAGACCGCAACGGCAGCTTTCTCACCGATGTTGATGAAGGGCTGGCTGAGCTGCCAGCAGGTTATGGTGAGAGCCGGATTGTCCTCATGCCACGAGATCCGCAGTGGGCTTACACATATTGGGACGTACCAAACGAACACAAGGAATATCTGCGGCAACAGGGTGGACAACAGGTGGCACTACGGATTTACGATGTCACCGACATTAACCTGGATTATCAGAGTCCGCACAGCCTGCAAGAATATCCTTGTGATGAACTAGCGCGGGAATGGTATTTACCGCTCCCAGTTAGTGATCGCGACTATGTCGTTGATATTGGCTACCGCTGTGCAGATGGTCGCTGGCTGATTTTAGCTCGTTCTGCCCCAGTTCACGTTCCTCCTGTCTATCCGTCTGATTGGATTGAGGACTACTTCATCACTGTCAACTTTGATGAGAACTTGCAGGGTAAAACCGTAGCTGAACTTGTTCCACCCGCTAAGCGGACGGCAGCAGCAACCAATGGAGCCTACAGCACCAGTAACCCAATTTACGACGAGATCTTCGGTATGGCTCAAGCTACAGAGGCACAACGGGTAGCTGGTTCTCTGTACGGTTCTATGCAGCAAGCGCCGATCCACGAACAGGCAATCAGCTCCTATGTCTTCCCCTCTGGGGTAGGTATGTGGGCAGTGCCGACAGTATCTGGTCTTACCATGTCAGGTGTGGGAATGTCAGGTGTTGGCTTCTCTGGCTCTCTGCCGCCAATTCGCCCTCGTCAATTCTGGTTAATTGCTGATGCGGAACTGATTGTCTATGGGGCAACAGAGCCAGATGCAAATGTCACGATTGGGGGACGCCCAATTAAGCTTAACCCGGACGGCACTTTCCGCTTCCAAATGTCGTTCCAGGACGGTCTGATTGACTATCCAATCCTGGCTGTAGCAGCAGATGGCGAACAAACCCGCTCCATCCACATGAAGTTTAACCGCGAGACTCCTTCACGTCATACAAACACGAAGGAAGAAGCGGTGCAAGAGTGGCTGATGTAATTTTTGATTATGTTTATCTGCTTTCCATCAGCTAAAACCTAAATTTTCTTCCCCTGGCAACTGCTGGGGGCTTTTTTTCACCCTCAGCTAGACTGGTGACATCCTCAATTGTTAAACTATTGGGCTTGATGAAAATTGGTGTTGTAGGGCTTGGGCTGATTGGCGGTTCACTAGGGTTAGATTTACGCTCCCAGGGGCATCAAGTCTTAGGGATGAGTCGGCGCGAAGAAACTTGTGCCGAGGCGATCGCTCGCGGGGTGGTGGATGATGCCAGCGTTAATCCTGCTTTGTTGACAGCGGCGGAGGTTGTGTTTATTTGTACGCCTTTAGCAGCGATCACTCCCACAGTAGAGCAACTCATTCCCTATCTGACTCCCGCCACGGTTTTAACTGATGTGGGTTCAGTTAAAACACCAGTGGTTGAGGCAATAGCTCCTCTATGGTCAAATTTTGTCGGTGGGCATCCCATGGCGGGAAAGGCAGACAGTGGTATTGCTGCAGCTGAGCTAGCTTTATTTGCGTCTCGACCATATGTGCTAACTCCAGTGGCAACGACCCCAATCCAAGCTGTAGCAGTAGTAGAGGAAATTGCGCGATCGCTTCGAGCCGTTGTCTATCATTGTCAACCAGAGGAACATGACCGAGCTGTAAGCTGGATTTCCCATTTACCAGTTATGGTGAGTGCCGGGTTGATTGCTGCCTGTATGAGTGAAACTAACTCAGGTGTTTTAGCATTAGCACAAAAGCTAGCTAGTTCTGGTTTTCAGGATACTAGTCGTGTAGGGGGCGGCAGTCCTGAGTTAGGGGTGATGATGGCGCGCTATAACAAACGAGAGTTACTGCGATCGCTCCAACAGTACCGCCACAATATAGAAGCATTAATTGACCTAATAGAGCAAGAAGACTGGATTGCCTTAGAACAACAGTTAGAGTTAACCCAGATGGCGCGGCATCAGTTCAATGTCAAGAACGGGGTGTAGGAAAGACGTTATAGACTACAACTTAAATCGCTAGCTTTTTGAGTGAAAAGGTAATTCTCACGGTAGTCCACAGGACAGTCAATAACAGCGGGGACATCTTGCTCTAAAGCGGTTTTGAGGGTGGGGATGAAGGAGGCTGTTGATTCAATGCGGTAGCCTTTAAGTCCCATACTTTCTGCTAACTTGACAAAATCGGGGTTGCCAAAGTGGACAAAGGAGGCTGCACCGAACTGGTTCTGCTGCTTCCATTCAATTAAGCCATAGCCACCATCATTAAAAATGAGAGTCACAAATGGTGTTCCTACCCGTAAAGCTGTTTCTAACTCCTGACAGTTCATCATAAACCCCCCATCCCCTGTTGCCGCTACCACTTTCCGTTCGGGATAAACGAGCTTCGCAGCTAAAGCCCCCGGAATGGCAATGCCCATAGCAGCAAACCCATTAGAGATTAAACAGGTATTGGGGCGATCACAATGATACTGACGTGCTATCCACATCTTGTGCGCCCCCACATCAGAGATCACAATATCTTCTGGTCCCATGACCTGCCGCAGATCGTAAATTAGCTTTTGAGGCTTGATCGGAAACCCATCGTCTGTGGCGTACTGTTCGTAATCTGCTCGAATTTCCTCTCGTAAACTCAGGGCATATGAATCAAGTTTGCCTTGTCGATTTGCTCGTTGTAAAATTTCTCTAAGCGAGTCAGAGATATCTCCCACAACTTCAACTATTGGGATGTAGCTGCTATCGATTTCAGCAGGATTGACAGCGATATGAATAATTGGAATCTCTCCTTCTGGATTCCATTTTTTTGGAGAATATTCAATCAAGTCATAGCCAATAGCAATGACCAAGTCTGTGTTATCAAAGCTACAGCTGATGTAGTCCCGCTGTTGTAACCCCACACTCCATAAAGCCAAGGGATGGGTATAGGGAATCACTCCCTTCCCCATAAAGGTATTTGCCACTGGGATATTTAGCTGGGTAGCAAATTCGGTTAGAGCCTCGCTGGCATGAGCCCGGATAGCTCCGTTTCCCACCATAATTATGGGATTTTTCGCCTGAGAAATTGCCGTTGCTGCCTCAGTAATACTTTGGAAAGCAGCATAAGTTTTTTCCAGCTTATCTTTATGGAGAGGGTGACCTACCGCAGGCATAGCAGCAATATTTTCGGGCAAATCGATGTGAACCGCCCCTGGTTTTTCACTCTGCGATCGCTTAAACGCTTTACGGACAATTTCGGGCGTATTGCTTGGTCGGACAATTTGAGTACTCCATTTCGTCACTGGAGCGAACATTGCGACTAAATCTAGATACTGGTGGGCTTCAATATGCATCTGATCTGTCCCCACCTGCCCTGTAATTGCCACAAGTGGGGCACCATCTAGGTTAGCATCAGCCACTCCGGTCATCAGATTTGTTGCCCCTGGACCTAGAGTAGATAGGCACACTCCTGCTTTCCCTGTCAATCGACCATAAACATCTGCCATGAATGCAGCACCCTGCTCGTGACGGACTGTAATAAATTGAATTGAGGATTGTTTGAGCGCTTCTAGAACATGTAGGTTTTCTTCTCCAGGGAGTCCAAAAACGTAATGTACGCCTTCGTTTTCCAAGCAGCGTACTAAAAGTTCAGCTGTATTCATAAAGTCTTTTATCTCACCCACACTGTTTTAACATTGACAAATTCATGAATGCCCTGGACACCCAATTCTCTTCCATACCCAGAACGCTTAATGCCGCCAAAGGGGAGGCGGGGGTCAGATTTGACCATACCGTTAATAAATACAGAGCCAGCTGCAATTTCCTCAATCAGGCGATCACGCTCCCGATTGTCGTTTGTCCAGGCGCTTGCTCCTAGTCCAAAGGGTGTAGCATTAGCTAGCTTAATAGCAGCATCAAGATCTGCTACCTGAAATAGCAAAGCTACCGGACCAAAAAATTCTTCTTGGGAGATAGGACTACTGGGTGGAAGATCGGTGACGATTGTAGGCGGATAGAAATTTCCTCTTTCGCGATCTGATAGACGCTGTCCTCCAGTTAAGACTCTTGCCCCACATCTTATGCACTCTTCAACTTGCTGCTCTAGAGTCTTAAGGATACCTGGAGTTGCCAATGGACCTAAGTCAGTGTCTGGCAGCATGGGATTGCCAACAACAAGTGCCTCAAATTTCTCAACCAGTCGTTTTTCAAATTCTTGGGCAATCGCCTCTACCACAATGAAGCGTTTCGCCGCAATGCAAGATTGACCGTTACAGATCATGCGTGCTGTTGCCGCTGTCGTAATAGCTGCTTCTAGATCAGCACTTTTTAGCACAATAAATGGATCGCTCCCCCCCAGTTCTAAAACAGTTTTTTTCAGCTGTTTCCCAGCAGCTACTGCTAGGCTGACTCCAGCTGGCTCACTGCCTGTAAGAGTTGCTGCCATAACACGTTCATCGGCAATCAAGGCAGCAACTTGCTCAGAACCTACGAGAAGAGTTTGAAAAACTCCTGTGGGAAAACCCGCTTGTTGAATAATTTCTGCAATTGCCAACGCACCTTGCGGTACGTTGGAGGCATGTTTAAGCAGCCCTACATTGCCCGCCATTAGGGCTGGAGCTGCAAAGCGGAACACCTGCCAGAAGGGAAAATTCCAGGGCATCACCGCTAAAATGACCCCTAAAGGCTGGTAGCGGACAAAACTTTGGCTACCGTCAGTTTTGGCTGGAACATCTGCCAAGAAATCAGCCCCATATTCGGCATAGTAGCGACATACCGCAGCACATTTTTCCACCTCAGCGATCGCACTCTTGAGGGTTTTACCCATTTCTAGAGTTATGAGCTTGCCGAAGTCTTCCTTCCGTTGCTCCAAAATTTTTGCTGTTGCCTGAAGCCACTGGGAGCGCTGTGCCATTGATGTATGACAATATTGCTCAAAAGCCTGATGTGCACTACGTAAAGCGGCTTCAATCTCATCAGCAGTTAAAGGCTCAAAGGTTTTGAGCGTTTCTCCTGTGGCAGGATTGATGGTGGCGATGCCCATTGCCTAACTTCCCCTTGAACAACTGAATCATTGGTGTAGCTAACTTGTGGTCTTGACTTCGTCTAGAGACCGCGCTCTTAGTCAAGATTTTTTACTACAACAATTGATTCTCTTTAATTGTACAAAGATTCAAATACCTAAGTATTTAGACTCAAAGGTCTGCCGGAGATGGCTCCCGTAAACCCTTAAGCCAGCTCAATCCTTGAGTTTGCATTATGCAGTTTGACCCAATGGGGAGCTACCTCAGCAATCTGCTTGCAGTACTACGAAAGGCAGTGTATTTTTAAATAAATGTTAAATTATGGACACAATTTGTAATGCTAAACACAAAAATAGCTACTTTTCAGATTGCTTGAGGAAGTTGTGGGTGCTATCCCCAACAAATCCTTGAGTCTTTTCTCAAAGTTATTAAGACTAAGTCAAGGAACAGTTGAATGATTTTACACAATCTTTAAATTAAAGCAAATATTCGCTAAGATGGATGGCAAGAGAGTTTTGATTCCGCAGCAGCCTGTTTACAGCTCTCCCCGAACAAGCAGGTGTCCTTAGTCTGCTAATAACTAAGAGCCAATCCATCGCAAGCGCCTGAAAAGCCGCTCAGGGAATGCTGATCTAGTTTTTTAGAGAGATTGGTAATACAGCAATTGACATTTCCCCAACGGAGCATGAACTTGGAACTTTTACTCAAGAGCGTTCAGATAGCTGTAACTAACTCCCCGTTAATTCTGGCAGTTGATGACGATGAAGACAACCTGCTACTGCTAACTGAGATACTGAAACCCATATGCTGCTCCTGTATAACGGCAATTGATGGTCATACGGCTCTAGTGTTAGCACAAGAGAAGCAACCAGATTTAATCTTGCTAGATGTGATGCTGCCTGACTTGAATGGGACAGCAGTTATCCAACGCCTGCGGCAGAATCCGAAGACTAGTGCGATTCCAATTGTTGCTGTGACAGCCCTAGCTAGAGTTGAGGACCGAGAGAGCCTCATTTTGGCAGGGTGTAATGACTATATCAGTAAGCCCTATATGATTGATGACCTAGAAGCACTTATCAATCATTATCTAAATCTGAGCCTGAAATCTTCTGTGGCGTAACCTTTGTTTAAGAGGGTAGATTATTGGCTTCTGGCTTAGCCGCTAGAAAGGCAGTAACGCTAGTGCGACCTGACTGAAGACTGGAATTGCCCAGCAGGTCAGTGACACTTACCATAAGTACTTCCTCAATTAAAGCCTTCAGTTGTGGCTGAAAAGCTTTGTGGATGCTAGCACGTACTTGCTCGGCTAACTGCTGCTTGCCACTTGCCACCAAAAACCGTTCTACTGCGGTAGTTGGGTCATTGACAACAATTGTTAATGACTGATCGAGGAGTTGGCAAGAGACCTGAGTAGGCTTATGTCCCATACAGTTGAGGTACAAAACTTGAATCTGCTGTGAGAGGCTTTGTTCTAACTGCCTCGAATTGGGTGCTGAATCTTCGTACTTCATGTACCCTTCAATCAAAAACAAATACTATTAGTTTTAATTTTGTCTACCAAGTTAACAGTTTTAAATAATTAATACAACGTTCTAAAGATAGAGATTGCTGAGGTTTTAAATTATTAGCTTAAAAAACGAAACGATTTTATATTCAATATCTTAAACTTAAAATTGCTTAAATAATCTAGGTGTATTTAGCCAGAACCTAATCCCAAATTGGCACCTTCTGAAACGCCGCGCCTTGAGACTACCTCTGCTATTGCCTAGCTATTGAGAATTCCAACGATTTTATGTAATATTGTGCAGCAAGCGACTTAATTGCTAGTTTGTTGTGATTCGTTCTGCAGTCAATCAGAATCATAAACTAGCATGAGTTAATCAACGAGCCAGTCCGTATGCAAGCGCCAAGCCCGCCGTTTGGGGAATGCCTCGTCCCAGCTTCCAACAAAGGATAGCTTTGGTCAAAGGTACACCGCTCTGGCAGGGGTGACGTATCTACTGACCGCATTCAGCGGTTAAAGGTTAAAAACGGCAGATGGACATGGCATCTACATCTGGCAACGATTGCCAGGACATTATTGTACGACCTCTAGTTTTGACTGTGGATGATAATGAAGATAACTTAGCGCTCCTGAATCAGGTGCTAATTATTATTGGTTGCTCATTCGTTAGTTCTAAAGATGGTCATTCGGCTATTCTCGTAGCACAAAAATATCAGCCAGATCTCATATTGTTGGACATCATGCTGCCAGATTTAGATGGTATGGAAGTTGTCCGTCAACTTAAGCAAGACCCTAAAACCAGGCAGATTCCAATCGTGGCGGTGACAGCTATGGCACGAACAGAAGACCACGATCGTATTCTTGCAGTTGGCTGTGATGGCTATATTAAAAAACCATACATGATTGACGAGCTAGAAGCCACAATTCGCCGATTTCTCTTTGGTGTTTAAGAGGATGGCTTGCGAACTTGGGGGGAATCAGCCAAGATTGCCACGGTTGCCGTTCGACCTGTTGATAATTTTGCATCGCTTAACAAATCGAGCACTGTTACTCCCACCACTTCTTCAATTAGCGCAATCACTTGAGGCTGAAGCATCTCATCCAACTCCGTCCGTACCTGCTCTGCTAGCTTCTCTTGACCACTAGTGGCTAAAAGTTTCTCAGGTTGAGTAATAGAATTTTCTAGAATAATGGCTATTTTTTCGTCAAAAATCTGACATGTCACTCGACTAGGTTGATGCTCTAGTTGTGTGCGATACAGAGACTGAATTCGCTGTGAAAGGGTTCGTTCTAATTGCCCACGCGTAGGAGGGAGTGAATCCATGAGTCGTGAAAACTATAAAGAAATCTATCATTAGATGGATGATAAACCAAACTATACCAGTTGAGCAAATTCAAAAGAATCTCTAAAAAGGGAGATGCTTCTTTAAGACAAGTTGTAGTAGGGATAACTAAATATTGCTAGGGATAGATTAAAATCTTGTAAGTTGTAGGGGTAGGAGCAACTGCCTGTGCCACAGCTATAGGTAAATCCCGTAAGGGGTAGCGATCACTGATTAACGCTTCTACATTGATTCTCTGGTTAAACACAATATCAGCTGCTAAGTTTTGGAGACGGTAGGAAGAACTGTAGCTACCTAACAGGTCGATTTCTTTGCGGTAGAGTATGTTGGGATTAATGGGAATTTCTACCTCATCGGGAAACTCGGCAAAAAAGAGAATTTTGCCGCCTTTGCGAGTGCAATCGAGGGCTTGAAAGAAAGCTTTTTCGTTGGGAACTGCTAAGAGAGTGGTATCAACTCCCATACCATTAGTCAGTGCTTGCACACTTGCAAGAAAATTGGGGTCGCGGGGATCGAAAGCTGCCTCTGCACCTAAACTTAGAGCTTTGGCGATACGGGAGGGAAGTAAGTCGGTAGCGATCGCTCTCGCGCCAAAGTAATTCACCAGCATGATAAACATGAGCCCAATTGGTCCTGCACCTGTAATCAGCACTGTTTGACCAGGAGCAATTTGAGCTTTTTTCACCGCTTTGAGGCAGCAGTTTGTCGGCTCCACAAAACTTGCCACTTCAAAACTCACTCGGTCGGGAATGGGGATTAATCCTCCATTACGGACGATATGACCTGGAACCTTAACAAATTCAGCAAAGCCGCCACCACTGGGAGTAAACCCCGCTGTCGTAGAGATATTTTTGTAGACATCGCACATAGAGAAGTTATCGTTGAGGCAATATCCACAGTACATACAGGGGATATGGTGCATCACGACAACCCGCTGTCCGACTTGAAAGTTATTGACTGTTTCTCCTACTGCAGCAATTGTCCCGGCAGTTTCATGTCCAAAGATCCGAGGTGGTTCATAGAGAGGATAGCGAATCTTTTTAATATCTGATTGACACAAGCCAACGACCTGCACCTGAACCAGCACTTCATCAGGTAGAAGTGTTGGTATTGGCAATTCTTCAAAACTTAACTGGTTGACACCCCTAAATACCTGTGCTTTCACGCTATTTTCTCACTACTTAAAGATATAGCACTCCTAAATGATTCCTTAAAAATCCTACTTCTTTTCTTGGCGCTCTAACGCGCTTCGCGCTTCGCTTCGCTGGCGGCGCCTAACGCCTCCGGCTAACGGCTTCGCGTAACGCTTGCGCTGGCGCTCTGCTAGCGCCGCGCTCTTGGCGGTTCAATCAAAAAAAGGACTGCTACATAAGATTTAACACCAATTAGCTACACCCATACCATTGCCATGCCAGCACTAGTATTACAGCAGTAGTTGCCCCAACCACTGTATTGATAAAGTTCACAACCTCATTTGTCAGCCAACTGACCTTAGCTTGTAATGTTGCCCCAATGGCGCTTTCTAAATTGGTGGCAATAAACGCTGCTAGTACACAACAGATAACTCCTGACAGGCTGACAAATCCGACTGCCCAACCAAGGAGCGCGATCACCATTGATGCCACTAACCCAGCCAGCGTCCCTTCCAGACTCACTGCCCCATCTGTTCCCCGCGGTACTGGTTGCAGGGTGGTGATGAGAATTGTCTGCTTACCATAGACTTTACCCACTTCACTGCCGCAAGTATCCGCAAGTTTTGTACTGAAACTTGCCACGTAGCCAAGCAACAGTAGACTAGTTATCAGTTGTGGTTCCACCTTCAAGGCGGGAATGACAAGTGTGCCAAGAGCACAGATTGCCCCAGTCAAAGCTGAACCCCAAACATTCTCTGGTCCTCGCGCTCCGGAACGCTTTTCGGCAATTCCTTCAGCTTCCTTTTGCGCCATGCCGATTCGCGTTGCGGCAGAACCAACAAGAAAATAAAATAGCGCTAATATATATCCCTGCCAACCCAAGCTACCCCAAATTAAGATACCCAATAGCCAAGCGTGTAGTAGCCCAGATGGGGTGAGGAGTTTTGCGGGAGCAATCCAACCGATAAGTAAAAAGATGGTATTGAGCCCTACAGCAACTAGCCAAGGGTTAAAAGGATAAATTGGAGAAAGCATAGTCTATCAGCCTCCCAGACAAAGCCATGAACCAAGCGCTATTTCATCTTGCTTTTCCCATTACTGATGTTGCTCAAGCAAAAGCATATTACGTTGACGGACTTGGCTGTACTGCTGGTCGCGAAACCCACCATGCCCTAATTTTAGATTTATACGGGCATCAGTTGGTAGCTCATGTCACTAAAGATCCTCTCATCCCTCAACGAGGTATCTATCCTAGACACTTTGGGCTAATTTTCACTTTAGAAAGCGATTGGGAAACTTTACTGGCAAGATCCCGACAGCAGCATCTGTCTTTTAGAGAAGAACCTAAACACCGTTTTCCAGGATTACCGACAGAGCATCGTACCTTCTTCTTAGAGGACCCGTTCTATAACCTAATAGAGTTTAAGTATTACCGTTATGCCGAGGCAATTTTTGGCAGTCGTGACTATGCTCAAATTGGCGATTCTCTCAATAGGACACCAACTGGCGCTCACGCTTAGCGAGTGGGAGAATCGCCAACCGTATTCTGTTTATAAGTGGGCTTTAAACCCCAACTGAGGTTAAGAGCATTATTTCTTTACCTTCTGTCCTTGCTTTGTAAAGTTTTGTCAAGAGATATCTAAAGATCTTGCTTTGGCTATCAGGAAAAATTGATAATTGATTCTGACTGGCTGCGGGTGCTAGTTCCCTGAGGGAAAGACTGATATGACGTCTGCACCTAGAGGCAAGGGCTCTCAAGTTGGAAGTCAGATTCTTGGCTCTTGTCAACCTAAATGGGTTGCAAGGCAGAAACTGAGTCGGTCAATCAGGTCTCGATGAAAGGTTAATATTTTGCCCTAATATTTAAGGGTGGCAGTCAGGTTCTTTAGAGCAACGCCAGGAGAATTGAGATGCTCGATTTTATCAAAAACTTATTCAATGGGATTTTATCTTTCTTTGCTAGCCTTTTCAGCGGCTTTGCTAAGCTTACTGGTGGCAAGAAGTCGCAGGAAGGCCAACCCAATAACCAAGCAGCTATAAAACCAGCAACTTCTAAGAAGGGGAAAACTAAGGGCTACTTTATGGAACTGGATGAAGAAGCTGAGGCTAATGGTAGTCAGCTCATATCTAGCTCTGTAGCTACGGTTAAATCAGCGACTAAGGAGCTAGCCAAGGCTGCGGAACCTGTAGCTGCTAAAGTAACAGCAGCAACTCAGGAGCTAGCTAAGACTGCGGAATCTGTAGCTAATAAACCAGCCAAAGAGCCAGCCAAGGCTGCGGAATCTGTAGCTAATAAACCAGCCAAAGAGCCAGCCAAGACTTCAGAACCTAAAGGTGCAAAGTCAGCAGGTAAAGTACAGCTTAAACCAGACGAAGTGGAACTAGTTCAGACTGCTGAGGGTGTTAAAGTTGAACCTGCTAAACCAGCAAAAGCACCAGTTAGCCCAAATGGTCAGGCTCACGCTGAAACCACATTTGCGCCTAAGTATCTCATCCCATCCAATAGTTCTAACAGCCGTCGCCGCCCTGGTCCAAATATGAACCCCTTCCTAGATATGGCGCGCCAGGTTAATGCTCGTGGCTAATCGCACTCCAGTGCAGCCATTGCTAAGGATAGGGCAACGATGGGCGCTGTAACTGCGCGAAGGATGCGACGACCTAAGGAAACAGGTTGAAACCCAGTGTTGATCGCATCCTCTATTTCTGAGTCAGTCCATCCTCCTTCTGGACCAGTAGCAATAGTCACAGCGTTTAAGTCCGTAGTTGAAATGGTGGCACTCAAGTGATTCAGGAAGTGAGGGTAGGTGCCGCGAGCAACACAAAGATATCGGTGGGAAGTCTCATCAGCAAGACTGTTGCGAAAAGGGACTGGAGCTAGAATGGTGGGCACGATTTGGCGTTCTGATTGCTCAGCAGCTTCTTGGGCAATCCGTTGCCAGCGCCCTAGTTTCTGGGGACTAGGTGAGGGTATTGTGTGATCGCTGAGTACTGGCTTGATGCAAGTCGCGCCCAATTCAGTGCAGCAGCGCACTACTTCATCAAATCCATTGCCCTTGGGCAGCGCTACTATCAGTGTGATAGATATGGGCAGCTCATTTTGTACAGAAATTTGCTCTAGAATTTGTGCCTCTGTATTCTCTAGTTTGACCATCCACCAATGTCCCAGCCCATCCATTGCAATGAAGTGATCGCCACTCCGCAACCGCAGGACATGGCTGAGATAATGTTGTTGTTGGGGTGTTAGGTTAATTGCCTCCTTCTGGAATTGGGAGGGGGCAATGACTAGTCTTTGCAGTTGGGCTGTTTGCTTCAAACTACGACTCTAAATATGCTTCTAACGCCTCATTGACTAGTTGAGTAACTGGTTTACCTTGGCTAAGGGCAACTTCCTTTAACCGTTCATAAACTCCATCCTGAATGCTAACTCGACGACGTGCTTTGGCAGCAGTAGTCACAGGTTCTGAGTTTGTCACTAGAGCGTTGCTGTTATTTGTTGCCTCTACATAAGCTGTCGAGTCTGACTGGTATTCAGCTACAAATTGCTGGACGGCTTCTAGCCCTACGCGGTGATAAAAGTCACCAAACTTTTCGTCTAATTTGCGGGATTTTTTGAAGTAAACGAATATGGGCTCTAGTGTTGCCTCTAGTTCATTGATGTGCATCTTGTCTATATAAGTTTCTGCTAGTCTAGTTTGGTTAGCTGAACCACCTAGCCAAACTTGATAAGTATCTGGACCACTACCAACAAACCCAAGTTCTGCCATGTACGGTCTAGCACAACCGTTTGGACAGCCAGTCATCCGCACACCAAAGTATTCTTGCTCTAAGCCAACTTTGTCTAGTAGGGTCTCTATCCGTTTCAGAACGCTGGGCATGACTCGTTCAGATTCTGTTGTTGCTAAACCACAAGTTGGTAGGGCTGGGCAAGCCATTGAGTACCGCACTAGGGGATTGAGGGCTTCTGGATCGGCTTGAACGCCATACTGGTTTAGGAGCTGCTCAATTTTCTGCTTTTGCTCAGGTGCAATGTCATAGAAGATTAAGTTCTGGTGCGGTGTAAGGCGGATAGGTAGGGCAAATTGCTGCACAATCTCCCTTAGCACTGTTCTTAGCTTCCAAGAGCCTTCGTCCTTAATCCGACCATTTTCAATAGAAATGCCCAAGAAGAGTTTTCCGTCTCCTTGTTCTTGCCAACCCAAAAAGTCTTTGTACTTAAATTCTGGTAGGGGTTTGAAGGGTTCTAGTGGTTTACCAAAGTATTCCTCTACCATGGAGTGGAATTTGTCAATCCCCCAATCGTGAATCAAGTACTTCAAGCGAGCACGACGTCGATCTGTGCGATCGCCATAGTCTCGTTGAGTGGCGACAATCGCCTTGACCATGTCGTAGACTTCTGCCTGTGGCACATAGCAAATTGGGTCAGCTAAACGGGCAAAGGTTTCCTCTTTATTGTGGGTGCGACCTAGTCCGCCACCAGCAAAGACGTTGAACCCTTCTAGCTTTTGATCATTAACGATTGCAACTAACGCAAGATCTTGGGAATAGAGATCTACTGAGTTATCTTCTGGCACAGTTACAGCACACTTAAACTTGCGGGGCATGTAGTGACTGCCGTAGATTGGTTCTTCACCAGAGTGAAAAATGGTTCCTGTGCCGTTACGTTGCCTTGCTGCTACGAGAGCTGGATTTTCTTCGACGCTAATTGCCTTCTCCCCATCCAGCCAGATCTCGTAGTAAGCACCTGTCTGAGGCGATAGCAATTGAGCAATGTTATTGGCATACTCCCAAGCGTATTGATACTCTGGTTTATTTTTAAATGGAGCTGGGGGAGCCATGACGTTGCGGTTGAGGTCGCCGCAAGCTCCGAGCGTCGAACCCATGTTTTTGATGATAGCGGCAATTGCGGCTTTGAGATTCCGTTTTAAAATCCCGTGCAGTTGAAAGCCCTGTCTAGTAGTGACTCGCAACGTCTGATTGCCATATTCCTCTGCTAAGCGATCTAACGTGAGGTAGAGTTGCGGTGGTACAAAGCCACCCGGACTTTTTGTCCGAATCATGAATTGGTAGTCTTTTTCCTGCCCCTTAACCCGATTGTCCCGGTTGTCCTGCTGGTAGGAACCGTGAAATTTCAGAATTTGAGTTGCATCTTCTGTGAAGTGATTTGTGTCCTGTAAAATTTCTGTGGCTACAGGCTCGCGTAAAAAGTTACTTTTTTCTTTCAAACCTTCTACTTTGGAAGGTTTACGGGTAGCGGGAGCAGGAGTTAAAGATTTATCCATAGGATTCTGTACTAAAGAATGCGGACAATGCATCTATCGCCCGCCGCTCAATCACCAGCAATTCGGTCGATATTACGATAATTTACCCGATCCTAACATGACTACAGTCTGATATGAGTCTACCCTTACATCTCCCTGACCTCTTTTTTCCCTTAACAGCTGCCAATGAGGTACAAGTCGTCTTCACTTCCCCAGCTCTCTTACTCTTCCTCAGCTTCCCCCGCTCTCTTAGTCTCCCCCAGCTCCCCCCGCTCTCTTCCTTGACGGATTTCATCTAGCTTTGCTCGCACCGCCTGAATATCCTGCCACATCAACCATTTAGGGCTGCCCTGTTCGCGAGAGGGATTCCGCAGGAGATACGCTGGGTGGAAAATTGGCATACATTGACGTCCTTCCCACTCAGTCCAAGTCCCGCGAAGTTTGGTAATACTCCGCTTATCTCCGGTTAAACTTTTAAGCGCTGTTGCACCAGTTAACAGAATAATTTTGGGATCAACTAGACGAATCTGCTCTAAGATGTAGGGTTTGCAAGCCGTAGTTTCTTCAGTGGTGGGAGTACGGTTGTTAGGCGGGCGACACTTGATAATGTTACAGATGTAAATATCTTGTTGACTATCAAGCTTGACCGATGCCAAGATCCTTTCTAGCAGTTCCCCAGCTCTGCCCACAAACGGCAACCCTGTTTCATCTTCATTTTGACCAGGTGCTTCTCCTACAATCATGATTGGTGCCTGTAGGTTGCCACGTCCGACGACGGCATGAGTCCGACTCTCTCCCAATCCACAGCGATGGCACTGGTTACAATGCTGAGCTAACTCAGTCATTGTGTGATATGTGCCAGCAGGAATGGAAATTTTGGCATCTGTCGGAATCAAATCTGGTTTCGATACCGCTGGCGGCTCAACAGTTGAGCTGTCAAAGAGGCTGAGTTGGTCATCGCTGGTCATGAGCGGAATTGGAAATAGAGAGTAAGGGGATAGACTGAGGTAGACTTTACCAGCCTGATTCCCTAATTTTAAAGCAAATTTAAACCAGGAATTTCTATCCTTTCAGTGCAGTCTCTACTTCCTTGGCCTTTGTTAACAATCAGTCTCTAATAATACAGCAGCGTTTGGACTGTAGCTAATACTTCTACTAACTCATCAAATGCCATTTTGCTCTATCAGGGGTTGTAGAACTGTAAGTTTTATTTCAAGGCAGCAGCTTGTATTACACAATGTGCAACAATGCCTGAAAGCTCCGGTGGCCCGTAGTTTCACAAAGATATCAATATGTAGTCTACGAACATTAAGAGGCAAGCTTCATGGAATTATCGACTTTGTCCAGGCTGGGAGTAAAGCATGCCCAAAATGCAGCAGCGGAAACGATTTACCGTAGTATCGGCTACGATATCACTCAGCCAGTCACTTTTTATGGGATTATTAACGAGCATTGTAACGTCAAATGCCGACAATGCGAGTATTGGCGGTTCAAGCACTACAAAGAGGAGATGACTATTGAAGAGTGGCAGAACGCCCTACTAAGCATTAAAGAATTTGTGGGTAAGTTCTCCATAAACTTTAGTGGTGGAGAACCATTTATCAAAAAAGACTTTGTAGATCTGCTTGCTTTTTGTCATCAAAATGACATTCTAAGCGGCGTGACGACTAATGGTTCTTGCATGACGAGAGAGAATGCAGCAAGGACTGTGGCAGCGCACCCTTTCAATGTCAATATCTCAGTGGATGGACCCAATGCAGAACTTCATGATTACCTGCGTGGTTCCCCAGGATTATTTGCCAAGCTTTCTAACGGTATTAGATATTTGCGTGAGGAAAGCCAAAAACAGGGTGTGCAGTTTCCTATCATCGTTAAGCCAACTATCAACAGACTAAATTTCCGCCTGTTGCCCCAAATAGTTGAGTGGGCTCAAGAAATTGGTGCCACAACTATCAACTTCCAACCAACCTACCGTTGGACAAGAGAAACATATGAAGAGCTCTGGATAGAAGAAGAAGAACACGAGGCATTAGAGCAGGTTCTTGAGCACTTAATTGAAATGAAGAAAAACGGTGCTCCAATTATGAACAGTGATGAAGTTCTCCGACTAATGTTGCCTCACTTCCGTGAAGAAAAAGCTCCTGCTAAATCTCGTCCCTGTAGAGTCGGGCTCCGGAATTTCTGGATAGATACCCGTGGAGATGTGAAACTCTGTGATGAATATCCGGTCATTGGTAACATCAAACACCAAAGTGCCCGAGAAATCTGGTATGGGGAAAAGGCAGAAGCAGTTCGCCGACAGACCTTAGCATGCGGTAAACTTTGTCTCATTACCTGTGTGTCACAAAAAACACTTATGGATAAGGTCACGATGGGGCTGAAGCTGCTAAAGAATTGAAATCAAAATATCACGCTTCCAATTAGCCGACTGAAAAACCCAAATCCAAGCTTTTCTAGTTCAAGAGGTTGTTTGTTGCATTTATTTCAGAAATTGAATGGGTTGTGCAACGGCGATCTCAGCTTGGCTAACAATTACTTCCGTTCGAAGTATAGAGGGAGATTAATTTAGACCGAAAATTCGTTTGAGTAGAGGTAATTTGCCTTTGTAGGGAGCGTATCGAATGTTTGGATCAAAAAGGAAGGACTTTTTCAATACGCTTTTGTGATGGGAAAAGGTATCAAAGCTAGCTTTACCGTGATAGCTTCCTATACCGCTATTGCCAACACCTCCAAATGGTAAAGATGGCACAATCGCTTGCATGATTGTGTCATTTATCGTAATACTGCCAGATGAGGTTTCCTGTAAAACTCGCTCTTGCAGCTTTTGATTGCGAGAAAAGAAGTATAGTGTCAGAGGTTTTGGTCTAGCGTTGACTGTGGCAATCGCCTCTGTAATTTCAGCATATTCAACTACAGGTAAAATTGGTCCAAATATTTCCTCCTGCATCACTGGCTCTTCCCAGGAAACTCGATCGATTATAGTGGGAGCAATGTAACAGCTAGCTGCGTCAGTTTCTCCACCTGTTATCATTTCACCAGCTTGTAGCAATCCAACCAGTCGATTGAAGTGTTTTTGATTAATAATTCTGGCATAGTCAGGGCTAGTAGCTGGGTGATCGCCATAAAATTCACGAATATGTTTTTTGAGACTATTTAACAGTTCCTTTTTAACGGCTCTATTAACTAGAAGATAGTCTGGAGCAAGACAAGTTTGACCTGCATTGAGGAACTTTCCCCAGGCAATTCGTCTAGCAGTGTATTCAATATTAATGTCAGCATCTACAATACAGGGACTCTTACCACCTAGCTCCAGAGTCACAGGTGTTAAATTTTTTGCTGCCGCTGCCATGACAATTTTGCCAATTGGCTCGCTCCCAGTGAAAAAGATGTGATCAAACTTTTGCCCTAATATTTGTTGGCTAGTTTCTACATCTCCTTCTATAACTGTAATATAGGCTGGATTGAAGTGCTTTTGGACAATATCAGCGACCAGATGAGAGGTATGAGGGGCAAGTTCCGAAGGTTTAAGGACAGCACAGTTTCCAGCTGCGATCGCTCCTACTGAAGGTGAAATCATGAGTTGAAATGGATAGTTCCAAGCACCGATGATTAGCACAACTCCTAGGGGTTCTGGATAAATTTTCGCTCTTGCGGGAAATTGTTCAATGGGAATTTGAGCTGGCTTAGGTTTAGTCCAAGATTTGATATGTTTAATCGCATAATCAATCTCTCGGAATACAATCAGTTCTGTGCCATAAGCCTCAAATTCCGGTTTATTTAAATCCCTCTTTAAAGCATCTACGATATCTGACTGATGCTCAGCAATTGCTCGTTTTAGAGTTCTTAATTGTGCCACCCGAAAAGCAACATCTTTAGTTACACCAGTACAAAAAAAGTCACGTTGCTGCTGCACAATATCTGCAGCATTCTCCCCATCACCCCATCTACTCATCTCTGCATCTCCCTAGCCAGCATCCTATTCAGACTGTACAGGTAGACGCACAGTGAACACACTACCTCTACCAAATTGAGATTTGACCTCAATCGCGCCTTGATGAGCTTCCACAATTCGACGGGATAGGTACAGCCCCAAACCGCTGCCGGAACGCTTATGGCTGCCACGGCGAAATCTCTCAAATAAACTGGCTTGCTCCTCAAGTGGAATACCTATGCCTGAATCCTCTATCTCAATCGCAATACCACAGCCAGCTTGTTGCTGCGAGCGATCGTCAATTGCCGGAGCAGTAGTTGGGATTAGGCGGATAATAACTGAGCCAGCGTCGGTAAATTTGATGGCATTTCCTACCAAGTTAGTAAATAGCCGATGCAGTTCTAATCGATCGCCTCTGACTGAGCGCTTTGCTGCTGGCAAAGCTTTGTATTCTCTAAGATCCAGTCGCAGTAATAGCCCTTTTTCCTGAGATAAGGGTGTCAGTTCTTTAACAACCTCTTCTAACAAATCTTGTAAATCAACTGGCGTGAAAGTCAGGGTTTTGCGACCAGCTTCAAAGCGGTAGACTTCGAGTAACGTATTAACCATCGACAGTAAGTTAATGTTACTGCGAGCCATTGTGGCGAGCGCTTCTTGCATTGTCGGCGAGAGTTCTCCCAAAGCTCCTTGCTGAAACAGATTCAGCATTCGATCTGCCGCAATTAGGGGGGTGCGCAAATCATGAGTGAGGCGGGAGACGAAATCTTCTCGTTGACGAGCAATTTGGTCGCGTTCATCTACACTGTGTTTGAGTCGTAGCAATGAGCGGACTCGCGCTAGCAATTCATCGACTTCAACAGGTTTACGGATGAAATCATCCGCACCCATATCTAACCCCTGCGCCACACTAGGCGAGTCATGGGCAGTGATAAGTAGAATCGGAATAAATGGCAAATTGGCGTTCTTACGGATGCGCTCAGTGACTTCAAAGCCATCCATCACGGGCATCATGACATCTAGCAATATTAGATCGGGCGGAGACTGTTCAACTTGCGCCAGGGCAGAAGGACCATCCTCCGCTGTACTTATTGTGTAACCTTCTTCTTCTAAAATAGTCTGGACAAGGAACACATTGTCAGGAGAATCATCTACAACAAGGACATGGTCAGATTGAGACAATTGCACACTCATGGAGTTGAAAGCTATACAGTGCTATTTAATTCTTTATTAGGAATTAGTGTCTGTATCATTCTTCCCTTTGAGTACACAACAAACCTCCTACCCGCGGGGGATTCTTTATTTGAAAGTTTCCTTCAAGTTTCTATTGCCCCTAAAAACAACATATCAGCTGTATCATCAATAACAAAAATTTTACTCCCCGGTAATCGACAGATCGTCGATCCAGACTTTAGGACATACGCCAGCAGCAGTAAGTTCCGACTCATGCTCCACAAAAATAATGGACTGGAGGAGTTTTAGAAAGTCTCCTGCCACAGTTGCTGACTCAATACTCGTGTACTTCCCGTTTTCCACTATCCAGCCAGTGAATGGCAGAGAAAAGGAACCCTGTAGTGCTTTCACTCCAGCATGAAGAGCCTGAAGCTCATCGACTAAAATGACTTTCTCAGCATTAGCCAAGCTGTACTCCTGCTTGGCTGGAACTCCTGGAAAGACATGATAGAAGTGTGAGCCAACAGTTACTTTAGCACCAATCTGAGCATGACCCGTAGGCTCTTGCTGTAGTCTTTTGGCAGTACCAGCACTATGAAGAAAGCCGCTCAATACTCCATTCTTCATTAACTCAACCCGGCGGGTTGGAGTTCCTTCTCCATCAAAAGTTGGCGCAACCACATTATCTGGATGTAGAGCATCATCACAGACACAAAGAAGGGGAGAAGCAATTTGCTGCCCCAAGGAGTCAGGCGTAGAGAGGCTCTGATTATCCAGAATATTCTGGGCATTGAAGATGTTAGAAAAAGCACCTAGCAAGCTCAGGAAGGCATCTGGTGAGAAAACAACTCTATATTTGCCAGACTTGACCTTTTCGTAATTCAAGTGACTAATAGTTTTCTTTGCAGTCTCTTTTAGACAACCGTCAATATCTAGTTGGGGTAAACCCTGGCTGATTCTAAACGCTCCGGCGCTACGCGGCTTTTTCCCATCCTCTTCTGTTTTCGTGTAAAGGTAGATTGAGGCATAGGAGCGAGCTTCGGTTCTCATTGCACCGTTGCTATTCAAATAAATCTTGTCTATATCTCTTTGCGCCAGCCCGTTGTAGGGCACTCCTGCGATCGCTGGGTGAGCTGCCAGTAGCTCTTTCTCTGCATCGAGCAGCGTTGTTATCAGTTCTGAGACATTTGCTTGTGGCGTTTTAGTGCCACTATCGGCAATCGGGACAGCAGCCTCTGGGCTAAAATCAGGCACATGTTCTTTGACACCAAAAAAACTTGCCTCATAAGCAGTTTTCAGAGCTAACTCAACACCGCTTGGCTCTAAGTCTGTCGTAGTGGTAACACCCATTGTCTGGTGTTCATTCCATACCCGAACAGTCACAGTAGAACGGTTTGAAGCTTTGACTTGTTTAGGCGTTCCTCTGTCTACCTGGACGCTAGTTTCATCAACAGTTGAACCATATATGTCAAATTTGTGGATACCAAGCTGAGTAGCACAAGAGCGAGCATGATGGCTCAGGTCATTAATGTTCGGCATTTCTATCGACCCCCTACAGTGATAGAATCCACCTTGATGTGGGGTTGCCCTACTGTTACATAGATACTGCCACTGATTGAACCACAGAAGCCCGCTGCCAGCGCTAAGTCTTGAGAACACATAGAAATTTTGTTCATGATTTCCTTCGCTTCACCAATGAGTGTGGCTCCCTTCAAGGGCTTAGTCATTTTTCCATTCTCAATCAGGTAGGCTTCTTCCACAGAAAAGTTAAACTGTCCAGTAGCCCCTACACTGCCGCCACCCATTCTCTTACAGTAGACACCTTTATCTACAGAGGCGAACAACTCTTCGACGGAATAATCGCCTGTAGCAATGTATGTATTTCGCATGCGGCTAGCAGCTGCAAAGGTATAGTTCTGACGCCGCCCACTTCCAGTTCTTGGGTGTCCAGTGCGCCAAGAACCAGCTCTATCGGCTAAGAAATTTTTGAGTATCCCTTTTTCAATTAACAGCGTTCTTTGAGCTGGCATACCCTCATCATCCATGTCAATCGTCCCAAAAGCGGTCGATGAGAGTCCTTCATCCCAAGCTGTCAGGCTTTCGTGAGCTATCTTCTCGCCTTTTTGCTCAGAAAAGGGAGATGTGTTTCTCTCAATCTGAGTTGTTTCCAATAGGTGTCCGCAAGCTTCATGGAAGATAACACCACCAAATTCATTTGCCATGATAATCGGATAAGTCCCCGACTCTACATAGTCTGCCCGTAGCATTTGCCCTGCTGCCTGAGCGATCTCAGCTGCCGCCGACTTGTAATCCCACAAGCGCAAGAAGCCGGGATCGCTTGTGTCCCCAGCACGTTGACTGATAGAAGAACGATGAGCCCCCTCAGCACAGAGCAGGTTATATCCTGTTGATTGTGTCAAGCGAATATCCCTAGCGAAGGTGCCATCACTGGCTGCTACTAAGACTTCCTGGCAGTCTCGGAAGTATAAAGCTCGTCTGGACTGTACGTGACTAGCTTCAAGCTTGAGCTGGGCATTAGCACTCAGTAGGACTTCCCCCATCTCACGCATAGAGCTACATTCAGACAGCCAGTTATCTTTCTTTTTTAGAGCCGCATAGTCTCTGAGTGGTTCTAGGTTAATTTCTGGAATATAAGAGTTGGGAGCTGGAAGTTGCAGTCCCAAAATTGCGAGTCCTTTTTCTAGGGCGGATTTTAATCCAGAAAATGAAAGATCGTTGGTACTAACGTAGCAGTCAGCTTTACCTCGAAACACTCTCACCCCGGCCCCTTTGGAAAGACGCGGGGCAATGCTGGTAATTTGATCATCTTCAGCTAAACAGCTAATGTAGTTTACCCGTTCTAAGAAGAACTCAATAAAGTCAGCACCCGCTGCACGTCCTGCTCCTAAAAGAGTTGATAAGGTCGCTTCCCAGGTTTCATCAAACCGATCCGCTGTTGATGTGTACTGCAAGTTGGGCAGCTCTTTGGAAAGAAGGGTACTGGGATACGCAGATAGCCTCATTTACTAACGTCCTTAAAGGGGTTGACAAAACAATTCGCAATAACGCCTTCGGCTTCGCTTCGCTGACGCAATTCGTAATTCGCAATTAGACCTATGAAAACTTTAACTGTGGGTTTCAAGCTCACCGTAAACAAAGAACTGTGCCAAGATGCGAAGGACGAGGTACAAAACGCCCTTATCTCAAACCCTCGACTTCAGTCTTGGGTTCAATCACAGCTTGCGAATTGCTGGTGACTGACACTTAGGCTCATTTAGTCTAGCAAATTACTCAAAGGGAGCGCCGGAGTTCCACTCCGGCTGTGCTAAGAGCGCAAGCTCAAAAGCTCGAAAGGTCTTAGGATTTGTTATTGATGTTCAACGTATACCGTATGCATGATACAATAACAACTACTAATACATGTAGGTTAACGCTGCGCTGTAGTTCGTGATTGTCGATTCTATGGAGCGGTGCGCCTCGCCACTGATTGTAAACCTCGCCTCCTGTCGATGAGAGAGGAGGTTAGTACCCTCGAAAAATTGCGAATTACGAATTGCGAATTGTATAGAGGAGCTTTAGTTTGGCTATATCTTCACAACCTCTACAGCGGAGTAAATCGCTCCATGAACAAACTTATAAAGCACTCCGGGCAAGTATCTTGTCAGGAGACATAGCTCCAGGTGCGCGTCTGGTAGAAACTCAACTGGCTGAGCAGTTGCAGGTTAGTCGCACTCCTGTTCGAGAGGCAATCCGGCAACTCCAACGAGAAGAATTAGTTACGGCTGACTCAAATGGTGGATTACGAGTCACTACTATTTCCACCACTGATGCAGTTCAGCTATACGATTGCCGTCTGGCTTTAGAACAGCTTGCTGTGGTAGGTGCTTGTGAAAAAGCTACCGCCTCACAGATAAAGAAACTGAACCAGTGTGTGGTGTCAGCAAAAGAGTTGAAATCTAGCTCTTCTCACCTCAAGAACTCTCAAATGTTAGATTTAGACTATCAATTTCATTGGTTGATTGCAGAAAGTTCAGGTAACCCGTGGCTTGTTTCTCTACTAGAGCAGGTATTTAGTAAAATGGCACTCCTGAGACTACAGACAGCTAATCACAATCCAGATGTACTAGAGATCAGAAATGAACACCAGCAGATTTACGCAGCGATAGCCGAGCGTAATGCTGAAGCAGCAACCGAAGCAATTCAAAACCATTTAATTGCTAGCAAAGCTAGGGTAGTACAAGAGATTCAAAATCTACAACGGAGAGCCGAAGAAACAACACACAGCCGCAGCCCTAGAGGTCGTCGCAGTTATTAAAGTTGAGAGCCAACTGCAGCAGTGGAGACTCCAATTAATAAAATCAGTGAACCAACAATTGCATAACTATTTGGAAATTCGCCAAATAGCAAGTAACCTAAAAAACTAGCGACTATAGGCTCAAGCGTAATAACTAGAGTCACGACCGTGGGCGAGATCTGGGTTACTGCCCAGTTCAAACTCGTTTGACCAATCAGTTGAGGTAAGAGTGCCAGCAGAATTGTGTAAGCATATACTGATAGTGGATAACCGAGATAAGGTGTAGCAAAAAATTGCGGTAGTGGTAGAAGTGTTAAGGCAGCAGCACTGTAGGCTATCGCAGCATAGAGAGATGTTCCTAGTCCTTGGCGCTGTGCCTCACGTCCAAGTAGGAAATAGATACTTATAGCCCATGAACCCACTAATGCGAGAAAGTTTCCCCATAGGACGTGACTGCCTTTCGCATTCATGGTAATACCGTCTAAGCCGATTAAGACTCCGCCTACCATTGCTATAGAAATACCAATAATAGTGGAGATGGATGGTTTTTCCTTGAACCAAAACCATGAAATTAGGGTAACCCAAACGGGATTTGTAGTGACCAGAGTTGTAGAGGCTGCTATTGATGTATAGGAAAGAGATGTTATCCAAGTTGCATAGTGTAAACCTAAAAATACACCAGCTAAGGTTGAGTAAAATAGAGATTTAGCTGTTAAATTCTGATATAAGCTTCGCCATGCTGGAAGCATAATGAATGATGCTATTGTGAGACGTGAGGCTGCTAGAAACAGGCTAAATCCACTCCCTCTTAACCCTGCTGCTTCCGTAGCTAGTCTAATAATGATTGCGGCAGTTGAGATAGCAAAAACGCCTATAGAAAGAATGAATATAATTTGAGATTTAGTTGCTCTGCTAGAGGAATCTATTACAGGCATTATTTGGTAAAGGGCGCATCTAACGGTTAGGGGAGTACAGTTTCAATACTAACGGTTCATCAGCGAAAAGAGAATCAAAGTATCCATTGACCCAAGCAAGTTGCAAATGAAGCAAATGGTTAAAACCGTCCTCACTCCACTGATTCCCCTGACCAGGCCGCTAAGAGTAATGGAACGTCACTTAGAGCGGAGACAATGGCAAAGTCTTGATTTAACTTGAGAGACGCTTTTTCTGCACAGGTCAAAATGATATCCTCTCCCTTAACTGTGATCCACGCAACACCTGACAACACTTGAATCTCTCGGTCTGCTGATGTCAGCCGAAATACTTCACCTTGGCGGATGGTAAAAAGACGAGGAATCAGGAATTTTGTCGGTCCCAAAAACAGAGCAGTAAAAGAATTAAATGTGTCGGAGTACTTGCTGACCGCTCTTGCTATTGACACTCGCTGAAAAGTTTTCGGAAAATGTTTCATAGTCAAAGACCTCGTTCTTAACTAGGAATTAGTTAATTTGACTGACAAATTCCCTGTGATTGTGTACCATCAAGGGCATTGTTACTTGTCTTGTTCTTAGACAACTTGGCTTTAGATAAATTGATTTGTAACCGCTGACTTACTAGTAGTAACGCCGCTCAATCCATGCCCGCATTGACGCTTCATCATCGGTAGAATTATAACGACCGCTTAGGGGATCGAAGACGTGCCACCAGTTCTTACCGAAGCGGTCATAGGTCTGCCAAACTCGTAGTTCATTACTCCCAACAAACACTTTCATCATCCGCTGCCAAATCTTCTTCATAACTGATAAAAATGTCTTTCATTTGCATTATGTTTAAGCGGCATTTGTTACGACTCAAGTGAACTCTTTAGACTCTCTTCTAATCTTCTCCGGCTGTTGCCGAGAAGTTGGGCAATGTCAGCGTAGAAGAGTCTAACGCACCATCTTGTTTAGCTAGTGATAATAACGCTAGTCAAGCCAAACTTTCACTTCCTGTTCTGTTCCAAATGCATTGTGCTTATCAGCTTGAGGATCGTAAACCTGATAATACCAATTTCCTTGAGTATCACAGCGATAGGTTACTTGCGGTTTACTACTACGAGCGATTCGATTCATCACAGCATTCCAGAAGCGATTCAATTTCATACTTCGTGATGTTGAGCGATAACTTAATTTTCTGCTTGAATGCTCTACCCAACCAGAGACAGTTCGCGTAGATTGTAATGAGTACAGTTTTGTTTTTCTTCAACTGTTATGGTCAGTAATCCACAGAACTGTGATGCTTCGACGCTTTACGAACAAGTTGCCAATCGCATTCGCTCCTTGATTCAAGAAGGAACGCTAAGACCAGGCGATCGCGTTCCCTCGGTGCGAAAACTACACCAGCAATTCTCAGTAAGCATTTCAACGGTTCTAGAAGCCTACCGATTGCTCGAAGATCAAGGCTGGATCGGAGCGCGCCCGCAATCAGGCTACTATATCAAACCGTTGTCGAACCGCGCAGAACCTAAAACGACTGTTGCACTTCATCGAGACTTTCCGGTGGAGGTCTCCCTCGCGTTCCGCATGAGTTCGGAGATGCGCGATCCGCAAAATACCGGATTGGGTCATGCGTTTCCGGGAATTGAACTTTTGCCGATCGCATCGCTCAACCGCATTGCCAATCGCATTGTCCGAGAGCATCCGACCGCCCTTCATGCTTACAACGCACCGAACGGTTCAGAAGTGCTACGGCATGAAGTCGCCCGTCGATCAATTGAAGCTGGATGTATGTTTTCATCGAATGATCTCGTTATCACCAATGGTGCAACTGAAGCCATTCATTTAGCTTTACGTGCTGTAACTCAGCCTGGAGATGTTGTGGCAATCGAGTCACCAACATATTACGGGTTTCTAGAGATTCTCGAATCACTTCATCTCAAAGCGTTAGAGATTACAACTGAACCGAAAGACGGCATTTCATTAGACCATCTAGAATTCGCCTTGAAGCATTGCAAAGTTGCAGCGTGTCTGATCGTCTCAAACTTCAGCAATCCCTTGGGGAGTTGCATGAGCGATCACAAGAAGCAGCAACTTGTCGAACTGCTGAATCAGTACGACGTGCCGCTAATCGAAGATGATGTTTACGGAGAGCTATCCTTCTCGAATCATCGTCCTAAAGCGATAAAAGCGTTTGATACTGAAAAGCGCGTGTTGTATTGTGCATCGATTAGTAAAACATTGTCTCCAGGATTGCGAGTGGGCTGGTGTGCCGCAGGACAGTATCTAGTCAAGGTTGAGCAATTGAAAATGGCAATGAATTGGACGACGGCGATCGTCCCACAGTTAACCGTTGCGGAATTTTTATCAAAGGGTGGGTGTGAGCGTCATTTGCGACGAATCCGGCGAGCATATCAAACACAAATCCTCCGAATGAGACAAGCCGTGTGCGATTACTTCCCGATTGAGACCTGTGTGACTCAACCGAGTGGCGGTCAAGTGTTGTGGTTGGAGTTCCCGATTGAGTTCGATGTGATGAAGCTGTATCAAGTTGCACTACAACATCGAATTAGTGTTGCTCCGGGGATCATGTTCTCGCCCACTGGTGCGTATCGAAACTGTGTGCGATTGAATTGCGGCTTACCTTGGTCAACCCACCTCGAAAGGGCAATGTACACACTCGGACACCTGTGTAAACAGCAGTTGCAATAAGCTGGAGCGGTAGGGGGCGCATCTAGTGGTTGGGGGAGATAGTAAAAGCGTGTATTCACTCACTTCACTCAGAAGCGAACTCCAAACATTTTGAAGAATTCGACTCGTCCAACTTCTGTGATTCGCACCGCACGACTTGCCGGAGTGCGTTGAATCCAGGCAAGCTCAAACCAACGAGATTGAAGTGCAGCACCTAATACCCCAGCCAAATGATAATGCCGCTCACTCCAACAGACACCCAATATCCTCAAGCATTGCCAAATGCTTTGACACAGGTGCAAGGGTATTGGCAGCGATCGCCCCACTGGCAGCGACTGCTGGGAGACCAATACCGGGAAATGTCGAGTCTCCACAGCATAGCAGTCCAGGTATTGGTGTGCCAGGACCAGGAAATAGGCCTGCTCCAGCCCGGATTGCCGGACCATAAGAACCCCGATGGCGGCGCAGAAAGCGCTCGTGTGTGAGCGGGGTACCAACTAGTGTCACTTCAGTTCGTTCGCGAATGTCTGGTATGACTCCCTCTAAAGCCTGCCACATAACTTCGGCACGCACTTGCTTATGCCGCTGATATTCCTGACTCTGACGCTCCATGCCCTGCCAAAGGGCATAAGGTTCGTTACCAGGTGTATAGACATGAATAACATGCTTTCCTGCTGGTGCCAGCCCTGAATCCAAAACTGATGGAATCGACACAACCACAACGTTTTGAGGTGCAGCGACACCTGCCTCCCAATTATTGACCACAACATAGTGGCAGGCGAGGTTGGGTGAGATGCCTGCTGCATCAATGCCGAGATGGAGGTGCATAAAGCTATCACACTCAGGCGTTGCTTGGCGCTTGGCTCGAAACTGTTTTGGCAATGCTTCCTCTGGCAACAGCTTGAGCGTATCCCAAACCGATGCATTTGACACAACTGCTCGACGCGCTCGGATCTCTTTACCACCACGCAGACGGACTCCGACTGTACGGCTGCCTTCCACAAGAATTTGCTCGACATGAGCACCCAGCATGAGCTGACCGCCATATCGCTCTAATCCTCTCACCATGGCATTAACAACAGCACCACTTCCACCGATGGGATAGTCTAGCACCACACCCGGTCGATACCAATCGGCAAACATAAATGCGACTTCTGCTGCACTGGTGCCATTAGCAGGCAAGCCAGAAAGGAGAAAACACAGTAAGTCAAGCCAGTTACGTGTAAACGGGTCCTTAATTGCGCCGTCCATAATAGAGGAGAAAGGCCCTGTGAGCTTGACGACGTTTACAGCATGTCGGAGCAGAGATGGAGCAAATCGGCTTGTGACGATTGCTGCACCTAGATCAAAGCGCAAGGCAAGGGGTGGAACTGCCAGCACTGCGCTCATAAAGGGTTCCATCACCTGTTGGAACTTGCGCCACTCGATGGCAGCATCGCTACCACGGAGTTTTGTCAGAACTTGACAAAATTGCTCGGCACCCACTGCTGTGTCAAAATTTGCTTCTGGCAGGCGGCAGCCCCAAGTATCATAGGTGGCGCATGGAAGTTCCTCGCCAATAGCATCTAGTACTTGTCGGAGGGGGTTTGCAGAGGGACTGTAAGACAGACCAGAATAGAGAGATGGTCCTGAGTCAAATTTAAATCCATTGCGCTCAAAAGCGTGTGCAGCACCCCCAGGGATTGAATGGCTCTCGCAGAGAGTTACCTCAAAACCATACCGCGCCAGTAGTGCGGCGCAACTCAAACCACCAATCCCGCTACCAATCACAACAATGTCTGTCAAAATGCCCACACCCTACACCCTGTTACTAGCCAAACAGTTCATCTGCTCGCTGGCGAATTGCTAAGAGATTTAACCGGAGATCGCTGCAAAGGCGACGCTCAATGATAGCGACTGGTGTGGTCCGCTTAGGCCAAACATGCACAGTATAACCAAGGTTAGTTGATTGCTGTGTGGGTGAAGTCGGCTCTAGCCGCCAACTACCAGAATAGTCTCTCAAGTCCCCCTCAACTAAAGTGAAATTAATTTCATGAGGGAACTTTTCCTCTAAGTCTAGAACCACACGCGCACTAAAGTTGAAGCGTAGTAATTTTTGGGTACCTACTTGCTCTAGACGAATTCCTCCTGCCGGATGATCGAGGAGACGACTCTTTGCTAGGTTGGGGATGAAGTCTGCCAAGGCTTCATAATCTGTTAAAACTTGCCAGACATGCTCAACTGGGTGCGGAATCTGAATTCGAGCTGAGATCAGCCGCTGTCGCTCAGCTATCGGTTGGGTTTGCACCTCCACCGCTTGGAGCAAGTCTGTTTGGATGTCATCAGCGTCAGCAGGAAAGTCAACGAACTTAGACCGCCGTACAACGGCGGAGCGCGGTTCGACTTCGTCAAGTTCTAGATTAGGATCGTATTCTTCAGTCACGGCTGCGGCTCGAAAAACTTGGGCAAAGTAAGGGTAAAGCAAATTTTGCTGATATTCAACTGGCTATCAGGACAACGAGAAACATCGATATCAATCGTGCCATGCAAATGCTGTACTAAGCGCTTGACTAAAGCTAGACCTAAACCAGTGCCTTGAATTGCTCTTTGGGTGATACCGCGACCGCGATGGAACTTGTCGAAGAGCTGGCTTGCCTCCTCTGGAGAGATATTAGAACTCATATTGGTTAGGCTAAATATCACTCTATCGGCTTGTTCATCAACTTTCAAATCGATAGGGGTATTTGAGTTGGAGTACTTGCTAGCATTAGTGAGCAGTTCTTGAAGAATGCGATTGAGACTATCGGCTTCAGTTGCAATCAGCAACGGTGCTGTCGGGAGTTCAACCCGCGCCGTCAATTTCTTATCTGCCCATTTTGTCTTGAAGGACTGAAGTAGCTCTCTAACTTTAAGCTTGAGATCGATGGTTTCTATCTGGAGAGGAATTTGCTCGAACTGTAGTTCCTGGAACTGGAGTAGGTCATTAATTAATTTAGTTTCCTGAGTACATTGCTGCTCTAGAATATCTAGATATTTAGTTTGAGTTTCAGTTGAAAGATTTGGTTGGCGTAATAGACGAATTGCTACACTCATGCTAGTGAGAGGCGTGCGTAACTCATGATTCACATTACTGAGAAAGTCATCCTTCAACTGATTGAGATACCGCAGTTGGTCAATATGTTGGCGCGTTTTTTCGTACAATTTAGCCTGAATTTGTAGGCTAGTTTTCAGTTGCGCCGTGCGTTCCTCTACTAAAGCTTGTACCTGTTGCAGCGTTTGGTTTTGAATAATGAAACCACTAACCTGAGCACTGACTAGTTCTAGTAAAGCTAATTCCTCTGACTGCCAAAGACGAGGTGATGAGTGCTGTAACACTATAAAACCCAATACTGTGCCTTGACTCTCTAAAGGGAACAACAAAATTCCGGCTGTTTGGGAGAGCTGAAATGTGGGGGCAATATCTTCAGATAGGTCAACTGTTGAAGAATTGTGTATGTCAACAATTGCGACTGGTTTAGGAGCAGCTTGAAATGCTTGTCGGCATAAACAACACTCTGAAAGCCAGAAGGACTGGGATAGGGAGCTTACTTTAGGCTCAGTGTCAACATTAAACCACTCACAAATAACAGTGGCTTTAGCTTTAGGAATTTGTGCTTGTCTATCACTGATTTTTAATAAAGGGTCCGCATATTTCAACAGCAGAATCGAGCCATACTTAACTCCAAAAGTCTGGACGATACCAGCGATCACCAGTTGAAGAAATTGCTGTAATTCTAAGGAGCTACGGCTTGCTATTACCAATTGATTCATCAAGGTTTGATAGTCTGCAACAGCTTTCGCTTGCTGTTGCAAAGTAGCTATCATTGCAGTTTGTTTAACCTGAGAGATAGCGATCGCCACTGACGAGGCTACAGCCTGAGCCCGTTCTATTTCTGTAGCTGTCCAATAATGAGGCTCTCTTTGCATCAACAAAATTAGCCCACAAATCTTGTCTTTAAATCGGACGGGAATTTGCAAAACTGCCCTGACTGGCAGCAGTAGATGCTGCCAAACCGTTGATAGGTTGTTTTCAGTTGCCTGAGTGTCATCAATGATCTGTGTATTGGTATCCGCTGATATTAGCGGTACGAGTTGTTTTAAGGCAAGCATTTCCAGTTTCGGTGACACAGGCAACTGGTTGCCAGAATACCAAAAAGCAGCTTGAGATTGGTCATAATTACCATTTTGGATGGTAATTATGCAGCAGTCTACCTGGAAGCTCTCGCCTATAGTCTGCACTATCTGCTGCATCATTTTTGCTGGCTCAAAGCTGTCCGAAACAATTTGGTTAATTTGCTGTGCCAAAGAGGCTGTTTCTGCCTGATGCTGCATTGGTATGACAGGGATATTCCTGAGAGCGCTCTGATTTATGTGGACAGTGTGGCGGCAACGAGAAAAGTTAGTCATTAATTTATGTTTATGGATAGGTATCGCATGCTAAAGAGAAGGCAATGTCTTGCATACATTGCCGACCATAGAATTGCGATAAATTTATAACGCCAGCAGAAGCCTTAGTTGACACACTTTCCCTCCCCTGTACCCTCTGCTTTCAGCAAAAATGCTCAAACCAGGATACTCAAAACTCATTTAACGGTAACTATGGCAGCACTGCTTTCATGCTCGTCATTTGCAACTAGCTGTTAAGGGATGTCGCCTACCTTGTGAGAACGGTGACCCCATGCAACGGCGGTGAAAGCAGCGTTGGCTTTAGAGGAATCAAGAGCGGTTGCCGCTCTGACATCCATTGAAGATCGCCAATTCCAAACTACCTTACTGCTCACTAAATAGAATCCGTAATTTCTCTAGAATATTGGACAACTTTTGACAGGTCAGTTCGAGATATAGGTTTAATTCCCTAGAACTCGCTCAGCCTCATTAAGAAAACATAATAATCTACAATTAAGTTAGTTATTTTAATGCCTATTTGTTGATATGGTTTTTGAGATTAAAGTCACAAATCCAAAGTGCATTCTTACTGCTTTATAATGCAATTTTAGTCGCGCCAATGAACAAGAAATGCAACAAATTCAGCAAGAGCTTTATTCATAAACCATGAATTCATTTATCATGCTATCAGCTTTTACTTAGGCCAAAGAGAGTAGGGCTCCCCCTGCTCTCTCTAAATAACTTGAAATATATCAAAGAGTAGATTTATCCTGCCAAACTCCCAACGCTTAAAGGAACTAGCTCTCCGTTAGCAGTAAGTCCTAGGAACATAGATTCTTGCGGTCGAATTAATTGCCCCGTTAGTACGCAGTGTTCTTCCCGTTGGGCTGTAGCAGCTATACTCGCTCGGATATCAGATAGCGAAAATTCGGGTCTATAATCACCAGATTTTTGCTGCACATAGCTCCACAAGACATCTCGAATCAGAGCTTGATAACCCTGGTGATCGGCTAGTTCTTTGAGTTTATCTTTTAACTCCCGCTCTAGGCGGATGCTGGTGACTTCCATCTCAGTGGTTGTTTTGCGAGTCAGTGTATGCATCTTTTCTCCTCCAAGATATGGACAGGTTAATAATACAAGTGTAGTATGTTTAATGCCATGTTCAAGCTGCTCCCTTGCCTCTTCTGTCACCTTGACAGTGTCATTCCTCCCCAGGAGCGGGTAATCGCAGATTGCCAATCCAACGAACCGATGCGGTCAATTGCTAGCAAATCCTTTGATTGTTCGGCAAAGCGGTCTTCAAGGTCATTCATCGTTAGCGCCGCCCTATATCCCGCCTGTCGTAGCAAATCTGTTACGCGCTCATCATACTTACCTGAGGGATAAGTAAAGTATTGAATGGGAATACCAAGCTGTGCTTCTAGTATGCGTTTGGACTCCATCACTTCTAGCCGTAGCTGACTCGTAGGTAGTGCCCTCAAATCCATTGGATGAGTGACGCTGTGAGAAGCAATAGTCACTAAAGGGCTAGCTATCATTTCCCGGAGTTGAGCCCAAGTCACATGGTCTCTGCCAGTATTTTTTCCAACGTTTAAGGTGTAAATTGAAAAAACAGCGGGGTAGCCATACTGTTTGAGGAGCGGGAAAACATATTTATAGGCGCTTTCATAGCCATCGTCAAAGGTCAGCAGGACTGGCTTACCCGGCAGTGGAAGTCCGGTACGCAGATGAGTGACCAGCTGCTCAAGACTAATTGGAGTAATACCACGCTCCCGGAATGAACGCAGTTGTTGTTCAAACTCCTGTGGAGTCATGTCGAAAAACACGAGTTTCTTTGGCAGGATGTCGTGATACATCAAGACTGGAATTCTAGCCAAGCGGGCCTGTGCGTTAATATGCGGCCAAGGACTGGGGTGCAAGTAAGCTAGCAGCTCATGAGCAGAGAGTGACTGCTGTTGGGCGACAGATAGGGAAGCAATTTCAGCTTGGCTCCAAGAATCGAGCTGAACCAGTTCATCCTTCAGCTTTTGCGCATTTGCTGCATATATTGCTGCACGATCGGGTTTTAGTTGCGACAAACTCTGGTCGATTGCTTCGGTCATCTTGATGCCATCTGGCAGAGTTAATCGGCTCTCTTGGGCGCTTACTGTTTTGCTATTCGCTGCTAGCTGGGGAACGATAAATTCATCCACTGCAACTTTAGGTGCTGGATTTAAGCTAGCTTGAATCAATTTGCTCAATCTAGGTTCAGCATTGTAGCGGCGGTAAAGAATTAGCCGAGCCTGCTCAATCGCCTTGCCATCCTCCATCTGAAGCTGGGACTTATGGGATTTGGCATCTGGAGCAGCCAAACATTTGAGATCAACAGTATCAACGGCAATTTTGTGAGTTAAGCCACAAGTGATAGTGTCAGTTGCCACAACCAGAGGCCGTTCCCCAACTGCTGCAACTGAGTTAGATATGGTACTGGTATTAGTAGTGTTACTGTTGGTGATAGATGTGCCAGGGATTGCGCTGGAAGCCAGATTTAGTTTAGGGGCTGAATTACACCCACCTAGGACAGCAACTAGCGATAGCGCTGTTATTCTCCAGGTTTGACGAACTTTAGTCACTAAGTGTTTACGTGGTATCATCCTTCAAGCTTTAAAATATAATATCAACCGTTTAAACTACCAAATCATGCCTCGTTAGCACAGAGCAACTTTTCATTTTCGTCCACTTAGAGGACCTTTTAGATATCTAAGATATTTCGGCTAGGTGGTTATTTCAATAAGATTGCTAACAGAACAGCCTATCAGCTTACATAAGCTAGCTCGTAGCTCACAAGAAATGCCGCATCTCGGTTCAGAAAAAACAATCCGCCTTAAAAACATCCGCAAGCAGCAGCAAGCTATACGGCAAGCCATATCTATCTTATCCAAGTCAGTTATAGACCAAGATAAAACCCAGGAATTGGCAAAGAGACTGGAACTCACGGTTCGAGAAATTGAACGATTGTGTGACCAGCAGAATATTGCTATCGCTGACTTATCTGCTTCGTCTCGCCAAATCTATAGTTGGATGAAGTTTTTAACGCTACATCACTTAGAACTTCACTTAAAGGTCATCCAGCAGATTAACCAGATTGTAGCAGAGATCCTTGTTGATAAAAGACATCTCAGACCAGGTTTTCATTCTGTTCCTACAGTAGAAGTAGAATTAGTCAATAGCACTAGTCTCTATAAGGTAAGCAGAAA
>JAFASY010000186.1 GCA_019244235.1 Chroococcidiopsidaceae cyanobacterium CP_BM_ER_R8_30
CATTATAAGTTTGAGAGCCATGAATTCTTTCCCCTTAATGGGTACCAAGACACGTTTGGTACGCTGTATCAGGAGATATTTGATGAGCAGGGGCAGTTGACACCGAGTGGTCGGAAAGCCATCGAAAAAAATGAGGGTGTTCTGAAACATCCAGATGGGAGACCTTTTACTTGGAGTGATGTGGAAGGAAGGTTTCGCTTTGATGAGCACTCCAGAAAGCACAATTATCACTTTACGCTTGAGGCAGTAACGACTTTCATCTATCAAGGCACAGAATATTTCGAATTTTACGGGGATGATGATCTATGGATTTTCATTGATAACAAGTTGGTCATTGATTTAGGGGGACTTCATGAATCAGCGAGGCAGAATATAGACCTCAGACTAACGAACGAGAAAAACCGGGCTGTAGATAAATCTACCACGCTGGTACTTAAGCTGAAAGAAGATTTAGGCATTGAACAGGCCGAAGAGGATCTAGAACTGATTTTGCGAGTTGATCAGCAGTATGAACTTCGGATGTTCTATGCAGAACGTCATACCTTCGACTCTAATTGTAATGTTTTTACTTCACTGCGGTTAAGGTCAACCCCTCCTAGACAGCCAGAACCTCCTAGGCAACGAGAACCATGGCTCCCCTTCCTTCCGGATTGGGGACCTCGCGATCCGCAAAAGGATATCGTTTGCGTTGCACCAGTTCGTACTGTTGTCCGCCGCGAGGAAGAAATTGTCTTGATTCGGAGAGTCAGAAAGGTTGAAGAAGTAGATGCAAGTCCGACTTGTCCTACTGATACTATCCAGATAAATCAGACTCAGCAAGAGGGATAGTTTGTTCGTCTTAGCTCTTTATGGATTCTGGCAACTGGAATTATCAAAGAAAGCTAGAACCCTGCGTTAACAGGAACTTGGGCATTCGTAGTTGCTTTTGGGGCTGAAATTCTTAGCTGAAGGATCGGTAAAGCGAATTTGTTGAGCAGATCCTTAGCATCCATAAAGAGCTTCACCCTTAAAAAGGTGGCGTCTAGTCCTATATCGTCTTAAAAGCAGACTTACGTCCCCCGCCAAGACGGCGAATCCGTATTATTTAGTACTTTTGAATTATCCGCTACTGATTCTCAATTGAGTTAGCTTATTGAGAATCAAATGGCTACGATCGCTGCGCTCTCTATTGCTTTGTTGTAAGTATCCGATGTGACAGTTGAAGGGGTGGAATGTGGGTCCACGCTCCTTAATGCCATTTGTGCTAAAGTTTTGACTTTATTGCGGGAAATATTACTAACCTGAAAGCTAATGTGCATCAATACCGGAAATTATAAAACTCTTATCTATCAAGGAGAGCTAAACCGTATTGCTGCTTGGGTTGAAGAATATCCAAATTTGGAAACAGGTGGAGACTTGTTTGGATTTTGGACAAATACAGGAGCACCTGTCCTTCAGTTTGTACTTGGTCCTGGTTCAGGTAGCAGACATTATCCCACAAGTTTTTATCAAGATAGAGATTTTCTGATTCAAGCTGGGAGAATCCTGCAGAATGAACATGGTCTGCAGCATATTGGCGAATGGCATTCTCATCATCAGATGGGTCTAGCAGAACCTAGCGCTGGGGATCGAGCAACTGTTTTTCGTGCTATGGAGAAATACAACTTCCAAAAGTTTCTGATTTGCATTGCTAATTTAGAACCTAGTTCAGAATGTGGAACTCATGAGTTTAGGAACAAGTGGAAAGTCAACTTAGGTAGTTTTTTGTTTAACAACTCAAGATCTAACTACCAAACTGGTTCTTGGGTGGTTCTTGTAGGCGATAGTCCCATACGTAGTGCTCTTCAGCATTATCGATGGAAACCAGAAGGTGATTTTTTGAATGAACCTTTACATCAGTCAGACAGTTGGCGCGGCGTTATTGAAGAAACAACTCTCCAATTCGAAGAATCCATCATTATGGAGCCGATTGATATCTCCAAGGAGGTTTGGTATAGCAGACCTGAAGGGAAAGTTTTGCTCAAGCGAATATACGAAGAATTAAACAATTCGTTTCTAAACTGCCAAATGCTAAGGAATTCATTAGAGCAAATATGTTTTACCTTTGAAGATCATCGAGGAAAATGGAGAGTTGAGCTTCCTGATGATTATCCGGACTCACCACCTTCGATCCGATTTAATGGAAACACTATAAGAGTCGATCCCTGGACAAAGGTCACAAGTATAGTTTATCTTGTTATCACTCAGTTAGAAATTAATGAGGAGAATGGTGATTAATGGGGTGGAGTTCGGTTCAACAACGACGTTTGCAAGCAGAAAGAAAAATTCTATCTAGATTTTTTCCCAGTTTTGAATGGATTAGCCCAAATGATAATAACAATACGAAAGTAGAGGGTAACGTTCCCACTAACTTGGGGAATAACTATACTTTGAGGATTTACGTTCCATCCGATTTTCCCAACTCCCGCCCAGACATGGTAGTAACTTCACCTCATCCCTTAAGAGGATTTTTAGGGCAAGACTTGATCCATTATGGTGCTACTTCAAAAATGCACACTTTAAAACCGAGAGACGGGTTTGTCAAAATTTGCCACCACAAAGACTGGCAACCTAACCTAACCCTATACTTAGTTATTTTGAAAGGTCGTATCTGGCTTGAAGCCCTTGAAGCACATAAAAGAAGTGGTAAATACATAGCTGATTTTTTGTGTGAAATGCAGTAGAGTATATTTAAGTAGAGAGGTTAGATGATCTTAAAAATTGCTTCTTTGTAGAGGACATGCCTCAACATTCATGCCTGTTAATCTAACAGAGTGACATTTAGATTCTTTATCAAAAACTAGAAGAGGAGTGAGAACAATGACGAGCTCAAAAGAAGTACAAAAGCATTTCGAAAAAATTGTTAAACAAGGGCAAACACCCCTCGATCAACAGTTGGTTTTTGATCCGACAACAGGTGATTTAGTTGTCCAGAAAAAAGGAATAGTTCAACTTAGTCCTGATGCTGTAGTTGCAGATTCGATTACACAAGATGGATTTTTTGGGAGTTGGCCTAGCTAAAGTGAGACTGAGACAAACTTGTATCCCTTCCTAGGCTAACGTCTCTCTAGAGAGTTTGTATTGCTTGTATTCTGTTGGTAAACGTGAAAGGACGGAACACTCAGCCGTTGCAAAAGTAGACTTTGCAGCCTGGGGCTGCGTCCCCCGATTTTCTTCAAGAAATATCCTATTTAACAATCAAGCTTATGAGTACTACCTTTGTCTACATGCTTGAAGAGCAGGTGCAGGCTGCTTACGAAAGCTTTAGAACATTCCAAAATAATTTTTTACCCGGTATAGCTTGTGGCTTTGACGGTGGTGATGTCTTTCATGTTTACACTTCTGCTCCTAAGGTACACATAGCAGGCTATCCTTGCCACTCAGCTATTCAGTTCTTAATTAGAATGCCTGATACTGAGGAAAGCTTGGCCATTGTTACTAAAATTTGCAAGACGAAGTTTGGCAATAACCCTAAGCCTGTTGTTATCGTGCTTTTGGCAGCAGAGGAAAAACGTTTAGAACATCGCGTTTTTATTCATATATCTGGACAATTTCGAGAAGGAAGTCTCAAGTTTATTCCGGAGCAATCAGAACTTTACTCTCGGAGCAAAGGCTTGTTAGAAACTTCGATTTTGGAAAATTGCCGAGTTGGAATAGTTGGGTTAGGCAGTGGAGGTTCAACTGTCGCTCTCGAACTAGCCAAAGCAGGTGTTGGCAATTTTGTCCTTATAGATTTTGACCGTATGGAATTAGCAAATATTTCCAGACACATTTGTGGAATTGGAGATTTAGGACGGTACAAAACAAAAGCGGTTAGGGATTTGCTTTATGCAAGGAACCCCTATATTAAGGTTAAAACTGCTGAAATTAACATCAACACAAATCTTGAGAAAACTAATAGCCTGCTCAAAGATTGTGATCTGATTATTGCTGCTACCGATAATGACAGAAGCCGCTTTAATCTCAACCAGATTGCTCTTCAATATAGAATTACGACTATTTTCGGCAGAGCAATAACTCGTGCCGCCGGTGGAGATGTCTTGCGAGTTCGTCCCTACCAAGGTCCTTGCTTAGCTTGTATTTTTACAAACGATTTTTTGAAGAGTCGTCCAGATGAAATTTCTCAATTCCGGCAAGCTCGCAGTCAAAACCCAGACTATGTTTCAGAGGAGGAAGTAAAAGCAACGATTCAAGTGGGACTGTCTTGCGATATCTTACCAATCTCAAACATGATCGTCAAATTGGCTCTAGTAGAGCTTTCGAGAGGTTGTGAAGCAAGTGGGTTGGTATCACTGGCAGAGGATTTAGTTGCGGACTTCTATATCTGGGCCAATCGTCGGGAATTGAGTTATGCTAACTATCTAAAAATGGGGTACGGCTCAAAAACTCCTTCTATTCTCCGTTGGTACGGAGCTAGGTACGATCGAGACCTAACCTGTTTTGTGTGTGGAGATCAATCTCAATCTTTCTTACTTGAAGATAATATTTTTGCTGGCTAAAAGTCGCTTTCTTGTTTTAAATTACTCTAATCTTTAACTGTTACATCATCTTATTAGTCGAACTGCCGTCCGCTTGCCGAAAGCGATTGCGCAGGGCGTACGCTTCGCGAACGAAGACATAGGGCAAAAACTCAGGGGCGATGCCGATGCTATTGTCAGCTGTGCGAACCTGAGCGTAGCGGTTGGGGTTTCCGTTCGTCACAACTGACAAGTCTACTGAAACTTGTCCACCATCAGGGGTAAATTTGATAGCATTCGACAATAGGTTCTAAAAGACCTGCCGCCAGCGATCGCCATTGCCCACAACTAATAGATTCGTTGAGCGCTCCCATAATCACTTACCGCTGCCTGGTTGCAACCCTCTTGTGAAACTTTTGAAAATTTACCCCAGAATCAAGTCATGTAGCAAGCAACTTTACTGCTGAGGTCGAGTTCGAAACTCAATCACCTTTTCTCTCACTGTAACATCGTAATCTTTGAAGAAGTTTTCTCCCAGAAGTCCCATATCTAGAGCTGGAGCAACCGCCACTTCAGGATTCTTGATAACCGCTCCAGCTACTCCAACCGAAGCTACATGACCTAGGACCGTTTCTACTCCTCGATCGGTTGCGCTATTAATTTTCACTGTCCCCACTGGGACAAATCCCACCGCTGCTGCAACTTGTGGTGTCAGTACGATGCTACTTGCTCCTGTATCTACAAGCATCTCAAATGTCTGTGTCCCGTTGAAGGTGACATCAATTATGGGGACGCCATGTTGATGCCGTTTAATTGGCACTTGAAAAACACCCCTAGTTAAAGTTGCTTTTGCAGACTGGTCTCCACAGAGATTGCTCAAGTTTATTACTTTACCCAAAGAGGTAACCATGAAGCATTCAGCGTCCTCGGCCCTAGCCGTAGTGATAGCCCAGTTTAAAGATACAAGTACAGCGATGGGTACGACAATAGTTAAGCGTAGAATTTTTATCATTGTATTTACGGTATTGTACTGAATATAATTTTCCCCTCTGGATATGAAGCTTTAAAGCTAAGAAGGTAAAAATTCTATGTTTTTTTTCACAGAAAGCGAAGCCTAAGTCGTGGTCCCAAATATCTCACCCGATAGTAGAATCCTGGGGATTGAAGCTAGCAGGATCTTGTGAAAGTCAAACAACATCATTCAGATCTGGCAAGCTGGAGCAACGCCAACTGTGGCAAATTTTATAGGCGGGCAAAAAACGATGCTTTAGATGCATGTTGCTACTTCGATCATTTGTACAGCAAGTTTCTGATAAATTCAGAGTTACAACCTTAATATTTAGCAGTAAAATCAGAGTTTAGACTTGACTCACTATTGAATATATAAAATCTATACTTATAGATGTAGAGACTATCAATCCTGCTTAGATAACATCCCACTTTCAACAAAAACATCAAAAAAAGATTTTTTATAAAAAATAATTTGTATCTTTGATTTTAACTTCTTATACTAAAGAAATATACTAGAGAGCATGACTGCGCAGAAACCTCGTAATAAGCCAACAAAATTTTGACTAACATTTTTCCAATTTATGTTGCAAGGATTTTTTCAAATTGCTCTGACGCTACTCCTACTAATAGGGTTGACTCCAATCCTCGGCGGCTATTTAGCGCGGGTCTTTACGGCAAAAAAAACATTGCTCGATCCGGTTATGAAGCCCGTAGAGCATGGAATTTACCTACTTGGTGGCGTTGACTCAGAAGAAGATATGACGGTTTGGCAATATACCCAAGCTGTTCTAATCAGCAATTCCGCTATGGCGATTTTGGTTTTTCTACTGCTGATGTTTCAGGCAGGGCTGCCCCTAAATCCCACAGGTTTAGGAATGCCACTATGGGATACAGCATTGCACACGACTATCTCATTCTTAGTTGCTGCCGACCTGCAACACTACTCAGGCGAGTCAACTATGTCTTACTTCAGCCAGATAGCAGCATTAGGCTTTTTGATGTTTGTAGCTCCTGCAACTGGCGCAGCCGTAGGAATTGCCTTCATTCGCGGCTTGACTGGCAGGCCACTGGGGAATTTTTACGTTGATTTAATTCATGCAATTACACGAGTCTTATTACCCATCTCAATCATATGTGCTGTAGCGTTACTAATTGCAGGTGTGCCAGAAACGCTGAGTGGTCCTGAGATAGTGACAACTTTGGAAGGAGCAACTCAAACTATAGCTCGTGGTCCAGTAGCGCATTTTGAGAGCATCAAAATGCTGGGGGATAACGGTGGTGGTTTTTTTGGTGCGGGATCTGCCCACCCTTTTGAAAATCCCAATGGTGCCACTGAACTGATAGAAGTTTTATTCCAGCTACTCCTTCCTGCTGCTTTTATCTATACATACGGAGTATTTATTGGCAATACTAGACAGGCATGGCTACTGTTTTGGATAGTGCTTGCCACATTTGTTGTGATGATTGGAATTACTGCTGTTGGGGAGTATGCGGGCAATCCGCTAGTCAATTCCCTTATAGGAGAGCAATCTAATTTAGAAGGCCAAGAAGTCAGACTGAGTTGGGCACAAACGGCCTTATTTGCTATTACCACTACTTCCACCATGACTGGCTCATCCAATGCCGCCTTCGATTCCATGATGCCAATGGGTGGTTTTTGCGCCCTTCTTGGGATGTTTCTTCAGGTCATTTGGGGGTCAGTGGGAACGGGAACAGCTCACTTATTCGTCTATCTTTTTTTGGCAGTGTTTTTAACTGGCTTGATGGTGGGGCGAACTCCAGAATATCTCGGTCGCAAAATTAACAAATTTGAAATTACACTCTTGGGTGTAATTGTACTTATCCATCCCATCTTGATTTTGATTCCCTCCAGCATCACTTTGGCCTTTCCCGATGCTTTGGCAGGTATTAGCAATCCAGGCTTTCATGGGCTGACACAAGTGGTTTATGAGTATGCTTCAGCAGCTGCTGGTAATGGTTCCGACATGGCAGGCTTAG